>JAIQEV010000056.1 GCA_020073585.1 Terriglobia bacterium
CGTAGATGTATTTATAAAGAAAAGTTCAATTAATACAGGGTATTCAGCTGAGATGGGATTCCATGCCAAAATCTAAAGCCACGATAAGCATAGAAAACGTAGTTGCGTCCGCCACGCTAAACCAAAAAGTTGACCTCAACGCCGTTGTCAAAGGCTACCCAGGCGTAGAATACCGTCCAGAACAATTCCCAGGGCTAGTTTTTAGGCTTAAAAGACCCAAAACAGCTACGTTGATTTTCAACTCGGGAAAAATGGTCTGCACAGGCGCAAAAAGTGAAAAAGAAGCGCGCAGAGCCGTCTTAAAAGTCGTCAAGGAACTCAAAAGAGGCGGAATCATAATTATCAGCAAGCCAGAACTGAAAATACAGAACATAGTGGCCTCTGCAAGTTTGGGCGGTATGATTGACCTTGAAAAAGCTGCGTACACACTTGGGAGAACCATGTATGAGCCTGAACAGTTTCCAGGCTTAATCTACCGCATGGAAATACCGAAAGTAGTAATTCTCTTGTTTGCAAGCGGAAAACTCGTTTGCACTGGAGCGAAGAAAGAAGAGGATGTCTATACGGCTGTAAGCATACTACATGCGCTCCTGGAAGAAAAAAGCCTCATCTTCTACGAGTAGTTTCTATGCTTTTCCGCGTTTAATGTTTCTTTATCTGTTTCATTATTGTCTTCAGACTTTCCTCGTCAACCGCTCCAATCTCATACAGCGTATTGGTTATCTCGCTTATCCGAAGCAGAGAATGAAGTTTTACCCCGCTGACTCCAAGCTTTTCTTTTCCGCCTTCTTCCCTATGAGCACCCGGCCGTCCACCCAGCCCGCCACGCCCGCGGCCGTGCGCACCCGGACGTTCTCATTGCGGCGGTTGAGCACTTCCACTTTGTCGCCGTAGTGCAGCGTGGCCAGCGGCTCGCGCACCTGCGCCACCGTATTCCACAAGGTCACGTTGCGCTCGCTCACGTAGGCGAAGCCCAGCGCCTCGTGCCGCGGCCGGAACATCCACGCCAGCAGGGTCACCAGCGTCAGCAACAAGAAAGCCAGCAGCAGGCGCTGCTTCACGATTCGTCCCCGAACATCATTCCCACCGACCGCGCCACTTCCACCAGCTCGCCCCGCGGATCCACGAGCTTGGGCTTGGCCACCGCGTCTTCCAGCGGCACGGAATCGATCTTGCCCGCGCGCAGGCAGACCATGCGCCCGAATTCCCCGCGGGCCACCAGTTGCGTCGCGGCCACCCCGAAGCGCGTCGCCAGGATGCGGTCAAAGGGACTGGGCGATCCCCCGCGCTGCACGTGTCCCAGCACCGTCACCCGAATCTCCTTCTGCAGCATGCCCCGCAAAACGCCGGCAATCCGGTTCGACACTTCCCCCGGCCCCGCCGGCGGTATCGGCTGGCCCGCGGGATCTTTTTCCGGCAGTTGCACGCCTTCTGCCACCACCACCAGGCTGAATCTTCTTCCTTGTTCTTCCCGCGCGCGCACCGCCGCGCAGATGGCCTCGAACCGAAAGGGGATTTCCGGGAGCAGCACCACGTCCGCTCCGCCCGCAATTCCCGATTGCAGCGCGATCCAGCCGGCCTCCCGGCCCATCACCTCGACGAACATCACGCGGTGGTGGCTCTCCGCCGTGGTGTGCAAGCGGTCGATCGCGTCCGTGGCCACGTGCAGCGCGGTGTCGAAGCCGAAGGTGGTCTCCGTGGCGGAAAGATCGTTGTCGATGGTCTTGGGTACGCCCACCACCGGCAGGCCGCGGCGGTAAAAATCCTGCGCGATGCTCAGTGTGCCGTCCCCGCCGATCACTACAATGGCATCCAGCCCCAGACGGCGCGCATTCTCCAGGCACAGCCCCGAGTAGTCCGTGACCTGCTCTTTGCCGTTCTCCATGTGCCGGTAGGCGAAGGGATTGCCGCGGTTGGTCGTGCCCAGGATCGTGCCCCCGCGCGGCAGTATCCCGCTCACCGCGTCCCAGGTCAGCGGCAGGCACCCTTCCGGCCAGATCAGGCTGTCGAATCCGTTGCAGATGCCGATTACCCGCCAACCGTGCCGCCGGATCGCGGACTTCACCACCCCGCGGATCACCGCGTTCAGCCCCGGCGCGTCTCCGCCGCCGTTGGCCACCCCGATTGTGCGAATCTCCGCCATCTTCGCTTCCCCGCCAAACTTGCCCCCGATTGTACCTGAAACTCGCCAACTCCCGCCTCCGCCGCGCCGCCGTACCCTCCTTTTCTGCCACGAGCTGTCTCACACAAAGCGCAATGCCGAACCATCTTTTCCGCTGGAAGCTGTCTCACAAACAGCGCAAGGCCTAACCAACTTTTCCGCTGGAAGCTCTCTCACAAAAACCGCAAGCCCAAACCAACACTGTCATTTCGAGCGCAGCGAGAAATCTCTCTTCGATTTCTTCTATTCGCGAGATCTCTGGAAGCTGTCCCACAAATAGCGCAATGCCTAATCAACTTTTCCACTGGAAGCTCTCTCTTAAAAACCCCAAGCCCAAACCAACACCGTCATTTCGAGCGCAGCGAGAAATCTCTCTTCGATTTCTTGTATTCGCGAGATCTGATGTAAAATGCGCACGATTCAGCGCCCGGCTCGTTCCCGGCGCTGCGGAGACCTGTCCCGTGAAATTTCTCGACTCGCTGCAATCCTTGACGCTCCTGCTCCTGCGCGCCGCGCTCGGCCTCGTCTTCATGACCCACGGCTATCCCAAGCTCGCCGGCTCGGGCCCGGCCATGCAGCCCTTTTTCATCCAGCACGGCCTGCCCGGCTGGTTCGTCTATGTCGCGGGAGTCCTCGAGCTCTTTGGCGGGGGGCTGCTGCTTCTGGGGCTGTTCACGCGGGGTGCCGCATTTTTCCTGGCGGCCGAGATGGGCGTGGCCATCTGGAAGGTGCACTTCGCGAAGGGCTATCTCGCCGTCCACGACTACGAGTTCCCGCTGGTCCTCGCGGCGGCCTGCCTGGCCCTGGCCACCACCGGCGCCGGCGCGCTCTCCCTGGACCGCGCCATCTTCGGCGGCAAATCCCGCACCCCGCGCAGCAGCAAGAAATAACCGAAAAACTCCGAAACTCTTGTTTTTCGAACTACCCTTCCCGCTCCACTCGAATTCAAGTAATCATTGAACGTAAGTTATCGTTGCGTTATACTTTGTTTTGAATTTGCGCGGAGGAACGGGCATCTACCCATGACCTCTGCGCCAAGCTCGCTCCGCTTCTCCCCCTCCCGTAATTCCTTTGCAATCCGCTCTTACAACCACCCGCCTTCGCAACCCTCGCAGTTGCAACACTTGCGCACATACTTCGTATCAGCGGCAAATAAACGGGTTATAACCCCTTTATATTCTGCTCTTACGCAACCCCCTCCATCTAACCCCTGTATTTTCCGCTCTTACAAAAACATGGGGGGTGGGGTATCCCCCTCCAAAAAACAAAATCCCCCCGGCTTCCGGCGCACTCCACCGCACGCGGGAGGCGCGATGAGCCTGGTCGAGCGGCTGGAGGAGATACACCAAAGATTCGCGCTGGCGTTCCGGAACGCCAACGGCAGCGCGATTTTCGAGTGGCTTGCGGTTTTATCCGTCGGTCTTGACGGCGCTCAGCAGCAGCGGCATGCCCAGCTTGCGCGAATACTGCGGGCGGAAGCGTTCCACATTGTAGAGATTGGCGATGTCCAGTTTGCGCGGCCCCATCTTCGGGTCCGGCAGCGGCGCATGCGTATATTTTCCGTCCTGCACGGCGATGAGCCGTCCATGTACGCGGTCCCGGATCAGGTCCATGGCCACGTTGGCGAACGTGATGGCCACCATCTGGTCCAGCGCGTCGGGCTCGCCACTGCGCAGATCGTAGGTCAGGTCGCTGATGATGGTCTCCTCGCCCGTGCGCCGGCGGATCTCCTCGCCCAGTGCGTGCCCGATGTCCACCTTCTTGCGGTGCCCGTAGGCGTCCGATTCGCCGTACTCGCGCACCGATTCGCCCTTCCAGACCGCGCCTTCGGAAGCGATCACCAGCGAATATTTGCTGGGATTGTTCTTCTTGTCTTCCATCAGCTGCGCGATCAGCCGCTCCAGATCGAACTCCACTTCCGGGATCACGCAGCGCGTGGCCGTGACGTACGCCGTGTACAGCGCCGTAAAGCCCGCATCGCGCCCGAAGATGCGGAAGATGCCGATGCGCTCGTGCGACCCGATGGTCGTGCGCTGCCGGGTGATCAGGTCCTTGGCGCGGGTGATGGCCGTGGAAAATCCGATGCAGTACTCGGTGCCCTGGACGTCGTTGTCCATGGTCTTGGGAATGCCCATCAGCGGCACGCCCTTGCCCTCCAGCACCTGGGCGAAGCTCAGCGTATCGTCGCCGCCGATCACGATCAGGCAGTCCAGCTTGAGCGCCGCGATATTGTCCAAAACCACCGGGGTCAGGTCGTACATCCCCTCCCCGTACTCCATCTGCCTGGCGCGCTCCGCGGAGAGGTGCGCGGGCAGGCGCGACTTCTTGATCTTGCGCGGATTGGTGCGCGAGGTGTGCAGCACCGTGCCCCCGGTGCGGTCAATGCCGCGGGTGCTGATGCGGTCCAGCGGGCGGAGGTATTCGGGGTCCATCTCCGGGCCCGGGCGCATGTGCGTCAGCCCTTCCCAGCCGCGGCGGATGCCGATGACCTCGGCCTTCATCTCCGTGGCGTCGTACACCACGCTCTTGATGACGGGGTTGAGGCCGGGAACGTCGCCGCCGCCGGTGAGGATGCCGATGCGCTGCACTGCCTTCATGGAAATGCCCTCCTAAATCGCTTTAGCTTAGCACGCCGGGGCTCGTTCGGGAACCGCCGGCGCCGCCGGAATGACGATCCAGCACACCAGGTAGGCCAGCAGCCCGGTGCCCCCGAGCAGCACCGCCAGCAGCCACACCACGCGGATCAGCGTCGCGTCCAGGTCGAAATAGTCGGCCAGGCCGGCGCACACCCCGGCGATCTTCTTGTCCTTCACCGAGCGCAGCAGCCGTTTCTTGGCCGGTGGCTGCTGGGGCGCAGCCCCGGCCCCGGCCGTTTCCGGCTGCCGGGCTCCACAGTGGTAGCAGAACTTCGATTCCGGAACGATTTCCTTCTGGCAATTGCAGCACACCATCGCAGCACCTCCACACTTCTCCCGTCACTCCAAGATACGCGAACGGAGGACGAAAAGTTTCCGGGGGGAGCCGCCGGGGGCGGGATTAGTACTCGAGCAGCTCTTTCACCGCCGCTACGATATCCCCGGTCTGCGGCAGAATCTCATCCTCCAGCTTCGGCTGGTAGGCGCAGAAGGTATCTTCCGCCGCCACGCGCTTCACCGGCGCATCCAGGTCCGCGAAGAGCTCCGCCCCGATGCGCGCGGCAATCTCCGCGCCGTAGCCCCAGGACAGCATGTCCTCGTGGGCCACGATCACCCGGCTGGTCTTGCGCACCGAAGCCGCAATGGCCTCCCAGTCGTAGGGCGCGAGCGAGCGCAGGTCCACGATCTCCACGGAAATCCCTTCGCGCTCCAGTTGCGCCGCGGCCACTTCCGCGCGGTGCACCACCGCGCCATAGGTGATGATGCTGGCTTGTGTTCCCGGCTTCACCACCCGCGCCTGGCCGAAGGGAATCATGAAATCCGGTCCGGGATACTCGGAGCGGTTGTAGGGCTGGCGGTACAGGTGCTTATGCTCGAGGAACAGCACCGGGTCGTCGCAGCGAATGGCCGTGCGCAGCAGCCCGCAGACATCCAGCGCCGTCGAGGGCATCACCACGCGCAGCCCCGGATTGTGCGTGAACAGCACTTCCCCGCACTGGCTGTGATAGATGGCCCCGCCCGTCAGGTAGCCGCCGATGGCCACGCGGATCACCGCCGGGCATTTGAAGCCCCCCGCCGAGCGCCAGCGCAGCAGGCACAGCTCGTCGCGAATCTGCATCATCGCCGGCCAGATGTAGTCGAAGAACTGAATCTCCGCCACCGGCTTCAACCCCCGCGCCGCCATGCCGATGGCCCGCCCGACGATGCTGGCCTCGGCCAGCGGCGAATTGCCGACCCGCTCGCGCCCGTACTTGCGCTGCAAACCCGCGGTGGCCTTGAAGACCCCGCCCTTGCCCTTCACTTCGCGGAGGTTTTCCTCGCGGCTGCAGTCGGCCACGTCCTCGCCGAAGACCACGATGCGTTCGTCCCGCGCCATTTCGTCGGCCAGGGTCGCCGCGACCATCTCGACCATGGTCTTGGCCGGGCCGTGCAGGCGCGCCTCGCTCTCGAAGGCCTTCGCCGTGGGGTCCACGTCCGGCGAATAGACCTGCAGCCGGTAGGAGCCCGGCGCGGGCGGCTCGGCCTCCAGCGCCTGGTCGGCCGCTTCGCGCACTTCGCGGTCCACCTCGGCCTCCAGCCCTTCCAGTTCCTTGGCCTCCAGCACGTTTTCCCGCACCAGCAGCAGCCCGAAATTGGTGAGCGGATCGCGATGCGCCTCCGCCTCCCGCTCCGCCGCCGTCCGGTACAGCCGCTCGTCGTCCGAGAGCGAGTGCGAATAGGGCCGGATCACGTGCGCGTGCACCAGCGCCGGCCCGCGCCGTTCCCGGCAATACTCCACCGCTTCCCGGCACACCGCGTAGCTCGCCAGCGCATCCGTGCCGTCGCATTCCGCGATGTGCAGACCCGGAAAACCGCGCACCAGCCTGGAGATGCTGCCCCCCGCGGTCTGCACCTCGATGGGTACGGAGATCGCATAGCCGTTATCTTCGATCAGATAGAGCAGCGGGAGTTTCTTGGCGCACGCCGCGTTCAGCGACTCCCAGAACTCCCCTTCGCTGGTGGCTCCGTCCCCCGAGGAGACGTAGACGATCTCTTTTTCCGCGTGGCGTATCTGCGCGCCCAGGGGCGCCGCCTGCGCCCGCGCCAGAGCCTTGGGAAAGGCGTCGTAGTACAGCGTGGCCTCGGCCGCGCCCACCGCCTGCAGATACTGCGTGCCGGTGCACGAGGAGCGGCTCACGATATTGCACTTCGGGCTGCTCCAGTGCGAGGGCATCTGCCGCCCGCCGGAAGCCGGATCGGCCTGCGCGCCCACCGCCTGCAGCAGCATCTCCAGCGGACTGACCCCCAGCATCAGGCACAGGGCGCGGTCGCGGTAGTAGGGAAAGATCCAGTCCACGCCGGGACGCAGCAGCAGCCCCATGGCCGAGGTGACGGCCTCGTGTCCGGCGCTGGCGATCTGAAAATAGGTTTTGTTCTGCCGCTTGAGCTGGATTTCCCGGTCATCCAGCCGCCGCGAGAGATACATGGTGCGGTAGATGCGGATGAGAGTGTCGCGATCGAGTCCGTGAAACTTCGCCGCGTCCAGCTTGGCTGTCTTGGCGCGCGTCTGTACCGCCATCTCAGGAAACCTCATGCCGAAGAATTGGGCTGTCGGGAGTTGACCGTTTCGCGGTCACGCATTTACACGATGCGGCCACAGTATAGCAAAACTTTCCCGGAGTGGCGGCCCGTTCGTCCGGCGATGCGGCTATTTGTGCACGAAGGCCAGTTCCGCTTCCGGACAGCCGAATTCCCCGGCCTGGCGATAGTTGGCCTGGATCTCCGCCAAGATGCCCGGCGTCCACCGGTCGCTGGGCGCAAAGGGGCCGTCTTCCTGGTCCTGCAGCACAACCACGTCGAACTGCCCGCTCCGCAAGCGCTCCCGTACCGGCCCGTCCGGCCAGCCCGCTCGGGCCACCAGTTGCGCATAAACATAGGGATTGGAAAGCTGCACCGGCTTTCCGGAAAGCAGCAGCGCACCCACATTCTCGGAGAGCACTCGATCGCCGTGGCTCCGCAGGAATGCATAGGCCTGTTCGCAACCGGCGGCATCCACGGTGCGAAATTCGAAGGAGAAGGACAGCAGGGCCGCCGCGGCAACCCCCGCCAGCAACAGGGAGGAAACCGCGCGCGCGCCCTTCGCTTGTACCCAGCCGGCAAACCGATTCCATCCCAGGCCGGCGCACAGGCAGATGGCCGCGATCAACTCGATCAGGTGATTGGAGTTCGATCCCAGCTTGCCCACGGTCACCGCGCCGCAGAGCGCCATCAGAAAATAGAGCGCGTGGGGAGCCATCTCCCTGCGCCACGCAGCGTGAATCACGGCCAGCGCGGCGAGTCCCCAGAGCGCCGGGATCTCCCAGAAGAGCTGGATCAGGTTCTCGATGTACAGCGAGAACTGGAAAGGATCGGGATGCGTGCCGAACATGTGAAAGGCAAAGTGCCCCGCGCTCCAGAGCTGCGCGGCCGCAAAGCCGCCCAGAAGCAGCGCGGCGCCGGTTCCCGCCGCCTGCAGCAGCCGCTTCCAATCCCGCTTGCCGATCAGATACAGCGCGCAGGCCGCCGGAGCCGCCAGCAGGCTGTACTTCACGAAGAGCGCCGCCGCGAAAAAAACCACGGCGAGATACCAGTGCCGCGGAGCCAGGAAAAAGACGCACAGTCCGGCGAGCGCCAGCGCCAGGCCCATCAGGTCCACGCGCAGGAAGGCCATCCATTCCCGGACCACCGGAGCGCACAAGAACAGGCTGGCGAAACCGATCGCCACGGGCCAGGAACTGCCGAAATGCCGGAGCAACGCAGCCAGCAATCCGGCAACGGCCACGGCGAGGAGGACAATGAGCAGACGCGGCGCCGTAAATCCCACTCCGAAGAGTTTGACCAGCGCGGCCGTGGCCAGATAGGCCAGCGGCCCATAGGGATTGAAGACCAGGGGCCAGCCATGCGGGTCGGGATAGGGCGTCAGCCCGTGGACAATACGCAACCCGGCATTCAGGATGTTCCCTTCTTCGTAGTCCAGTTGCACGGGGGCGCGCAGCAGGTTCACGGCGTCCGCCACGCTCACCGCCGCGCAGCTCGCCAGCAAAGCCGCAAACGCCGCTTCCACCCACTTGCCGATGCGATCCTGGATCATCTGTATGCGCGGCCGCAAAGCGTTCAACCCGTTTTCTCCACAGCGCGGCTTCGCGGAAAACGAAGCGCCGGGCGCCGCCTGGGGATCTACTCCAGCCCCTCGAATAATTTTTTGGTTGCGGCGTACTGCGCATCGGCCGGCAGGATGGTCCGGGGAGACGCCGAATGAAAAGGCTGTTCGGAGGGGATGCGCTTGGCCCAGCGTTCGTAGGTAAGCTTTTCGTGCGGGGAGAAATAGAGGCGCACCAGCAGCTTCACGTTGCCGGAGGCCGCCTTGTCTTTCGGCTTCCCTTCCGCGGCCGCCGCTTCGCGTTCAAATTTGAACAACAATTTCTTGTCGAGGCGGAAGGCTTGCTTCCAGACTTCGAGCTGGTGCCGGGCCTGCTGCGCTGTCTCTTCGTTCGCGCCAAAATCAAAGGTCAGAAATGTCTCGGGCATGGCGAAAGTGTGCGACGCCTGGCGCTCCGAGTCAAGCCGCATCCACCAAGCGATGCGCCCGCGTCCCGCGATTTCCGGCGGCAAACGACTCCCGTTTATCGTATGCTGTTCAGCAGCGATGCGAGGCCGGGTGAAGAACAGGCGCGCCAATTTGGATGTGGTCCTCCGCGCGGGCTTCTGCCTGCTCGCGGTGGCTTTGCTGTATGCCCCGTTCGCCGCGGCGGCCTATTCCGCGCGCACTGCGGACTGCTGCGCTGCCGGCCGCTGCCCGATTTCAGGGCACCATCCTTCGCAAGCGCCCGCCGCGCCGGGTTCCCCGATGGATTGCGGCCATGCCATGGCTGGGATGGGGTCCTGCTCGATCTCCTGCTGCGAGAGCCCGGAGCGGGCCGCGGTGACGCCTCTGGCCTTCCTGCTGCCTGCGCCGGCCGCTCCGATCGTGCCGGCCGGCGCCAGCGAATTTTCCACGGCCCTGCAGACCGCCGAGATTCCCCGAACACTCGAACCCGTCGCTCCTCCGCCGCGTTTCGTTGCCGCGGGCCTGTAACGGCCGCGCGCTCCTCCACCCATCCGATCCACCCGAGCCGCGGCGGAATCGCCGCCGGTGACATATTTTTTCGAGGAGAAAAAAGGAATTCATGCGACGTATTGCGCTGCTATTTTCTGGTTTACTGTTTATTGGCGTTACGACTATGGCTACAATCTTCGGGACGGTGCGCGGCATCGTGCACGACCCGCAGCATCGTCCCGTGGCGGACATGACCGTGGTCTTGAAGGCCAAGGCTTCCAACTACACGCAGACGGCACAGACCGATGCGAATGGCGAGTTTCACTTCGACGCCGTTCCTCTCGGCGAGTACACGGTGACGGCTTCCAAAGCCGGCCTTGCCGCCGAAGGGCAGACCGTGACGGTGCTTTCCGGCACAGCCCCCATTCTGCACTTCGAACTGCAACTCGCTACGCAAGCGCAGTCGATCACGGTGTCGGCGGAAGGCGCTCCCGCGCAGACGGAATCGGTGACGCCGACGAATCTGGTGGACCGCGAGGAGATCCGCGAAACGCCGGGGGCCTCGCGCAGCAACAGCCTGGCCCTGATTACGAACAATGTGCCGGGCGCGTACCTTACGCACGATCAACTGCACGTGCGCGGAGGCCATCAGGTGAGCTGGCTGATCGACGGCGTGCCCATTCCGAACACGAATATCGCGAGCAACATCGGCCCGCAGATCGATCCGAAGGACATCGACACGGTGGAAATGCAGCGGGGAAGCTATGCGGCGGATTTTGGCGACCGCACGTACGGGGTATTCAACGTGGCGCCGCGCACGGGCTTCGAGCGCAATAACGAAGCGGAAGTCGTGGCGAGTTTTGGAAATTTCCGCCAGACGGACGATCAGGTCAATTTCGGCGGGCACACCAACCGCTTCGCGTACTACGCCAGCGCCAACGGAAACCGCACCGATCTCGGCCTCGAGACGCCGACTTCGGCGGTGATCCACGACCGCGGCAACGGCTATGGAGGGTTCGCATCGCTGATTTACAACGCGGATGCGCGGAACCAATTGCGATTCGTGACGCAACTGCGGCGCGATTTCTATCAGGTGCCGTTCGATCCCAACAATCCCGACAACAGCGCGAATCAGGCGCAGCAGGATGCCAACCGGGAGAGCGATGCGTATGCGACTTTTTCGTGGGTGCACACGTTCAATCCCGGGCTGGTGCTGACCGTTTCGCCGTTCTATCACTTCAACCGCGCCGCCTACGAGAGCAGTGTCCGCGATTTTCCGATTGCGACGACGGATGATCGCGCCTCGAAATACGAAGGCGGCCAGGCGACGCTGGCCCATGTCAAAGGCCGCAACAACTTGCGCGCGGGCGCGTACGGCTTCGGCCAGCAGGACGATCAGCTCTTTGACATCGCCTCCAACCAGCAGAGTATTTCCGGTTTTCCGGACCGGGAAGCCATTTCCGGAGGGATGCTGGCGTTGTTTGCCGAAGACGAGTTGCGCGTGGCGTCCTGGCTGACGCTGAGCGCCGGGCTGCGGCAGACGCATTTCTCCGGCAGCGTGGTGGAGAACGCGACCAGCCCGCGATTTGGCGCGGCGGTGCGCGTTCCGAAAGTAAAATGGGTGTTCCGCGGCTTCTACGGCCACTTCTACCAGGCGCCGCCGTTGCTGACGGCATCCGGACCGCTGCTGCAATTCGTCACCAGCCAGAACCTGGCGTTCATCCCGCTGCACGGCGAACGGGACGAGGAGCACCAGTTCGGAGTGACGATTCCGCTGCGGGGCTGGACGGTGGACGCGGACACGTTCCGCACCCGCGCGACGAATTTTTTCGATCATAACTGCCTGCAAAACTCGGGCGTCTGTTTCCCGATTACCATCAACGGAGCGCTGATTCGCGGCTGGGAATTGACGCTGCGTTCCCCGCGCCTGTACAAGCGGGGCCAGATTTATCTGACCTATTCGAACCAGGTCGCGCTGGGATACGGGGGGATCAACGGCGGGCTGACGGACTTCTCGCCGCCCAGCGATTACTTTTTGCTGGACCACGACCAGCGCAACACGCTGCACGCCGGCGGCCGGGTGGATCTGCCCTGGCGAAGCTACGCATCGACGGACGTGTACTACGGCTCGGGCTTCGCGAACGGGAATCCTCCGCCTGCGCACCTGCAGGGACACACGACGCTGGACCTGTCGCTGGGAAAGGAATTCGGAGAAAGATTCTCCGTTTCCCTGAGCGCACTCAACGCGGCCAACCGGCGCGTGCTGCTCGATAACAGCCAGACTTTCGGCGGGACGCATTACCTGAATCCGCGCGAAATCTTCGGGCAAGTGCGCTACCGTTTTCACTATTGATGGCGGAGCCCAGGGAGACTACGGATATGAAAAAGTTCTTTGCACCAATACTCGCGGCGCTGGGAGCGCTCTTTTTTCTCGCGGCCTGCGCCTCCGCCCCCGAAAAGCGCTATCCCATCCAGGCCGAAGTGGTTTCCGCAGATGCGCCGAGGAAGATGATCGTCGTCAGCCACGGCGAAATTCCCGGCCTCATGCCGGCCATGACCATGGGCTACATGGTGGCCGAGCCGAAGGAGATCGAGGGGCTGGGTCCGGGAGATAAGATCACCGCCGATCTCGTCGTTTCGGACAACAAGGGCCAGTTGGAAAAGATCGTCCTGGTAAAGAAAGCCGGGAAGGAGCAGGCGCCGGCAGCCGCGCCGGCCGTCAAGACGAAGCAGGCTCCTCCGGCGCCGCGCTGACCGCGCTGAGCGGTTGCGCGGGAGAATGGGCGGAGCTACACTTTCCCGCCACGGGATCGGAGCGGATGTGCGCATTGCACTGATTGCACTGTTTGGAGCGCTGGGGACGCTGGCCCGCTACGGGCTGCAGGGCGCGGTGCAGTTCCGCACCGGCGGCACCTTCCCGTACGGCACGCTGGTCATCAATCTCACCGGCTGCTTCTTTCTGGGCCTGCTCGGGCAGCTCACGCTCAACCGCATGGTGATTTCGCCGGACTGGCGCGCGGCCATGGCCATCGGATTTTTCGGGGGGTACACGACGTTCTCGAGTTTCGGCTGGGAGACGGCCAAGATGCTGGAAGAGAGCGAATGGCTGCACGCCACGGCCTACGTCGGGGCCAGCGTGGTCGTCGGCCTGCTGCTCTCCGTCGCGGGCATCCGCCTGGCCAACCGCTTTTAGGAGCACCGATGCCGCACGAAAAATTTCAAGGCGAGCGCACGCTGATGCGCATCCACATCGGGGAATCCGACAAGTGGCACGGCCAGCCGCTGCACCAGGCGATTGTGGAGATGCTGCGCAAGGAAGGCTTCTCGGGGGCCACGGTGCTGCGCGGGGTGGCCGGGTACGGCGGCTCGAGCGTTTATCACACGGACAAGATTCTGCGCCTCTCGCAGGACCTGCCCATCATCGTGGAGATCGTCGAGTCCCAGGAGCGCATCGAGGCCATACTGCCGCGCCTCGACGAAATGGTCGAAGGAGGGCTGATCACGCTGGAAAAGGTTCGCGTCATACTGTACCGCGCCGCCAAGAAATGAGCGCCGAGGCGCCAGCTTCCTCCCAGGCTACGCTCTTCTCTCTTCAATCGTGCGACTTTTCAACTTTCAACTTTTAACTTTCCCCCCTAAACTCAATTCTCGAATCGCGCCTATGGCTTCCGCCACCACGCCCAATCCGCAATCCGAGAGCTGGCTCAACCGCACGGTGCTGGGCGTTGGGCTCACCAGCCTGTTCAGCGACTGGAGCCACGAGATCGCCACGGCCGTGCTGCCGGCGTTCCTGGCCTCGATCGGGGCGGGCCCGGCGTGGCTCGGGGTGATCGAAGGCGTCGCCGACGGCCTCTCCAGCTTTACCAAGCTCGCCGCGGGGCATTTCACCGACAAGCTCAAGCGCCGCAAGCCGCTGGGGGCCATCGGCTATGCGATCACCGCGCTGGCCACGGCCTCGTTCGCCCTGGCCACGCATGCCGCGCATGTGCTCTTCGGGCGGGCCACGGCCTGGTTCGGCCGCGGCATCCGCACGCCCGCGCGCAAGGCGCTGCTCGCCGCCGACGTGCCGCCCGCGGCCTACGGCCGGGCCTTCGGCTTCGAGCGCCTGCTGGACACCACCGGGGCCATCATCGGCCCGCTCACCGCGCTGTGGCTTCTGGAACGCACGGGGCACTCCTACCACACCGTTTTTCTGTGGACGCTGCTGCCGGGCATGGCCGCCGTCGCCTGCTTCTGGCTGCTGGTGCGCGAGCGGCCGAGCGCCTTCCGCTCGCAGCAATCGTTCTGGAGCGGGCTGGTGGCGCTGCCCGCGCCGTTCCGGCGTTTCCTGGTGGGCGTGGGCGTGTTCGGCGCCGGAGACTTCTCGCACACCATGCTGATTCTGTACGCCGCGCGGCAACTGGTTGCGGTGCATGGGGTGGCGCGCGCCGCCAGCCTGGCCGTGGCGCTCTACACGCTGCACAATGTTTTCTACGCGGCCTCGGCGTACCTCAGCGGCTGGCTCAGCGACCACGTCCGGCAGCGCAAGTTCGTCCTCGCGGGCGGCTACGCCCTCGCCGGCTTCACTGCCCTTCTGCTCTGCCTCGGCGCGCACAATTTCTGGCTGCTCGGGGGCCTCTTCGCTCTCGCGGGCATCTACGTCGGCACGGAAGAGGCCCTTGAGGATTCCCTGGCTGCCGAACTGGTGCCCCGCGAGCAGCACGGCATGGCCTTCGGCACGCTCGCCGCGGTCAACGCGGTGGGCGATTTCCTCTCGAGCGTGCTGGTGGGCTTCCTGTGGAGCGCGTTCAACGTGCAGACCGCCTTTACCACCTCCGCCATCCTCTTCTTCGCCGGGGCCCTGCTCATCCTCCGGCTGCGCGAGCCGCAGTAGCGCCGGCGGTACAGGGCTGCCGCAATTCACTCTTGCGCCGTGGATAGCCGCA
This sequence comes from Terriglobia bacterium, assembly GCA_020073585.1. Lineage (GTDB taxonomy): Bacteria > Acidobacteriota > Terriglobia > Acidiferrales > UBA7541 > Acidiferrum. Next base: position 14,776 of record JAIQEV010000056.1, read on the forward strand.
TGCTAGCTTTGGCGAACAAAAGGCGAACTATATGGAAGAGCGCAAGATGTCCCAACCCCTGGCCCTGCGCGCCGCCGCGGGCAGCGCCGCCGTGCTGCGCCCCGAGGGCAGCACCACGCGGGTCCACGAAGTCCTCGATAGCTTCGCCGCGCGCGACACGCAGGGCGAAATCCTCACTGCCGTGCGCCACTTCCCCGCGCGCGAGGCGCAGTGGGCCGACCTGCCAGGGTGGACGCACGCCGATCTCGCCGCCGCCTATGCCGGAAAGGGCATTCGCCGGCTCTACAGCCACCAGGCCGCCGCAGCGGAGGCCATCCACGAGGGCAACAACGTCGTGGTGGTCACGCCCACCGCTTCCGGGAAGACGCTCTGCTACAACCTGCCCGTGCTGAACGCCATCCTCGAGAACACGGACACGCGCGCGCTGTATCTCTTCCCCACCAAGGCCCTGGCGCAGGACCAGCTCGCCGAGCTGCACGACCTGAACCAGCGCCTGGAGAACCGCTTCGGGGTTTTCACCTACGACGGAGACACGCCCAGCGACGCGCGCAAAGCCATCCGCGAGCAGGGCCACATCGTGCTCAGCAACCCGGACATGCTGCACACGGGCATCCTGCCGCACCACACGCGGTGGACGCGCCTCTTCGAAAACCTGCGCTACGTCGTGCTGGATGAGCTGCACAGCTATCGCGGGGTCTTCGGCAGCCACCTGGCCAACGTGCTGCGCCGGCTGCGGCGGGTGGCGCGCTTCTACGGGCGCGAGCTGCAGTTCATCTGCAGCTCGGCGACCATCGCCAATCCCGGGGATCTCGCCGCGCGGCTGCTGGAAGCCGAAGTCTGCGTGCTGGACAGCAACGGCGCGCCCGCCGCGGAGAAAACGTTCGTCTTCTACAACCCGCCGGTGGTCAACCGCGCGCTGGGCATCCGGCGCAGCTACATCAACGAATCCTCGCGCGTGGCCCAGGAGTTCCTGAAGCGCGACCTGCAGACCATCGTCTTCGCCAACAGCCGGCTGCACACCGAGCTATTGCTGACCTATTTGCAGCAGGCCAACCCGCAGCCTCCGGGACAGCCGGAGAAGATCCACGGCTATCGCGGGGGGTATCTGCCGAACGAGCGGCGCGAAATCGAGCGCGGATTGCGCGAGGGGCGCATCCGCGGGGTGGTCTCGACCAGCGCTCTGGAGCTGGGCATTGACGTGGGCTCGCTGGACACCGCCGTCCTCGCCGGCTATCCCGGCACCATCGCCTCGACGTGGCAGCGCGCCGGGCGCGCCGGGCGGCGCAGCGGCAGCTCGTGCGCGGTGCTGGTGGCCTCCTCGGCGCCGCTGGACCAGTTCATCGTCCGGCATCCCGACTATTTCTTCGGCAATACGCCGGAGCACGCCTTCATCCAGCCGGACAATCTGGAAATTCTCGTCAACCATCTGAAATGCGCGGCGTTCGAGCTGCCCATCCGCCCGGAGGAGCGCTTCGGCGCGGTGGACGTGAGGGAGCTGTGCGCGCGGCTCGCGGAGGCCGGCTATCTGCACCGCGCGGGCGAGCACTGGCACTGGACCCACGAAGCGTATCCCGCGGACACCGTGAGCCTGCGCTCGGTCTCGAGCGACAACTTCGTGATCGTGGACATCACCGGCGCACCCGAGGTGATTGGCGAAGTGGATTTCACCAGCGCCCTGACCACCGTGCATCCCAAGGCCATTTACCTGCACGGCGGGCAGCAATATCACGTCGAGCATCTGGACTTCACCGAACGCAAGGCCTATGTGAAGAAGGTGGACGCCGACTACTACACCGACGCCATTCGCTACACCCAGGTGCGCGTCCTGGAGATCGCCGCCGAAGCCCGCTCCGCGGAAGCTTGCCCGGAGCTTCCGGCCTCGCGGGCGCACGGCGACGTGCTGGTGCGCTCGCAGGTGGTGGGCTTCAAGAAGATCAAGTTCTTCAGCAACGAAAACATCGGCGCCGGGCAGCTCGAGCTCCCCGAAAACGAGATGCACACCACCGCGTATTGGATCACGCTGGAGCGCGCGCTGCTGGAATCGCTGCCCTTCAGCGTGAGCGAACGGCAGAGCGGCATGTTCGGACTGCTGCACGCGCTGGAGTCGGTGGCCACGCTGCTGCTGATGTGCGACACGCGGGACCTGGGCACGGCCATCGGCGAGCGCCCGCCGGCGCCCGGCGCAGAGAGTGAGGAGTGCACTCCCCTGCGTTTGGAAGACGCCGTCGCCGCCAACGCCAAGGAGTTCTTCGAGCCGAATCTGTACCTCTACGACGCCTATCCCGGCGGCATCGGATTCTCCGAGCCGCTTTTCCGCGTGCACGAGCTTCTGCTGCGGCAGACGCGCGAGCTGATCGCGGCGTGTCCATGCGAGCAGGGCTGCCCCTCGTGCGTGGGCCCCGCCGGGGACCTCGCGCCGCGCGCCAAGGAAGCCGCGCTGGAGATTCTCGGCCGGCTGTGCGGCGGAATGCACCGGGAAGTGGCGGGGAGTACGGGGCTGTGACGGGAAAGAGGCCGGGTTTCCAATCATGAGCGGCATGGACAAATTCGCGCGCCTGGCCGCGCTGAAACCGGCGCGCGGGGCGGGCGCGCGTCCGGCTACGCTGCGCGCTCCGGAAGACGCGGACGAACTCGCGCAACTGCTGGGGGCCGCGGTGGCCAGGAACCGCTTCGGCGAGCACCTCGCGGTGCGCAACTGGTTCTCGACGCCGGAATACGCCGAACCGTCAGCGACGGCGCTGGAGATTCTGGCGCGCACCCGCGACGAGGCCGTGAGCCGCCGCACCCGCGCCGCACTCGCGGACCCCTCGCGCTGGCTCTTCCTGGACACCGAGACCACCGGGCTCGCCGGGGGCACCGGCACCTACGCTTTTCTGGTGGGAATCGCCTGGCGGGACGCCGGGGGGCTGCAGACCGAGCAGTTCTTCCTGCGCGACTTCAGCGAAGAGCATTCGCTGCTGCACGAGCTGGCGGCGCGCCTCGCGGAACGGCCGGTGCTGGTGACCTTCAACGGCAAGAGCTTCGACTGGCCGCTGCTGGAAAGCCGCTTTACGATGACGCGGGCCATCGCCGCGCCGCGGCTGGCCGCGCACCTCGACCTGCTGCATCCCGCGCGGGCGCTGTGGAAGCTGCGCCTCGGCTCGGTGCGCCTGGTGGAACTGGAGCGCCACGTCCTGGACGCGCCGCGTCTCGGCTGGCGCCGGGAAAACGACGTGCCCTCCGCGCTCATTCCGCAGTTCTACTTCGACTACCTGCGCGGCGGTCCCGCAGCCCCGCTCGTCTCCGTGGCGCGGCACAACCAGATGGATTTGCGGGGTCTCGCCGCGCTGTTCGGGAAAATCAACACGCTGCTCTCGACGGAAAGCCACGAGGATCCGGACGTCCACAGCCTCGACCTCTTCGGCCTATCGCGCTACCTCGACCGCCGCGGCGAAGCTGACCGCGCGCACAGCGTCTGCGAGCGGGCCCTGGACGCCGGGCTTCCCGCCGAGTACCGTCCGCAGGCCCACCGCGACCTGGCCATCCGCGCGCGGCGCCGCGGCGACCACGCCGCAGCCGCCGCCCTCTGGGAGCAGCTGCTCGGGGATGCGCGCGATGCGCTGCAGGCCTGCGAACAGCTGGCCATTCATTACGAGCGGCGCGCCAAAGACCCGGCGCGCGCCGCCGAGTACGTGCGCCTCGGCCTCAAGAAGGCGCAGCTCGCCCGGGCCCAAGCGGCCCACGCGTGGAGCGCCTCCGCAAGCGCGACGCGCGCCGCGCGGATGCAAGAAAAATTCCAGCAACGCCTCGCCCGGCTCGAACATCAAATGGAGAGCAAGCTGGGGGCCGCGCCGGCGCCGCTCCTGATGCGCGCGAAGAGCGCAGCGGGCCCGGCTGGGCGCCCAAGGGCCGGCTGATTTTCCGGAGGCCCGCAAGAGTTTGGGAGAGGAAAGCGGATGGAAACCTCAGCAACCAGGCTGCAAGATGCCGCAGGAGGACCCATGGCTACCACCGAACATACCTATCTCCGTGGCGAGCTAGAAAAGCGGCGCGAACGGCTGCAGTCCGCCGTCCACAGCGCCCAGCGCGACGCATCGCTCAGCCAGTTGCTTACCGATGTGGATGCGGCGCTGGCGCGCATGGACCACGATACTTTCGGGATCTGCGAATCGTGCAAGGGCACGGTTGATTCCGAGCGGCTGCTTGCGGATCCGCTCTGCAGGGTGTGCCTCTCCTGCCTCAGCAAAGACGAGCAGCGCGCCCTGGAACATGACCTGACCCTGGCCGGAAACATCCAGCGCGCGCTGCTTCCGGGAAAGGATTTTGCCGCTGCCGGATGGCAGATCCGCTACCACTACGAGCCCGCGGGGCCGGTCAGCGGCGACTACTGCGACCTCATTGCAACGCCCGGCGGCTTGCTTTTCCTTCTCGGCGACGTTTCCGGAAAAGGCGTGGCGGCTTCCATGCTGATGAGCCACTTGCACGCGACCTTCCGCAGCCTGGCTGGCGCGAATCTCCCGCTCGAACGCATGGTGGAGGCCGCCAATCGCATCTTCTGCGAGAGCACACTGGCCAGTCACTTTGCCACGCTGGTCGTGGGACGGGCCTTGAGCGACGGCGCGGTGGAGTTTGTCAGCGCCGGGCATCCGCCCATTCTGCATTTGCACGCGGATGGCGTGACGCCACTCGCGGCAAGCAGCGTGCCGCTGGGGATGTTCTGCGATACGCGTTTCCCGGTGCAGCGCCTCTCGCTGCGCGAGAGCGAGAGCCTCTTCCTCTACACCGACGGGCTGAGCGAGCGCGAGAACCATCTGGGGCAGGAATACGGCCTCGAGCGCATCACCCAGCTCGTCGCGAAGCGCGCCGCGAGCGCACCCGAGCAGGTTCTTGCGGAATGTCTCCGGGATTTGCGCAGCCACGCCACGGGAAGGAAGCCCGACGACGACCTGACGCTCCTGATGCTGCGGCGCACGGCCTGAGAGCGGAGCCCGGCGAGGGGAAACGGCGGGATCTAACGCGGGACGACGGCGGCAGCGGGCTGCCGCTGCGCGGCGATCTTCTGCAACTCTTTCTCGGGGGCCTTGGGCGCCGCGCTCCAGCCGATGGTGCGGCTCACGTCGTCGAAGAGCGCGCGCGTGCCGCCTTCGGCCGCCAGGCACTGCGCTTCCACGCAGCGCAGGAAGACGCCGCCCCTGGGGGTCTCGAAGGAAAAGAAATTCGGCCGCCGGAAGAGCTGCTCGCGCTGCGCATATTTTTTCTCGAGGGCTTCCGAATACTGCCCGAAAAAGCGCGCGGCGTGTTCGGCATCGCTCCAGCGCACGCGGTAGATCAGCAGCAGCTTTTTCGTGCGGGCCTGTTCGAAGAGCACGTAGCGGTCGCCCGCCCATTCCTGCGCCAGCGCCACGCCGCGCTCCCGGCCCAGAAACTGCTGCAGCACTTCCCGCCAGCCGAACTCCCCCAGAATGTTGTCTTCCAGCAGCTTCCATTCCCCGCGCAGGCGCCGGGCATCCACCGCCAGATCCAGCGGCACGGGCACGCGCCCTTCGCGATACAGCTCGGGGTGCAGGATCTGCTGCGAAGAGACGGGCGGCCGGGCAAACACGCCCGGCAGAGCGCTCCAGCCCGCGGGCTTCAACAGGGCCATGGAAAAACGCAAACCGCTGAAGTAGGGAAAGAGCAGCGCGTCCTTGATGAACGCCGGGGCCCGCTGCAGCGCCGGGGTGTCGGAGAGATCGCCGAGGAGCAACTGGGGATCGAGGTCGGGCAGATCGCTGAGGCGCCGCCCGGAAGAGAGCAGCTCATAATCCATCATGGCCGCCGTGGCGCTGCCTTCCAGCACCGCTTCGCGCGCCAGTTCGGCATCGTCGTTGGGCCGCGCCGCCTTCATCCACGCTTCGATGTGGAAGTGCTGGTCCTCGAGGGCGTGGGTCAGCTCGTGGGCCATCACCATGCGCTGGTCCTGCAGCGGGATCCAGTCCGCGATGTAAAACTCGCGCCCCTCCGGATCGTACAGCCCGGCAATCTGTTCCGTGAGCAGCTCGACCAGGAACGGCTCCATCTGGAAATCTTCGGGCACCAGGCCGAAGGCCACCGCCGCGCGATCGGCCGCATAGCGTTCCTCCGCGGATTTATCCTCCTGCATGCGCCGCAGCACGTAGGCGCGGATCTCCGCACGGCTGCGCAGCGATTTTTTCAGCGGGGCGCGCGCCGGGAGCTGCGTCAGCACGCTCACCTGCTGGAGCACTTCGCCGGCCGCGGCGATGAACTCTTCCCGGCCGGCCGCGCCGGGCGCGGGAGCTTCCGCCGCCTGCTGCGCTCGCGCGGGAGGTTGCGCAAGGAGCGCACAGGCGAGCAGGAGAAGGTGCGCGGCTAAGCGACTCTTGCGGAAAAAGCGGAAAGCCATAAGGAAGTCAGAATAGCAGATTCGCGCCAGCCGGGAGCGGCGCCCGAGTCAGCCCCTGCGGCCCACGGGTTCGCCGTTCAGCACCTGGCGGAAGGCCTCGACCAGATCCCAGCGGGTGAGAATGCCCACCAGCCGCGCTCCGTTCACCACGGGCAGACAGCCGTGACGCAGTTCCTGGAACACGGCGATGGCCTCGAGCAGGGTGGCCGTCGGGGAGATGGTGCGGGGATTCGGAGTCATCACCCGGCCCACCAGGGTACTTGTAAAGACCGCGTTGTACTCCTGCTCGGTGATGGATACCAGCCGCGACGGCGCATAGCGCTGCAGATCGCGATCGGAGAGGATGCCCACCAGGGTTTCCCCCTCCACCACCAGGAGGTGACGGATGGAGGCCGAACGCAGCAGCAGCGCGGCATCCAGCAATTTCGCGGAGGCCTCAATGGTCACCGGCGCGCCGGTCATGATGTCCTGAACGCGGTACTCCCCGCTCATCGCTGCCCGCCTGGGACGGTCGAGGCTCACTCCGTCGCTCCTCGATGGTCCCATCCGCTCCCAGCGGAGTCAATTGAACTCCACGCAGGAGGTTCCTAATCCGGTAAGAATCCGGGCTCCACGGCGGCCTCCAGGGCCCTTCCCGGCCTGCCGGCGCCGCGTCCAAAGGGCTTTTGGGCGGCTACCCGGATAAGAGGAACGATTGTTCTGTTTTCTTAACAAAGCAGTACGCGTGTTATATCCTCTCTGCGGCCTTCTCAAAACGCGGGGAGGAGAACGATGGACCCCGGTCTCCGTCTTCGGCAGGCTCGTGAGCGTCTTGGCTTGACCTATCGCGACGTGGAACGCGCCAGCTTCGAACTGGCCGCACGCCACGGGCGGTCCGAATTCATCATGCACATCAGCCGCCTGGCGGACATCGAGAATCACGGTGTGGTTCCCGGGCTGCACAAGCTCTATTCCCTGGCGGCCATCTACCATCTCAACCCCGTGGAGATCTCCCGCTGGTACGATGTGCCCCTGGGAGAATTCTTCCGCGACGCCACATCCTTCCTGGCGCCGCGCACCCATCTGAGCGCTCCGCCGGCCACCTTGCGGGTTCCCTTGCGATTTGATCCCGCGTTCGATCCCCGGCGCACGGAATTTCTCTCGCGGATGGTGGAGCGCTGGGGAACCTTCGAGGGCGCCCTGGGCAACGGGCAAAGCCAGCACCGCTACGGCTTCATCGGCCTCTCCGACCGGCGCATGGAGCCGCTGCTGCGCCCCGGCAGCATCGTCCTGGTGGACACCACGGTGAGCCGCGTGGAGCACGGGGAGTGGCGAACGGAATTCGACCGCCCCATCTATTTCGTGGATGTGCGTTCCGGCTATCGCTGTGGGTGGTTCGCGGTGGACGGCGCCCGGCTGGTTATGCAGCCCCATCCGCTCTCGCACTATGCGCCGGAGCAGTGGCAGTTTCCCGCCGATGCCGAAGTGATCGGCCGTGTGATGGGGGTGGTTATGCGGCTCTATGACCCGGCCGGCAGTCCTGCTTCAGAATTTCCAGAAGAGCCCGAAGATTCGAGCAGAAAAGCGTCTTGAGATAGTCCGGCGCGGCTTCCGGAATCAGGATGCGATACGACTCGAGCGACTGCCAGTGCTCGACGGTGGAGCACAGCCCGCTCTCCATGCCGCTCAGACAGGCCCGCAGATCCTTCTCCTGCGCTTCCAAGGGCATTTCCAGAATGCGCTCGAACAGCTCCTCGTGGCACTGCCGCAGCGCCTGCTGCACCGCTTCCTGGGGATAGAGCACTTCCAGCCCGGCGTGCTCGTAGTTTCCGCTGGATAGATCGCGCAACGAGGCCACGTAGGTCAACCGCGCAAAGAAGCCGGGGATCGCCGCCAGGGTGGTGGCCGCGAAATCGTGAATGATCCGGCGGTTCTGCTGCAACTGGGTCAGGATTTCCACTTGCGATCCTCTTCCTGAATCTGTTCCGAGAGCGGAACGTTTTCGTTCTAAGAGCGTCTCGCGTCCCGTTTTCCCGCAGTGTCCTCGCAGGAGGAGTTCATCCATGAAACGAATCGCCGTATGCGTCTCACTGTTTCTACTCTTGGCGCTCATCCTACTCCCTGTTATTGCTTCGGTCAACTTCAGCGCTAACCACCCCGCCATTCACGCGGCCCCGCTTTGCGCCGATGGTTCACCGGGGCCGCCGCTGCCGCCCTCTCCAAAGAGAGTGGCCATGCCCGTGTTAGTTGCGGACGGTTCCCCCGGGCCGCCCCTGCCGCCTTCTCCGAAGCTTGGCCGGTCCATGGCTTGAAATCCGTGGTCCTGGGGAGGTCCGACCGCTCGCCGCCGGACCTCCGCCGGACCGCCGCCGCAATCTCCTGGACCGTACCCCTGGGCCTTATTTACCGGCCAGTCATCCCGTGCTAGGATTTACGGCAGGATGAGCGCTCCGGAAACCATCCAGAATGCGGCTTGGGCCTTGTCGCTCCTGGCCCAAGGCACCTTGCTTACCCTGCTTTTTTCGAACCGCAACTACCGGCTTTATCCATATTTTACGGCCTATAACTTGGCGAATCTGGTCCAGGCGGCGTGCGTCCTGTGCAGCTACCGCGTTTGGGGACTCTCGGCGATGGCTTCTTATCAGATCTATTGGTCCACGCAGGGCTTGGTCCTCGTCGCCAAGGCTCTGGCTCTTTCGGAATTGTCCAAGAAATTCCTCGGGTACTACCGTGGCATCTGGGCGCTGGCCTGGCGCTGCCTGGCCGCGTGCGCGCTGGTCATCCTCAGTTATTCGTTTCTGGCGGCCAAATGGCGCTGGCAGATTGCCGTCCTGGTCGCCGACCGGGGACTGGAACTGGCCATCGCAGGGGTCGTAGTTTCCCTCTTCCTCTTTGCACGCTATTACAAAGTGCGCGTAGCGAGGCACGACCGCTTTCTCGCTGCGGGCTTCTGCCTGTATTCCTGCGCCGTAGTGCTCGACAACACCATCATCGAGAGATTTCTCTACAGATATTCTGTCTGGTGGAATATCCCTCTCCTGCTCCTGTTTTGCGTCAGCGTGCTGATCTGGATCCGCGCCCTGCGCGCGCCCGTGCCGCACACAACGGAACAGCCGGCGCTGGTGGATGCGGAGCTGTATTGGCAACTCTCTCCACAGATCAATCTGCGTCTGCGCGCGCTCAATGAGCAACTCCTCTCCGTCTGGAAACCGGAGGCGCCGCGCTCATGACCTGGGCATTGCTCAGCTTCGTGCTGCTCGCCGCCGTTCTGCTGGCGCTCCTGGGCTGGTCTTTGCGCTTATCCGGCGGGCAGTCCCATCCCCCGGTGCAACTGGCGCTGGGCACGGACGCGCTGCTGCACCACGCCATTCATTTTCCGCAGATCCGGCAAGCGCTGTCCCCGGCCGACGGGGCTTTTCTCGCGGCCCGGGGCTCCGCCAAACTGGCACGGCGCGCCGCCGCAGAGCGCCGCCGCGCAGCCCTGGAATACCTGGACACCCTGCACCAGGACCTGCGCGGCCTGTTGTGGCTGGCCCGGGTTCTGGCCGCACGCTCCCCGGAAGTCGCAGCGCGCCAGGAAGGCCAGCGCCTGTGGCTGGCGGTGCGCTTCGAATGCCGCTACCGGCTGGTGCGCGGAATGTTTCTGCTCGGGCTTACGCCGCCTCTGCTCCTGATGGAATGTGTCATATCATACAGCAGGCTACAAATATTGGAATGTCTGATGGAGTAAATCCTGATAAATCATTTTTTAATCATAGAATGGAATCTGTGACGTCTAAACAGTGTAGAATATGCCATTTAGATAGTCAAATGATTCCTGCAGACAATATATCTAATCCAATACCAACAATT
>JAIQEV010000108.1 GCA_020073585.1 Terriglobia bacterium
GGAGACGTAAAGCTGCCGGCGGGCGTGGAGATGGTGATGCCGGGAGACAACATTTCGGGGGAGATCACGCTGATTACGCCGGTGGCGCTGGAGAAGGGATTGCGCTTCGCGATCCGCGAAGGCGGACACACGGTCGGCGCCGGCGCGGTCACGGAGATAATCGAGTAAACCCATGATGAGACAGGGTGACAAGATTCGCATTCGCCTCAAGGCGTACGACCACCGGATACTGGACCAGTCCACCCGGGAGATCGTGGAGACCGCGAAGCGCACCGGCGCGGATGTAGCCGGGCCGATTCCGCTGCCGACGACGATCAACCGCTGGACGGTGCTGCGGTCGCCGCACGTGGACAAGAAATCGCGCGAGCAGTTCGAGATGCGCACGCACAAGCGGCTGATCGACATTCTGGAGCCGACGCCGGACACCGTGGACGCGCTGATGAAGCTGGATCTGCCGCCGGGCGTGGACGTGGAGATCAAGGCGTTCGGGCACGCGGCGAAGTAAGGCAGAAAGAACCTTCGGCGGGAAGAGAGACGCGCATGGCAGTGAACGGGATCATCGGAATCAAGCTGGGCACCACGCAGGTGTTCCAGAAAGACGGCACGGCGGTGCCGTGCACGGTGCTGCAGGCCGGGCCGTGCGTGGTGGTGCAGCGGCGCACGAAAGAGAAGGACGGCTACGACGCGGCGCAACTGGGGCTGGTGGAGTTCGTGAAGCCGCAGCGGGTCACCAAGGCCATGACCGGGCACTTCAAGAAGGCCGGCGTGGCGTCGATGAAGGTGCTGCGCGAAGTGCGCATCGAGGAATCGGCCGACGAGACCAAGACCGGCGACCGCGTGCTGGTGGACCGCTTCGCGGCGGGCGAGCTGGTGGACGTCACGGGCGTAAGCAAGGGCAAGGGGTTTGCGGGCGGCGTGAAGCGCTGGCACTACCGCGGCGGCGACTCGACGCACGGTTCGATGCACCACCGGGCGCCGGGCGGGATCGGCGGCAGTTCGTTTCCCTCGCGGGTGTGGAAGAACCAGCATTTCCCGGGACACATGGGGCATGAACGGGTGACGGCGAAGAACCTGGAAGTGGTGCAAGTGGACGCGGATGAAAACCTGCTGCTGGTGCGCGGGTCGGTGCCGGGCCCGAGCGGGGCGGTGATCATGATCCGCAAGGTCAAGCAGGCCAAGTAAGAGGCTCGCGCAGCCCGCAAGCGAGCGGGGCTGAGCGCAAAGGAAAGCGAAAACGTTATGCCGGTCGTGGATGTCGTCAATCTGGAAGGGAAGAAAGTCGGCCAGGTGGATCTGGCGGACAGCGTGTTTGCCGCCAAGGTGAACGCGAATCTTCTGCACGAGGCCTCGCGGTGGTATCTGGCCGGCGAGCGCGCGGGGACGCACAAGACCAAGGTGCGCTCCGATGTGCGGGGATCGGGCAAGAAACTGTGGAAGCAGAAGGGCACGGGCCGGGCGCGCATGGGTTCGATCCGCTCCTCGATCTGGCGCAAGGGCGGCACGGTGCACGGGCCGCAGCCGCGGGATTACAGCTACGCGCTGCCGAAGAAGATGGTGCTGGGCGCGCTGCGCTCGGCGCTTTCGGCCAAGCTGGCGGAGCAGAAGCTGACGGTCGTGGACGGCTGGGCGCTGGAAACGAACAAGACCAAGGCGCTGCGCACGACGCTGGACAAGCTGAACGGGCAGAAGACGATTCTGCTGGTGGAAAGCGGCGAGAACCGTAACCTGCTGCTGGCCAGCCGGAACCTGGAAGGCGTGAAGCTGGTGGCGCCGCACGTGCTGCAGCCTTACGACCTGCTGCGGCATGACCGGCTGATCTGCTCGAAGGATGCCGCGGCGCGGCTGAGCCGCACGCTGAATCCGGAGAAGCCGGCGGCGGAAGCGGAGTTGGTGACCAGCATCGCGCCGGCACCGGCGGCCAAGGATGCGGCGGCCCCGGAGAAGAAGGCCGCGGCGCCGAAGGCGGCCGCCAAGAAGGCGGAAAAGCCCGCGGCGAAGAAGGCCGCCAAGCCGGGCAAGCCTGCGAACAAGGCGAAGGGCAAGGACTAAGCCATGGCCACGACGCAATTTCAGATCATCCGCCGGCCGATCATCACGGAAAAAGGGCTGGGCGTGAAGGAAACGCAGCACACGGTGGTCTTCGAGGTCGCGGCGCACGCGACCAAGACGCAGATCAAGGAAGCCGTGCAGCAGATTTTCAAGGTCAAGGTGGAGGGCGTGCGCACCGCCAACTTCTTCGGCAAGATGCGGCGGCGCGGGCAGTCGGAAGGCTACCGGCGCGATTGGAAGAAGGCCTACGTCAAGCTCGCCGCAGGCGAGAAGATGATCGAATACGCGGAGAACCTGTAGGGAATTCCCGCGAGGGCGCGGGCGTGCAGAGGACAAGAGGCAACGATGGGACTTAAGAGCTTTAACCCATACACGGCGTCGCGGCGGTTCATAACCGTCCTAGACAAGAGCGCCATCACGAAAGAGCAGCCGGAAAAGGCGCTGCTCGAACCGAAGAAGCGTTCTGGCGGGCGGAACAACCACGGCGAAATTACGTCGTACCATCGCGGCGGCGGGCACAAGAAGCAGTACCGCCAGATCGACTTCAAGCGCGACAAGAACGGGATTCCGGCCAAGGTCGCGGCGATCGAATACGACCCCAACCGCTCGGCGCAGCTGGCGCTGTTGCACTACGCCGACGGCGACAAGCGCTACATCCTGCATCCGGTGGGACTGGAAGTGGGCATGACGGTGTCGACCGGCGAGGGCGCGGACATTCTTCCGGGCAACGCCATGGCCTTCCGGCACATTCCTCCGGGCACCATGGTGCACAACCTGGAGCTGTACCCGGGGCGCGGCGGGCAGGTGGTGCGCTCGGCGGGGGGCTCGGCGCAGCTGCTGAGCAAGGAAGGCGACCTGGCGCTGGTCAAGCTGCCGTCCGGGGAAGTGCGCAAGTTTTCGGTGGACTGCATGGCCACGGTGGGCCAGGTGGGCAACGTGGATCACGAGAATGTGACCTACGGCAAGGCGGGACGCACGCGCTGGCACGGCAAGCGCCCGACGGTGCGCGGCGTAGCCATGAACCCCGTGGATCACCCGCACGGCGGCGGCGAAGGCCGCGTGAAGGGCAATCACCCGCAGACGCCGTGGGGCTTCCCGACGCTGGGAGCCAAGACGCGGCAGAACAAGCGCACGGACAAGATGATCGTGCAGCGGCGCAAGGGCTGAGGAAGAAAGCGGGCGGCGCGGTAAGGCGGCCCGCTGAGAGAGAAGCGATGCGAGCGACACGCACAAGTCGTTCCACAGCAGGGCGGACGGTGAAGCGCGCGGCGGTCAAGCGCGCGGCGGTGAAGGCGGCCGCCAAGCCGGCGGTGGCGCCGCCGGAGCCGGTGCTGTACCGGCTGTGCAAGCCGGGCTGGTCGGTGGTGGTGGAGCGCGCGCCGCACGCGCAGGGCACACGGTTTGTCTGCCCGTTCTGCCCGCAGTCGCATCGCGTGCCGGGACCGGTGCGGGGATTCAAGAAGATTCGTCGCGCGCAGTGGGGGCGGCTGCGCCGCGTGGAGGAATAGAGAGCAATGCCGCGTTCACTGAAAAAAGGGCCGTTTGTGGACGGCCACCTGCGCGAAAAGGTCGAGGGACTGAACGCGCGGAACGAAAAAAAGGTTGTGAAGACGTGGTCGCGCCGTTCGACGATCGTGCCGGAGATGATCGGGCACACCATCGCGGTGCACAACGGACGGAAGTTCATCCCGGTATACGTGACCGAGCAGATGGTCGGGCACAAGCTGGGGGAGTTTGCGCCGACGCGCACCTTCAAGGGCCACGCCGTGAAAGCGGCGCTGGAGAGGGCGGCGGGAGCGGCGCCCGCAGGAGGCGGCGCGGCAGCGGCAGTACCCGCAGCGCCGAAGGCATAAGCCATGGCTGACGTGACGACGCAATCCGCATCCATCGAAGCGCACGCGCTGTTGCGCTACGTGCACCTGTCGCCGCAGAAGGCGCGGCTGGTAATCGACCTGATCCGCGGGCAGAACGTGAACGCGGCCAAGCGCATCCTGAAGTTCACGCCCAAGCGCGCGGCGCGGCAGATCGAGAAGGTTCTCGACAGCGCCATCGCCAACGCCCAGGTGAAGGCGGACATCGCCGGGACGCCGCTGGACGAAGACGAGCTGTACGTGACCGAGTGTTATATCAATGAAGGGCCGCGCTGGAAGCGGCTGCGTCCGGCGCCCATGGGCCGCGCGTTCCGCTACCAGAAGCGCACGGCGCACCTGTGGGTGGGGGTCAGCGAGCATCACGTGGCCGCGCAGGAGCGCGTGGCGGCCGCCGCGGCGGAAGCCGAATCGCATAAGGGCGTCCGGGGCGCGGCGCGGCGTGTGCGCAAGGCCCTGGCGGGCAAGCCAGCGCCGTCGAAAAAGGGCAAGAAGTAAGGAGAGCCAGAGTGGGACAGAAGACACACCCGTACGGGTTTCGACTGGGCTATAACAAGGCGTGGAAATCGCGCTGGTACGCCGACCGCGACTACGCGGACCTGCTGTACGAAGATACGATTCTGCGCCGCGAGCTGAAGGAGCGGCTGAAGTCCGCGGGCATCAGCTCGATCGACATCGAGCGCGCCGCGAACAAGCTGGTGGTGCGCATCTACACGGCGCGGCCGGGCATCATCATCGGGCGCAAGGGC
>JAIQEV010000057.1 GCA_020073585.1 Terriglobia bacterium
ATAAGATTGCGCGCGGGGTGATCGAGAAGGCCGGCTACGGCAAATATTTCTTTCACCGCACGGGGCACAGCATCGGAGAAGCGGTGCACGGCAACGGCGCGAACCTGGACGGCTGGGAGACGCACGACGTCCGGCACCTGATCCCGCGCACCTGCTTCTCGGTCGAGCCGGGAATCTACCTTCCGGAGTTCGGGATACGCAGCGAAATCAACGTCTACGTGACGGAGCACGAGGCGCGCATCACCGGCGCGGTGCAGACGGAACTGACAGCGCTGCTGGCGGAGCGATGAGCGAAATCAAGATGGCGAGCAACGAAAATCTCCCCGCCGATTCGAAGCGCGAAGCCTACGCCCTAGCCGTGGCCGTGGCCGGGTGGGCCGTGCCGGGGCTGGGCCATGCCCTGCAGCGCATGTGGGGCCGCGCGCTGACCTTTTTCCTTTGCGTGGGGCTGCTGGTGGTGGTGGGCGCGCGCGCGCGCGGCAACGTCTTCCGGGCCGGGCCTGGCGACGCCTTCGACACCCTCGGCTACATCGCGGACCTGGGCACCGGCAGCTTCTATCTGCTGGCGCGGGACATCGAAACGGACGGTTCGGATGTTTCGCACGCGCGGGGCGATTACGGCACGCGTTTTCTGGCCACTGCGGGCGTGCTGAACTTGCTGGCGGCGCTGCACGCCTACGAAACGGCGCGCGGACGAAAGGCCTGACGGGTTCCCCATGACCCTCACCCATCTGCACGGCATGCTGCTCTACGCGCTGGTCGTTTCGGTAGCCTTCGGATTCCTCAGCCGGCGGCGGCCGCTGGAGCGCGTGAAGTACATCGCGTGGTCGCTCTTCCTGTTTCTGCTGGTGGGCATCGGTATCGGCTGGGCCATGTATCCCTTCTCAAAGTGAGTCGCCGCGGCAGCCGCGGGAACCAAGGAATTGCGCGTGGCGGCCTGTGTGGCGGCGCGAATTGACAGAAATTTTGCGCGGATGCTACAGTGGATTGATTCAGCCGAGGTAGCTCAGTGGTAGAGCAGCCGATTCGTAATCGGCAGGTCCGGGGTTCAAATCCCCGCCTCGGCTCCACTCTTCTTGCAAGTCCCGCGATTTCAATTAGTTGACCTTTTCGTTTTCTGTAGCCACTGAAGTTTTGTGAACATTAGTGAACAAAACTTCAGCAATTTTGTCTGCCGCGCGCCGCTGTGCTTCAGGGATTGCGTGCGTGTAGACATTTAGGGTTGTCTCGAGATCCGAATGGCCAAGAAGTGCCTGAGCCGTTCGGATTGATCCGCCGACCTCAACAAGCTGCGTTGCATACGTATGCCTGAAGCTGTGCCACGAGATGTGGGGTAGCCCCAGCGCTTTGCAGGCAGGTCGCAGAGAGCGACGAAGCAGGTTCTTGGGATTGAGTGGTGTCTGTTTGCGGGTCGTGAAGACGAGGTCCTCAGGGCCTGCTTGTCGACGACAGGCAAACTGCGCCTGGAATGCCTCACGCACAGGTTGGCTGATCGGAATATCCCGTCTGCTGCTCTTTGTTTTTGGCGAACCGAACTTGCCCTCTGAGACTGTCTCTCGCACTTGGATGACACCACGAACTAAATCGAGGTTCTTCCATCGCAGCGCTAGGATTTCACCGATTCTCATGCCCGTCAAAACTGCAACGAGCACAAGAGTACGGCAAGGCTCGGGAAGGGAAGTCAGCAGTAGCACAACTTGCTTCGGGTCCAGATATAGCCTCTCCGTTTTTGGCGCACGATCTCCGATGCGAATCCCTCTGGCTGCATTCTGTTCGAGAAGATTCCAATCGACGGCAGACTGCAAGACTTTCGAGATTGCAGTCCGCATGCCGTGAACGCTTGAACCGGAAAAGCCGAGTTTTCGTTTTTCGGCGAGAAAGCATTGGACATCAACCCGCGTGAGGTCGCAAAGCCTCCTTGTGCCGAATGCGGGGAGAATGTGGCACCGGAGCTGAACATCGTAGTAGCGAGACGATCCGGATGTAATGAACCCCTCAGATTTGGACATGTGGGGCCTCGGAAAGTTGTATAGCTTGCCAAGCTAGGAACGCCTCGTGAGGCGTGCGGTTTCGTAGACTCTGGTGGGGCCGGTCGTGATTGTATTCGGCGATCCATTTTCCGATCGACGCCCGGGCCTCCTCCATGCTGCGGTACTCGTGAACCCAGACTTCTTCCTCCTTCAAGCTGCGATGAAACCGTTCGATGTAGCTGTTGCCTTCCGGATGATGATACGCCGTTCGGCGGTGTTTGATGCCCAACCGCGAAAGCGTTTCCAGGTAACGCGTCGAA
Source organism: Terriglobia bacterium (assembly GCA_020073585.1). Taxonomy (GTDB): domain Bacteria; phylum Acidobacteriota; class Terriglobia; order Acidiferrales; family UBA7541; genus Acidiferrum. The sequence goes on from JAIQEV010000057.1 coordinate 2,291, forward strand.
GTGAACTGCGTTCCATTGTCCGTCGTCAACGTCAGCTCCGCCTCGCGGCTTCCCCTCGGCAAGCGCGCCAGTACCGACTGTTCGACGGCGTCGATGGCCTCTTCGCTCCGGCAGCGCAGCGAGAGATTCCACCCGGTGATTTCTCGCGTGCAGCAGTCGATCACGCTCACCAGGTATGCCCATCCCGCCGCCGGCCCCGCCCACACCTTGGTCATGTCCGACTGCCAGATCTGATTCGGCTCGGCGGCTTCCACGCGGCCCCACTCTTTTCTGCGCCGCGCTCGCAACCGCCGCGAAAGCACCAGCAGTCCGCGTTCCCGCATCACGCGCAACACACGTTTGTGATTCACCGCCAACCCTTCTTGCCGTTGCAACCGCAGCGTCACGCGACGATAACCAAACGTCGGCTTCTCCCCGCAGGCGGCGATGATTTGCTCGTCGTAGCTGCGGTCTGCTCGCGAGCAGCGAGCTTTTGGTCGATAGTAGAGGCGCGACCGGCTGATCATCAGCGTCGCGGCAACCAACGCCGCCTGGTATCCTTGCGTCAGCAGTTCGCGTGCGTGGGAGTGCGTCGCGCCGCAACTCACTCCCCCAGCACGTTTTTTAGGATTTCGATCTCCAACTGCTTGCGGCCCAGCGCGCGTTCCAGTTGCTTCACGCGCTTGGACTGCTCTTCATCCGCGCCGCCCGCAGCGCTTCTCCCCCCAAGCGCTGCCTTTGCTCCCTGCTCAGCTTCATCTCTCCAGCGGTACCACAGGTTGGGAGCCACTCCGTGCTTGCGGCACGTCTCGGCGATGTTCCCGCTTTTCAACCCTTCTTGCAGAATTTCCCACTTCTCTTCCGCACTGCGCTTTACCTGTTCTCTGCGACCCATGTTGCCTCCTGATCGGAGGCCCCTATCCTACTCTTCGCAGGTGTCCAGTTTTAGAGGGGTTCATTACACGGACCTTAGCGTCGGGATCACGCCAGGTTTCCATAGCTCGCTCACAAAGTGCTCCAGTGTCATCGTTGATTGTGGATGTTGGCGGCCTTGATTGATCGGTCTGAGCTTGGCTTGAAGGATATCCCTTGCTTCCTTCTTGCCCTTGATCTCGCTGGATGTCCCTAGCACGGCGAAGCGAAGAACCCTCTTCACTGTGCCATTCGGTGCGATCACGTCTTCTCTCCAGCGTGCGGCCCAGACCTTTCGCTTCTTGCCGCGTCGAAGATAAATATGCCCTTCTTGGAAACGCGTGCGAATCGTAAACTCCTTTCCGATTCGCGCGCCCTTTTCCTCACCGTGCGCCAGTGTACTCCAAATCTCAAGCATTTTCCCGGATTCCCAGCCGTTGACGCTGAATCCATGCAAGTACATCAGCTTCGTTGAAACGCCAGTACTTTCCAAGGCGGAATCCAGGTATGCGCTCTATGCATCGTTGGCGTGTGCGTCCGTACACCCAGGAGACAGGGACCTGCAACAACTCGGCTACTTCGTGGACATTAAGCAGTTGGCTTTCGCTTCTTTCTTTTCCTCCTGTGGCTGCGTTCGTGGGGCCGCTGAGGGCTAGGTCGAATGGTTCGACTGCCGGGGATGTAGAGGCCGACGATTGCTCCTCCCTATGCCCATTTATTGATATCGTTCTGGACTGCAGAGGCGACGAAGTTACTACAAGGCGCGAGGCATGCTGTCTTGAGGACGCTGTATTCTCGCGCGTACCGAGTTGGGTTGGACGGGGTTTCATGTTTGTTACGCAGTCTTGGAAAGGGCGTCTCCTTCGTTTTGTCCGGGATTGGAATCGTTTGTGTGTTGGACTGTCCAGCGATTGAGTCCTTCATTCCTTCTAAACAGGCGCTTAAGGGCCTCGCTGACGACGTAGGACGGGTTCGCTCGATGAACTCGGCGTACCTGTCCCGGTTGTGCCCGACTTCTTCCGCCAGGCGGACTTAAAGGGTTGTAGTTTTTAATTGTTTTGACGGTGCTTTCATAAGTGCTAAGTAGTTTTTCCTTCTCTCGTCGTCGGTGCTGCAATACAGCCTGCATTACAAATTGCTTGCTCCGACTCCCGCACACGGGCAAAACACTGCCTCGAGTTGCTCGGGGCGGGCTGGAGCGACCGCCACGATTCCGGTGGCAACGAAGTGGGGTCGCTCCAGCCCAGCCGGGTGTTTTGCCCGTGGTCAAAATCCACCGTCGCGTCATAGGCAACCTCTGTGTTCCGAAGAACTTCCAGGAATCTCGAGGTGACGCTGGAGGTCAAGGGATGGGTGATTACTATCTTTCATGTACCCGTCACCCGGTCCAGAATCCATGGCGCGCGGAGAGCCATGCCGATGCAGGAGATACGTGTCGAAAAATATGCTTCGGTTCGGCGCGAGAGTGGACAGCTCCACTCGCAGCTCGTTGTCGCCAAGTCTGCCGAGACGCCAGGCGTGGAAGAGGGTGTCGAACCTGTCTCCGCGAAAGCGCTCCCGGGCCTCCTTCAGGAATTCAAAATCCTCGGTCACGGGGACAATGTACTGGTGGCTTTCCTACTTCTTGCGGATTTGGAAGTAGCGCTGGATATCGCTGGAAACGTCGGTTTCAAGGGGCTGTTTTACCAGGGAGCGGAACTGCTCTTCGGCTCTGGGGAAATAGGCCTGTCTTTCTGTGATGTAGAGAAAGCGGAAACGGTGGAGCTGCCGGAAGACCCGGGAGCCCCCAGTTGAGGGGGGTGCTTTATGAAATCCTTATGACATCTTTGCGACTTTTTTACGCTTGACAGGTGATGCTTGGAGCCCGTGGGGATTTCTGCCAGGTGAACCGTGGACAAGGGCGGCCCCATCGAAAGAAAAGGATCAGAGGGCGATGTGGATCTTCATAAGTCTCGTGAGCTTTGGTCTTGCGTTCATGCTGTACGCGTTGGTTCAGTTCTTCCGCGAGTCAAAGCGAACGGATAGCACTCATCGGCAGGGTTCTAACTCGAAAATCCAAGGGACGCAGTCAGGGCGCTTGGTCACCATGATTCCGAAAGGCTCTCGCCAGCGTCGTGAGCCGTGAAGTGCACATCGTCAAATGGAGCTACGGTGATGCGGAAAACCAGGACATTCGGATTACTCGCGGCTAGCATCATTTGGTCCGGAGCTGTGCGCGGGCAAACACAAGCTATACCTGCAGCGTCTTCGGGGAGCCAGGAGGCTCTGCAAAAACAGCTCGATGAGTTGCGGGGCCTCGTTATGCAGCTCTCCACTCGAATCAACGGTCTCGAAGAGCAGTTGAAACAGAAACGCTCGCCAGAGGCGATTTCTGCTGCTGCGGAAACTGCGGAATTGAAGGTGGTGGTCCAGAGCGCTGGAGCGGGACCGGGCGCTCAGGCTGTGACTGCTGCGGAGCGCAGTTCCAACGATTTTCTCCAGGGGACTACGCTGAATCTCACCATCGACGGTTATTACGCCTACAATTTCAACCGGCCCGTGGGGCGCGTGAATCTGCTGCGCGCCTATGACGTCAGCAGCAACAGCTTCAGTTTGAATCAGGCGACGATGATTCTGGAGCGAGCGGCGGACCCGGCGGCCGGCAGGCGATTTGGAGCCCGGCTGGACCTGCAATATGGGCAAGCGACGGAGGCGTTGCAGGGAAGCGCCGCCAACGAACCACGGCCTCAGGTCTACCGCCCTGTTTTTCAGGCTTACGGAACCTACGTGGCGCCCATCGGGAAGGGACTCACCATTGATTTTGGGAAGTTTGCCAGCGCGATGGGCTACGAAGGCAACTATACCAAGGATCAGTTCAACTACTCGCGAGCGTACTTCTTCAATTTCCTGCCGTTTTATCACATGGGCTTCCGAAATACGTATAGCGTCAACGACAAACTGACGCTGAGCTACTGGCTCATCAACGGAGTACAGCAAACGGAAGACTTCAATGGCTTCAAGTCGCACGTTGTTCAGGTGATCGTCAAGCCCGCGAAAACCGTACAGTGGAACTTCATCTATCACGTCGGGAGGGAACAGCGGGACTTACAACCCGCGCTGAATCCAGGACTGCCTGCGCTCCCAACCCAGCCCGGCCTTTCCACGACGCCCATCGTGCCGGCGCCTGACGGCCGGTTCCACCTTCTGGATACCTATATCAGCTGGAATGCGTCGGCGAAGCTCACGCTCGCAGGCGAGGCGGATTACGTCATCAACCGGCAATTTAAAAATTCAGCGCCCGCGCATGTTTCCGGTGGTGCGGCGTACGCGCATTATCAGTTCACGCCGAAGTCGGCGGTCGCGGCTCGCGCCGAATATTTGTCGGATCGCGGCGGAATGTACAGTGGAGTCACCCAGGCCCTGAAAGAGGCGACGCTTACCTACGAATACAAACTGGCCGACGGTTTCCTCACGCGATTCGAGTGGCGGCGGGATTTTTCGAACCAGCCATTCTTCCTGACAGAAACGCCCGGGCAACTAAAGAAGGAACAGAACACCGCGACCGTGGGCCTGGTCTGGTGGTGGGGACAGAAGCAGGGATCGTGGTAAGGCATCAGGTACGGAATGATTCAGCCGGAAGAGAGGAAGAATCATGCTAGACGTCATTTTCATCGTGGCGACGGCGCTGTTTGTCGCTGTAGCCATTCTCTACGTTCGCGGGTGCGAACGGCTGAGGTAGGAGCGAGCCAATGAATACAGGGAATGCGGTGTTGCTGATCATTTGCGCCTTTCTCTTCGGGTATTTGCTCTACGCCCTCCTGAAGGCGGAGGAGTTCTGATCATGACGGCAAATGGCTGGTTGCAAATTGTGTTTTATCTTCTAGTGATTTTTTTGCTCACCAAGCCGCTGGGCATTTACATGACGCGGGTATTCAGCCGGGAAAAGACGTTTCTCGATCCGGTCCTGCGGCCGGTCGAAAGAATCGTATACCGCCTGACCGGCGTGGACGAGAAGCATGAGATGCGCTGGACGGAGTACGCCATCGCCATGCTCCTGTTCAGCGGCGTCTCCATGGCGCTCCTGTATCTCATCGAGCGCACGCAGAAGTGGCTGCCGCTCAACCCGCAGAAATTTCCCAATGTGGAGCCCGGGCTGGCGTTTGGCACGGCGGCTTCGTTCACGACCAATACGAACTGGCAGGCCTACAGCGGCGAGTCCACGATGAGCTATCTCACGCAGATGGCGGGGCTGGCGTACCACAACTTCGCCTCCGCGGCTGTGGGCATCGTGCTGGCCATCGTGGTCATTCGCGGCATCGCACGCAAGGAAACGGACAAGCTCGGAAATTTCTGGATGGACACCACGCGGTGTCTGCTGTGGGTTCTGCTGCCCATTTGCATAGTGGGCTCGCTCGTGTTCGTGTCTCAGGGCGTCGTCCAGAATCTGAAGCCCTACACCACGGTGCAACTGATCGAACCGCAGACCGTGCAGGTGACCGGCGCGGACGGCAAGGCCACGACACAAACGGTGACGCAGCAGGTAATTGCCCAGGGCCCGGTGGCCTCGCAGGAGGCCATCAAGGAATTCGGCACGAATGGCGGCGGCTTTTTCAACGCCAACAGCGCGCACCCATTCGAAAACCCCACGCCCCTCTCGAACTTTTTCCAGATCGTGCTGATTTTCGCGATTCCCTCGGGTCTCACCTACACCCTGGGCCGCATGACGGGTTCGCAGCGGCATGGCTGGGCGGTGTGGGCCGCGATGGCGTTCTTGTTCTTTGCCGGGGTGACGACACTGTACTGGGCGGAGGCCAGAGGGAATCCACTCCTGGCCGGCACGGATCAGCGGGCAAGCGCGCTGCAATCCGGCGGAAACATGGAAGGGAAAGAGGTGCGCTTCGGGATTGCGAACTCCGCGCTGTTCGCGACGGTGACGACCGACGCGAGCTGCGGCGCAGTGAACGGCATGCACGATTCGTTCACGCCACTTGGCGGCATGGTTCCGTTGATCAACATCATGCTGGGAGAGGTGGTGTTCGGCGGCGTCGGCGCCGGACTCTACGGCATTGTGGTGTTCGTGATCCTCGCGGTGTTCATCGCCGGACTGATGGTGGGCCGAACTCCGGAGTACCTGGGGAAGAAGATCGAGTCGTATGACGTGAAGATGGCCATGCTGGCGATTCTGGTTCTGACGTTTACCATTCTGGGCTTCTCGGCAGTCGCCGTGGTAAGGCCTTTTGGCACCTCGAGCATTTCGAATCCGGGACCGCACGGGCTGTCGCAGGTGCTCTACGCATACGTCTCGTCCGCCGGGAACAACGGCTCGGCGTTCGCCGGCCTGAACGCCAATACCATGTGGTACAACACCTCCACGGCCGCCGCCCAATTGCTCGGGCGGTTCTTCATGATCATTCCGGTGCTGGCGATTGCCGGAAGCCTAGCCAAAAAGAAAACTCTTCCGGAGTCGGCCGGGACATTCCCCGTAACAGGCGGCCTGTTCGCGAGCTTGCTCGTTTCCACGATTGTGATCGTGGGTGCGCTCACCTTTTTTCCGGCTCTGAGTCTGGGGCCGATTCTCGAACACCTGCTGATGCTCGCAGGAAAGTCTTTCTGAGGTGTCTATGGATCCCGTCGGTAAGATCAGGAAAAAGTCGTTCGGAGACAGGAAGATTCTCGTTCGGGCAGTGGCGGACTCCTTTGGCAAGTTGGACCCCCGGACGATCATCAAGAACCCCGTTATGTTCGTGGTCGAGGTGGGCGCGGTACTGACTACGGTCCAACTGGTGTGGAATGCCGTCCATCATGCGGGAGAGATCGGATTCGGCCTGCAGATTAGCCTGTGGCTGTGGTTTACGGTGCTGTTCGCGAATTTCGCGGAAGCCATGGCGGAGGGGCGCGGCAAGGCGCAGGCGGATACCCTGCGCAAAGCGCGCGCGGAGACGGAAGCGCGGCGTCTGCGGCCGGATGGTTCCACGGAGGTGGTGGTGAGTTCGGCGCTGCGCGCGGGAGACGAGGTTCTGGTGTGCGCCGGAGAATTCATTCCGGGAGACGGGGAGGTAATCGAGGGCGTGGCCTCGGTGGACGAATCCGCGATTACCGGGGAGTCCGCGCCGGTGATCCGCGAATCCGGGGGAGACCGCTCGGCGGTTACCGGGGGCACGCGGGTGCTCTCGGATGAGATCAAGGTGCGCATCACTTCGAATCCCGGGGAGACGTTCCTCGACCGCATGATCCATCTTGTCGAGGGCGCATCCCGGCAGAAGACACCCAACGAGATCGCGCTCAATATCCTTCTGGCGGGGTTGACCATCATCTTCCTGCTGGCCGTGGTGACCCTGCAGCCGTTTGCCATCTATGCCGGGGCGCCGCAGAGCATCTTTGTCCTGGTTTCTCTGCTGGTCTGTCTGATTCCGACGACGATCGGCGGGCTGCTCTCCGCGATTGGCATCGCGGGCATGGACCGGCTGATTCAGAGAAATGTCATCGCGATGTCCGGACGCGCCGTCGAGGCGTCGGGAGACGTGGACGTACTTCTGCTGGATAAAACCGGGACGATAACGCTGGGCAACCGTCAGGCGACGGCGTTGCACACTTGCCCGAATGTCACGGAGGTAGAGCTGGCCAGCGCGGCGCAACTGGCGTCCTTGGCGGATGAAACACCGGAGGGGCGTTCCATTGTGGTGCTGGTCAAGGAAAAATACGGGCTGCGCGGCCGGGAGCTGGCGTCGCACAGTCCCACGTTCATTCCCTTTTCGGCGCAGACGCGCATGTCCGGCGTAGACCTGGACGTGCACGAAATTCGCAAAGGAGCGCCGGAAGCCATTGCGAAATACGCGCGGGAGGAGGGCCAGGAGGTGCCCGCCGAGATCCTGGAGATCGTCAAGGAAGTCTCCAATGCCGGGGGGACTCCGCTGCTGGTGGCACAGAACCGCCGGGTGCTGGGGGCCATCGCGCTGACGGATGTGGTTAAAGGCGGGATGCGCGAACGATTCGATCATCTGCGGGCCATGGGCATTCGGACGATGATGATCACCGGGGACAATCCGTTAACCGCGGCGGCGATCGCCCGGGAAGCCGGAGTGGACGATTTTCTCGCGGAAGCCAAGCCGGAAGACAAGATGGCGCTCATTCGCAAAGAGCAAGCGAAGGGAAAACTGGTGGCCATGACCGGGGACGGCACCAACGACGCTCCGGCGCTGGCGCAGGCCGACGTGGGAGTGGCCATGAATACCGGGACGCAGGCCGCGAAAGAGGCCGGGAACATGGTGGACCTGGACTCCAACCCGACGAAGCTGATCGAAATCGTGGAAATCGGCAAGCAACTCCTGATTACGCGCGGGGCGCTGACCACGTTTTCGGTGGCCAATGACGTGGCCAAGTACTTCGCCATTATTCCCGCGATGTTCGCCGGGGCATTCCCGGTGCTGGGAATCCTGAACATCATGCGGCTGCGCACTCCGGAGTCGGCCATTCTGTCCGCGGTTATCTTCAACGCGCTGATCATCATTGCGCTGATTCCGCTGGCGCTGCGCGGGGTGCGCTACCGGCCGGTGGGGGCGGCGGCGCTGCTGCGCCGCAATCTGCTGCTGTATGGCGCCGGGGGAATCATCGCCCCGTTCATCGGGATCAAGCTCATCGATGTGCTGCTCACGTACATCGGGATTGTCTGAGAGGAACGTATGAAGAAGAACCTGCTCATCGCCGTGTGGTTCACGCTGGTGACCACCGTGATCTTCGGTGTCCTGTACCCGCTGGGAATCACCGGTCTCGCCCAGCTTTTTTTTCGCGACCGGGCGAACGGACAACTGGTCGAAAAGAGCGGCCAACTCGTAGGCTCGGGAATCATCGGCCAGGCCTTCAGCGGCCCCGGCTACTTTCATCCGCGGCCGTCCTCAGCCGGAACCGGATATGATCCCACGGCCAGCGGCGGCTCGAATCTGAGTCCCACGAACAAGACGCTGCTGGAGCGGGTGAAAGGCGACGTGCAAAAGCTGCAAAGCGAGAATGCCAGCGCGGCGATTCCGGTGGACCTGGTGACCACATCGGGATCCGGTCTGGACCCGGACATCTCTCCCGCGGCCGCGGAGTTCCAGATTGCGCGCGTGGCCCGGGCCCGCGGTGTGCAAGAGGATGAGGTGCGGGGTTTCGTGAAGAAGTACACCAAAGACCGCGATCTCGGATTTCTTGGTGAGCCGCGCGTCAATGTGCTGGAGCTGAATCTCGAGCTGGATCGGAGCCATCCGCTGCGCTAAGGGGCCTTGCGGTCAACGGCGAGTTTTTGCGGAGGCGGCCCGGGGGAATTCGAAGCGGTAGCCGACCCAGGGTTCGGTGCAAATATAGCGAGGGTGGCGGGGATCCGGCTCGATTTTCTTGCGAAGCTGATTGATGAACACGCGAAGGTATTCGGTTTCCTCTCCGTAGTCCGGTCCCCAGACGGCTTGCAGCAAAGTGCGGTGCGAAACGGGCTTGCCCGGATTGGCGGCAAGCTGCCGCAGCAGGCCAAATTCCTTGGGTGTCAGGCGGACCGGCCGGCCCTGGACGAGGACCTTGCGGCTCTCGAAATCAACGTGAAGATCGGGCGAATCGAGCGGAGCCATCAGCTCGGCGGCAGAGGTCCGGCGGAGGGCGGCGCGGATGCGGGCGAGAAGCTCCTCGATCCCGAAAGGCTTCACGACATAGTCGTCGGCTCCGGCGTCGAGCGCCTGCACTATGTCCTTTTCCGCATTGCGGACCGTGAGGATGATGATGGGGACATCGGAGCGTTCGCGGATTTCCCGGCAGGCCGCCAGCCCGCCCATTCCGGGCATATTCACGTCGAGGAGCACCAGATCGGGCTGCTCGCTTCCGAGCATTTCCAGGGCTTCTTCGCCGCTGCGCGCTTCCTTGATGGTGTAACCCTGGCTCGTCAGGGTGGTGCGCATCACGCGGCGAATCTGCGGCTCGTCGTCCACCACCAGAATGTTCGCGGAGCTCATTGCCGCCTGCTCTGGCCGCGCTCGACGGGCAGGGTGAAGGAGAACACGGAGCCGTGTCCCAACTGGCTGACGACGCTGATGGCGCCGCCATGGGCTTCCACGATGGCCTTCGCGATGGGCAGGCCCATCCCCGTTCCGTGCACGCGGTAGCGCTGGTCTTTGCCACGGTAAAACTTGTCGAAGATCAGGCCGAGCTCTATCTCTTCGATTCCGGGCCCGCGGTCGGCGACACTGGTCAGGACAAAGTTGCCGTTGGCCTCCGCAGTGATGGTGATGGGAAGATCGGGCGGCGAATAGTTATGGGCGTTCGACAGCAGTTGGACCAGAATCTGCTTCGCGCTGTTCAGGTCCGCGCGCACGGCAGGGAGGTTCTCCGGCAGTTGCACCTGCACGAGCCGGTTGCCGAGCAAACCCTTGCACTGTTCGAGAGCGGCGGAGACCAGCTCGGAAATGGAGTGGGGTTGCAAGTCCAGCTTAAGTTCCCCCGCCTCCAGGCGGGCCATCTCGGCCGCTTCGCCAATCAAGGTATTCAGGCGGTTGGTCTCTTCATCGATGATCGTGAGCAGTTCCGCGCGGTGCTGCGCATCCAGGCGGGAGTCCGAGAGCAGGCTGGTCACCGAAGCCTTGATGGAAGTCAGAGGAGTCCGGAAGTCGTGGGTAATGGAGTCCAGCAAGGCCGACTTCAAGCGCTCTCCCTCGCGGGAGGCTTCGGTCTTGCCGAGTTGCTCGATGGCCCGCGCCCTCTCGATGGCCACGGCGATGAGTGTGCCCAGCGCTTCCAGGGACTGCCGGGAAAGGATTTGGCCGGAAATCCCCAGACAGCCGATGACGCGCACCCCCAGACGGACGGGGACGAAACACAGGCTTTGCGCTTCATCCACCTGCAACTCTTCGCGGGCCACCACGGCTTTCAGCTTCTCCGCGTCCAGTTGAGGAATCAGCAAGCCCGAGCGATATACCTTTTGCTTTTCCGTCAGGAACAGGGCGGCGGCGCCCACTTCGAAGGAATCCACGACCTGGCGCGGGATGGCATTCATGAGTTCAATGACGTTTCCGGCGCTGAGCAAGTGCTGGCTGAATTCGTAGAGCTTTTCGATCTCGCGCCGGCGGCGGTCGGCTTCCTCGGCCTGGTCCCGGGCCCTGGAGGAAAGATGGCTGCCGATGACGGCGGTGACCAGAAAGGCAAACAGGGCCACCCAGTTCTGCGGGTCGGTAATCGTGAGCGTCAGGACGGGAGGCAAGAAGAAGAAGTTGAAGGCGAAGACCGCCGCCAGAGACATCACCACGGAAACCAGGATGCCCCAAACGGTGGAGACTGCTAAAATAGCCAAGAGAAAGATAAGCGCGACGGTCGTCGCGTTAACGTGAATGGTCCTGTAGCAGAGGAAGGTGATCGCTGCCACGGTCCCCAGGGCGACGATCAAACCGGGAAGACGGCGGGTAAGGAAACCGCGCATGGCTACATTGTAACTTAGCTTTTGCGTGTTCCGCCGGCGAGAAGAGAGTTATGCCCAAGACACCGGAGCAGTGGCTGGAAGTGGCGTCGCCGCCGAAGAAGGTGCGCGGCAGCTTCAAGGTTTTTTTGGGGTATGCCCCCGGCGTGGGCAAGACGTTCACGATGCTGAGCGAGGCGATTCGCCGCCACACCCGGGGCGAAGATGTTGTGGTGGGAGTTGTGGAAACGCACGGCCGCAAGGCCATCGGGGAACTGGCCGCGCAACTGGTTACCATCCCGCGCAAGAAAATCGAATACAAAGGCACCCTCTTCGAGGAGATGGACACCGATGCCATCCTCAGCCGGAAGCCGCACGTCGTCGTTGTGGATGAATTGGCGCACACCAATGTTCCGGGCAGCAAACACCGCAAGCGGTACGAGGACGTGCTGGAGATCATCGCGGCGGGAATCGACGTTCTTTCGACCGTCAATATTCAGCATCTGGAAAACATCGCCCCCACGGTGGGAGCGATTACCGGAATCAAGGTACGGGAGACCGTGCCGGACTGGGTGGTGCAGTCGGCGGAAGAAGCGGTGATGGTGGACCTGACGCCGGAAGCGCTGCAGAACCGCATGAAACGCGGCGATGTTTATGCCACGGAGAAAGTGGATCAAGCGCTCAGGAATTTTTTCCGGCGCGGCAACCTGATCGCTCTCCGCGAGCTGGCCTTGCGGCAAGTGGCCGAGCAGGTGGACCGCACTCTTGAAACGTACATGGAGCAGAAGGAGATTCAGGAGACCTGGCCCGTCCGGGAACGAATTGCCGTGTGTATCAGCCCGCACCCGAGAACCCAATACCTGATCGCGCGGGCGGCACGCATGGCCCGGCGCATCGACGCGGAGCTTTATGCCGTGTATGTGGACCTTGGCCATGATGCGGACGAGGAAGATCAGAAGACGCTGGAAGCCAATGTGCAGTTTGCGGTGAGCTTGGGCGCCACCATGGTGCGCCTGAAAGGCGACAACGTGGCCGATCCGGTTGCGGCTTTCGCGCGCGATAAGCACATCACCCAAGTGATCTTTGGCAGGTCCGCAGTCGACGGCTGGAGGAAATTCCTGTACATGAACGCCATCAATCGTTTTCTCCGCCAAGCTCCCGCCGTGGACGTCCACATCGTCACGCAAGAACCCGATTGAGAATGGGGTTCACCCCAACGAGTTGTGAACAACTTGTGAACAAAACTTGCCGAATACCATGCAGAACCATACGGTGTGGTGAGGAATAAAGCGCGCGAATCCAACAGAATGGTATCGGTGGAGCAATCGGCAGGTCCGGGGTTCAAATCCCCGCCTCGGCTCCAGAATTTTCTAACCTACTTCCTTTCAAGCAGGTAACTTGTCTATTTTCTATGCCCGTTGAAAACTCGGGAACACCAGGGAACGCCAAGCCAGCCGCCTTCCCTACCGCACGCTGGCGTTCTTCTTAGCGGCCTTCGCTGGCCGGTCATCGAAGGTTGTTTTCGAGCGTTCGGGTGTCGAGATACGATCGATTTAGTCCGGCGATTGATGAACAACCCAGCAGCCGGAGAGTGCGCTCGACATCGTCTTTCAAAATCTCCAAAGAGCGCGCGACGCCGGCTTCTCCGGCTGCGGCAAGTCCGTATGCATACGCACGCCCCACCAGAACGGCACGCGCACCCAGGCAAAGGGCCTTGATGATGTCGCTGCCGCGGCGAATACCGCCGTCCATCAGCACTTCCACTTGACCTCCTGCCGCAGCAACCACTTCAGGAAGCGCCCGCAGAGAAGGGGAGACGCCATCCAATTGGCGCCCTCCGTGATTCGAAACCACTACCGCGGCTGCGCCTTCGTCCGCGGCGCGCCTGGCGTCATCTCCGGTCAGGATGCCTTTCACGACGATCGGGCCGCGCCAGATTTCGCGAATCCACCGGAGGTCTTTCCAGGTAACGACAGCATGCGACAGGGCCGCCACCACGTCGATGAGTTTCATCGGCCCCTGGCCAGGAATGACGATGTTCTCCAATTTGGGAACGCCGCCATCCCAGAGAAAGGAGATGAGCCAGCGGGGATGGGCCAGGATGCCGGGCAGGTAGGGAAGTTTTGCGAACAGCGAAGCGCCCAGCAGCTCCTTCATGCCGTTGCGCGGATCGCGTTCGCGCATGCCGGCGACGGGAGTGTCGACAGTGATGACCAACGCGGTGAAACCCGCGCGGTGAGCGCGCTCGATGGCAGCCTCCGCGGCTTCGCGGCCGCCGACGAGATACAGTTGATACCACGCGGGTCCTTTCGTCGCGGCTTTGACGCGCTCCAATTTGTGGCCGGAAATGGTGGAGAGGATATAGCCCGTTCCGGCTTCGCCGGCGGCGCGCGCGGCGGCCACTTCGCCGCCGGGATGGATCAGCCTGCTGTAGCCGACCGGAGCGAGCAGTGCGGGGAAAGAGAGTTCCTCGCCCAGGACCTGGGTTTTCAAATTACAAGCGCCGATAGCGACGGCATTGCGCGGACGGAATGTCACGTCCTGGAAAACGCGCAGATTCTCCGCCAGCGTGATTTCCGCCTCGGCACCGCCGTCGAGGTAGTCGAACACGCCGCGTGGCAAACGGCGGCGCGCCAAACGACGCAAGTCGCCGATGTTCACGACCCGGGGGGAACGCACGGCATTGGCTGAGGATTTCATCATTTCACTCCCAAAGGGAGATGCACCCGAATCAGTGCGGAGACGCCGCACCCAGATAATTCCCGTACCCCGCAAATAGCGAACTGGCGTGAGCGGAGAGTTTTGCACCGGCGGGAGTGAGAGAAAACCCACTCTTGCCGGACGCATGCACTCCGGTCAGGTCAAACTCTGCCGCTAAAACCCCTTGGGTCTCGCCTCCGCCACTCCGAAACCCCTCTCCAGCGCCAAACCCGCTTCGCCCAGCGTCCCTTCCTCAAACAATCTCCCGATCAGCGTCACCCCGTGCGGCACGCGCCGGGGCGGCGCAAATTTCGGCAGCGGATGCGCGGGATCCGGCGCCCAATCGCTCCGCGCCTCCGCCACGTCCACAAATCCCGCGCGCAGGGTCAGCGAGGGGTGCCCCGTGAAATTGGTAATCGTCAACATCTCGTCGCGCAGCGACGGCACCAGCAGCAAATCCACTTCCGAGAATATCCGCCCCATCTCTTCCGCCACTTTCCTCCGCATGCGGTCCGCCTGCACAAAATCCACCGCCGAGAGAAAGCGCGCCTGCCGGAACAGGTTGGGCCACGAGTCATACGTCTGCATCGCCAGCTGATCCACTCCGTGATTCAGCGTCAACTCCTCGAACGCCGCCGCGCCCTCGGCAAACAGAATCAGCTGCAGCGAATCGTACGGCCAATCCGGTAGCGTCACCTCCACCGGCGCCATCCCCGCTTTCTTCACCGTTTCCAGCGCCGCCCGGTCCACTTCCGTCGCCGGATTCTGCTTCATCCAGGCAGGAAAGTAGCCCACGCGCAATCCCTTCACGCTCGCGCCGGCGACAAAATCCAGTTTGCTCGGCACGCTGTTCACATCTCCCGGGTCCGGCCCGGAAATCGCCTGCAACACCAGCAGCGCGTCTTCCACGCTCCGGGTCATGGCGCCCAGCTTATCCAGCGACCAGCACAGCGTCATCGCCCCTGTCCGCGCCACCCGCCCGTAGGTTGGCCGCAGCCCGGTGATCCCGCAGCGCATGCTCGGTGACACAATGCTTCCGCCCGTCTCGCTGCCGATCGAAAATCCCACCAGACCCGCCGCCGTCGCCGCTCCCGGTCCCGCGCTCGATCCCGACGCGCCCTCCTCCAACAGCCACGGATTCATCGTCTGGCCGCCGAACCAAATATCGTTCAGCGCCAGCGCGCCCAGGCTCAGCTTGGCCACCAGCACCGCGCCCGCCTCGTTCAGTTTCCTCACCACCGCCGCATCTTTTTTCGGCACGCGATTCCGGAACGGCTCCGCTCCATAGGTGGTCGCAATCCCCGCGGTGTCCAGCAAATCTTTCGCGCCCCACGGAATTCCATGCAGCGGCCCCCGGTATTTTCCCGCGGCAATCTCCGCGTCCGCTTTCTTCGCCTGCGCCAGCGCATGTTCCCGCGTCAGGGTGATCACGCAACGCAGCTTGGGATTGAACTCCTCCAGCCGCTTCAGGTAGATATTCGTCAGCCGCTCGGAACTCAGCTTCTTCGTCTCCAGCCATCGCGACAATTGCGTTACGGTGGCAAACGCAATGTCCGCATCGTTCGCGGGCAGCGGCCCGGCCTCCGCGCCGCTTCTCACGAACCGATCGCGCTCCGGCCCAGCCTTTTTCCCCGGCAACACCGGATCCCAGCGCGACCACGGCGCCAGTCCCTCCTGCAATTCCGCCTTTCGCGGCCCCACGCGCCTCTCGTACAGCGGCGCCATGTTCACTCGCCAACTCCCCGCCGCCTGTTCCCGGTCGCGCTTGTTCCACTCCACCTGCACCAGCTTTTGCGCCTCTACAAACGTGCCCACGGACACTTCCGGCCCCGCCGGTTGCGCCGTTCCAAACGCCGGCGGCATTCCCGCTGGCGCCGGCTCCTGTCCAGGCTGTGCTGCGGCCGCGCCGTCGGTGTGCGCGGTCGCCGCACTTTGCGCGGCGACCGCCGCCCCCGCCAACCCCATCCCCGTCGCCGCCAAAAATTCCCGCCTCGTTTTCACGATGTCGCCTCCGGCCCCGTAGTATACCGCCACCCGGAAAATTCCTGCGCTGCGCAGCAAAGCATGCGCACACAACAACATTGGTTTGGTGGAGTAATCGGGAGGTCGCGGGTGCAGGTGCCGTGCACGGCTCCGCTGCAATTCATTTCCGCCGAAGCCGGCGGCGATTACCCGTCCATTTAACTGCGCGGATTCCAGCTGGCGTAAAAGTCGTTGGAGTCGATGGGCTTGCTGTTGATGCCGAGCTGCAGGATCTGCATCTGGCTGGCGCGGTCGAAGACCTTGCCGGGGAAGAAGAGCTTGGTGAGGACGCGCAGGCCGCCGAAGGCCACCCCGAAGACAATGGCCACGACCAGGATGACGCCGGTGCCCAGGATGGTGTTGACGACCATGACCGGCCAGGGCGCGTCGGTCAGCGTCTGCGATTTTTCGTTCCAGGTCACATTGGTTTCATAGCGCACCCCGTCGAGCAGGGCTTGCGAGCCGCGCGGGGCGCCCGCTGCCGGGGCCAGAACCAGCGAGAGCAAGGAGCCCTTGCGCCGCAGAGGCAGTTCCGCCGGCGGCGCCACGGAGCTTAGGGCGGCTTCGATGTGCTTCTGGTGGAGTCCCGCGGCCTGGGGCGTGGGGTACTCGAACAGCAGCACCACAGACTCTTCGCGGCCGATGCGGTAGCGGGCCAACATCACCTCCGCGCCGGAAGCGAACCCGGCCTTGTCCGCGAGCGCCGCGATCTCGGGTTTCCCGAGGGCCGCGGCTTCGGCGCGGAGCCCCGCCGGGCCAAGAAGATACTTTTCCGTGCCGCCGAGCTTGCCGCGCAACGGCAGATAGCCGCGGATCGGGGGCAGCGGGGTCTTGTCGGCGGTGCGCGCCAGGGCGGCCACCAGTTCGCGCAGATCGGCGAGCGAGGCGCCAGCGAGCCCGCGGGCTTCCACCAGCGAAGCGCCGGAAAGGATCAGCGCCGTGTCGCGCCCTACCGCGGCGTACTCCGCCAGGTCGGAATCGGCCATCTCCGGGGTGCGCAGATAGGTGAAGGCGGCGTAAGCGCCGCTGGGGTCGCGCAGTTGGTAAAGGGTCAGCGTCAGCGTGCTTCCGCTGCTGGCGTAGGCCCGGCGGGTCACGCCGTCCAGCCCGGCTTCCTGCAAGACAGCGACGGCCTCGCCGGAGGGCTTGCCAGGCACTTCCGGGGCGGTCTTTGCCGCGGGCGCCGAGGCGCTCCAGCTCCCGAAATGGTCGGGCAGGGACTGCTGGGCGCGGAGAGCCGGGGCCAGGCAGAGGCCGAGAAGAGACGCGAAGATAAGAGTGCGGCGCATGGGTACAGTTATATTAGACACTAACAGACTACTGTTGGTTGCGTGATTGTTCAACCGCAGCGGCCGGGGCATGCGGGCGGGCGGCGGCGCCCCGTGCCGGGAGGTTGTAGGTCACGCTGTTGAGGCTCTTGAGGTAGATGGCGACGCCCTGGTAGAGGCCGTCGGCCACGCCCTGCCGGTAATCGGGCTTCTTGAGCAGCTTTTCGTCCGCTGGGTTGCTGAGGAAGGAGATCTCCGTGAGGATCGAGGGCATATCCGCCCCGATCAGCACCACGAAGGGCGCCTTGCGCACGCCGCGGTTCTTCACCCGGCGGCTGGTCTTCTGGATGCGCGGGGCCAGCGAATCCTGGATGTCCGAGGCCAGTTCCCGCGACTCTTCGATCTTTTCCGTGCGCGCGATCTTCTTGACCAGGTCCTGCAGCTCGTGCACGCCGCCGCTGGCCATGGCGTTTTCGCGCGCGGCCACGTCCATGGCTTCGGCCGAGCCCCGCAGGTTCAGGTAGTAGGTTTCCACGCCGCGCGCGGCCTGATCGTGGCTGGAATTGGCGTGGATGGAGATAAAGAGGTCGGCCTTGACCTCGTTGGCGATCTCCGTGCGCCGCTCCAGGGGCACAAAGGTGTCGTCCGGGCGCGTGAAGATCACTTCCGCGCCGGGCAGCTTCTGTTCGATGACCTTGCCGAGGCGCAGGGCGATATCCAGGCAGAGATCCTTCTCCAGCAGGCCGGTGGGGCCGATGGTGCCGGTGTCGTGGCCGCCGTGTCCGGCGTCAATCACGATGCGCCCGATCTTCAAGCCCAGGGTGCGGGTGAGGGTGGCCTGGCCGTCGCGTGTAGGCAGCGGGGCGCTCGGCGGGACGGCGGCGCGTTCCGGCCCGATGGCTCCGTCCTTGTGGCTGTGGGTCAGGGAACTGTTGTTCACCGCCGGGGAATCGTGCGCCGCGCCGCGAATCCTGGAATCCGCTGGTTCGGCGGAGCGGGCCGCGGCGGTTTCCGCGGGCTCTGCCGGAATCTTCTTGGCCACGGCGGGCTGCAGCGCGGGCTTTCCGGCAGTTTTTTCGGTGGCGCGCGCTTCCGCGCGGACGCCGGCGTCGCCGGTCTCTTTCACTTTTTCGGCGGCGCCTTCCTTTGGATGCGTGACCGCGAAGCGGTCAACGCTGGTTTTGCGCGCGGCGCGCAGCGCCGCGGCGGAGGCATACAGGTCCACCGTCAGACGCGGGGGATTATCGCTGACCGCCGCGGTGTAGCCGCGCACGCCCGCGACGTCCAGAACCATGCGCACGATGCCCGCGTGATTCTGGGCCAGGCGCACGGCCTTGAGCATCTCCCCGCTCAGCGTGATCGTGCGGCGGGCCATTTCCGGGGTCAGCCGCGCGGCTTGCATGTCGAAATAGATGCGCTCCGGATTGCGGATGCGCGCCGAGGTGTAGGTGACCTTCTCCTCGAGGTCCACGACCACCCGCGCGGAGTTGGCGGTGATCGTCGTGGAGATGCCCTTGACCCGGGGAATTTCTCCGGAAGCGGAGGAGGAGGGCGCCGCCGGTGCGGGCTCGGGCGCCGCCGGCTTTTCCTTCATCTTGGCGGAGAGCGCGGGGGCTTCCTGCGGCGTGCCGGGAGGCGCGGGCAATTCGCCGCGCTGCAGCAGGGCCAGCTCGGCCAGGGCTTCCTGGGCTTCGCGGCGCCGCGGCGAACGGCGGTAGCGCTTCAGAAACTCTTCATAAGTTTTCGCCGCCAGAGCGGGATCACCGAGCTGGTCTTTCTGCAGGCGGGCCATGTGCAACATGGCGTCGTGGCAGTAGTGGTTCGCCGGATATTCGTGCAGCAGAAACTGGTAGGTGTCCACGGCGGCCTGGAAATATCTGCGCCCGAAGCGGTCGCCCATCTCGGCATTCAGTTCGGCCACGGCCAGCAGCGCATCCGGCACTTCGGTGGCGTGCGGGGTGATCAGATAGACGCGACGATAGGCCGAAACGGCCCGCTGGTATTCGGCCAGCGTGCGCTCGGGGAGCGGTTTGCTGTTCAGCGCGGCGCGCTGCTCTTCGGCGCGGGAAAACTGGGACTGCGCGGCCTGCCGCCGGACGGCGGTGGTGTGCGTGGCGAGGGCGGGAAGGAACGGGACAAAAGACAGCGAAGCGGCGGCGAAAGCCGTGCGCAGCCTGCGGCGGGTAAGCAACTTGAGCACGCCTGACATCTTCCCCCAACCCCTAATCGTTCCTGAAGACGATGCGGCCCTGGGCGTCCGTCTCCTTGTGGATGGCGCGCGAAGAAGTCCACCCGGAAGCAAGGCGGCCAGAGCCCGGCCGGAAATACGCATTCTGCACTTTCTGGACGTAATTCCGCGTTTCGCGGAACGGGGGAATTCCACCGTGGCGATCCACGGCCCCCTCACCCGCATTGTACGCCGCCAGGGCCAAATCCAGGTTGCCTTTGTAGCGTTGCAGCAACCTCTTCAGATAGCGTACCCCGGCGTCCACATTTTCCTGCGGGTTGAACACGTCGTCCACTCCAAATCGTTGTGCCGTCACCGGATGCAATTGCATCAGCCCCGCCGCTCCCCGCCGCGACACCGCCGCGGGATTCCAGCCGGACTCGGTTTCGATCACCGCGCGGACCAATGCCGGGTCCACGTTGTGCCGGTCGGCGGCTTCCCGCACGATGCGTTCCGCCCCGTCGCGGTCGAGATGCACCGCCTGCCGGGAATGCCCGGTAAACGAGGGTGCCGCTGGCAGGTAGATGGCCGATCGCGGCTTTGCGGGCGCGCCCTTGACGAGGGCTGGGGCGTTGTCGTTGATGAACAATCGCCGGCCGCTCTCATCATGGACCGCAGCGATCTGGGCGCTCCCCGGAACAGCAAACAAGAGCTGTATTCCCAGATAGATAGAGCCCGCAATGGTTGTGCGATGTGCCATCGAACCCTGGGGAAGGCAATACGATTTCGGTTTCCGTGGCTCCGTAGAGACCCGTGCCCGATGGCAGGGGTGTGTCTCCTGCCGGACACGTTTCCAGCGCTAGACAAAATTATAACAATGTGTCTAGGAGGGAGGGGAGGGTCTGCAAGGTACTTTTTAGGGCCGATGTGTCCTTTCCGCCAGCCTCGGCCAGGTCGGGCCGGCCACCCCCGCTGCCGCCAACCAGCTTGGCCAGGGCCTGGACCAGCTTTCCGGCATGGACGCGATTGGTCAGGTCCTTTGTAACTCCAACAATCAACGAGACTTTTCCGTCGTCTATGGTGCCCAGGGCGACCACGCCGGAGCCCAGCTTCTGGCGCAGGCTATCCACCAGTTGCCGGAAGCTTTCCCGATCCACCCCGGTCACTTCCTCGGCTATGACCTTGACGCCCTTGACCAGCCGGACCCGGCTGGCCAGCTCGTCCATCTGCCCGAGAGCCCCCTTGCGCTTCTGGGCCTCCAGCTCCTTTTCCAGCTGCCGGGCGGTATGGGCCAGCTTCTCCACCGTGGCCTGGAGAGCCTCCTCGCCCACGTTCAGGGCGCTGGCGATTTGCGTCAGGAGCTGGGCCTGCTGCTGGTAGTGCTCCAGGGCTCCGCCTCCGGTGATCGCTTCGATGCGGCGGACGCCCGCGGCGACGGACTGCTCGCTGACAATCTTCAGGACGCCGATGTCGCCGATGCGCCGCACGTGCGTGCCGCCGCACAGCTCCTTGCTGTAGAAGCCGCGGGGGGAGCGCGGATCGGGAATGGTCACCACGCGGACGTTGTGCTCGGGATACTTGTCGCCGAAAAAGGCCAGGGCGCCGGAGGCCAGGGCGTCTTCGAGCGAGGTGACGGCGGTCTCGATCTCGGCGTTCTGGCGGATCTCCTCGTTGACCTGCTGCTCGATGTCGCGCAGTTCTTCGGGGGCCACATGCGTAAAGTGCGAAAAGTCGAAGCGCAGGCGTTCCGGAGCATTCAGCGAGCCGGCCTGCTTGACGTGCGCGCCGAGGATGTTGCGCAGGGCCGCGTGCACCAGGTGCGTGCCGGTGTGGTTGCGCTTGATCTGCTCGCGGCGCGCCGCGTCGGCGACCACCGCCACGCGGTCCCCGGTGCGCAGCGTCTCCTTGGCCACGACTTTGTGCGCGATCAAGCCGGTGACCGGGTAGAGCACAATCTCTGCGGTTTCTCCGGCCTGGATTTCGTGCACCACGCCGCGCTTGGTCACGATCGCTTCGATGCGGCAGTCGCGCGTGTTCGTGCTCTGATAAAAGTCGGCCTCGGTGCGGAAAGTCTCGGCCAGCTTGGCGTAGGCCGGGTTGGCAGCTTCCTTCGCCCCGCCCTTCCAGGAGGCGCGCGCCCGCGTGCGCTGCTCGTTCATGGCGCGCTCGAAGCCCGTTTCGTCGAACTGGATGCCCAGGTCGCGCGCGGCGTCGACAATGAAATCCATGGGCAGGCCGTAGGTGTCATAGAGCCGGAAAGCGCTCTCACCGGTGTAGATGGCTGGGGCGGCGGTTTTCTGCGCCGCCAGCGGCTTCAATTCGTCTTCGAGCTTGCGCAGTCCGATGTCCAGGGTGTGGCTGAAGCGCTTCTCTTCGCTGAGGACGATCTCCGGCACGCGCGCCGCAGCCGCTTCCCGCAGCTCGGGATAGGCATCGCCCATCAACTGGCGCACCGCATGCACCATTTCGAAGAGAAACGGCTGGGTCACCCCCAGCAGCCGCCCGTGACGGATGGCCCGGCGGATGATCTTGCGCAGGACGTAACCGCGCCCTTCGTTGGAGGGCAGCACGCCGTCGGTGATGAGAAACGTCGTGGCCCGCGCATGGTCCGCGATGATGCGCAGCGAAGCCGCGCCGCCCTTCCCGGCCTCCAGGTTTATTTCCTTCTCGAAGTTCACGCCGCAGAGTTCCGCGGCGCGCTGCATCAGCGGCACAAAGAGGTCGGTGTCAAAGTTCGAAAGCTTGCCCTGCACCACCGCGGCCAGGCGCTCGAGGCCCGCGCCGGTGTCGACTGACGGCTTAGGCAACGGCGTGAAATTGCCGGTAGCGTCGCGATTCCATTGCATGAAGACGAGATTCCAGATTTCGACATAGCGGCCGCAATCACAAGGAAACTTACAATCGGTGTGGCCTTGCTCAGATGCCGCTGGCCCCATGTCATAATGAATCTCACTGCACGAGCCGCACGGACCTGTATCGCCCATGCTCCAGAAGAGTTCTTTGATTCCCTGCGCATCTGCGAGCTGAATGATTCTTTCTGATGGGGCACCTGCGCTTGCCCATGACTGCACGGCGATGAAGTCGTGGCCGACTTGGTTGTTCGGCGGTATCAGGGCACCGCCGAATACTGTGAAGTACAGCTTGTCGACGGGGATGTTGAACCATTTGGGCGAAGTGAGTAGTTCCCAAGCGTAGGCGATGGCATCTTCTTTGTAGTAATCGCCGAAGGAGAAGTTCCCGAGCATCTCGAAAAAGGTGTGGTGGCGCTTGGTAAAGCCGACGTTTTCCAGGTCGTTGTGCTTGCCTCCGGCGCGCACGCATTTCTGGGCGGTGGTGGCGCGCTTGTAGTCGCGCTGCTCCAGGCCCAGGAAAACGTCCTTGAACTGGTTCATCCCCGCGTTGGTGAACAGCAGCGTGGGGTCGCCGATGGGCACCAGCGAGGAGCTGCGCACCCTGCGGTGGCCTTTGCTCTCGAAGTAGCTCAGAAACTTTTCGCGGATCTCGTTGCCGGTCACGGATACCTCAGTGGAAATCCACCAACAATTCATTATGGCAGAGGGGGAAGAGATGCCGCAATTGGAAGACGAAGCGCCAGGAGGCCCGGTGGGACTTATGTCACAGCGGGGGTTGCCAGCGGGCCGTAAGCTTTCCGTGGAAGCCGTGCAGGGGCCGCCGAAGCCCGGCGCCACAAGGAGAGACGATGGCCAGCGCATCCGTAACTACCACGGGCCAGCCGCAGTGGCTCGACGCGAAGACGCAATCCCTGATGGACCGCAGCATCGCGCGCGAGAAGGCACTCTCCACGATCCTGATGACCTACATCCTGACCGGGCTGGCCTTCATGCTCCTGCCGGGGACCTTTCTCGGCGTCTGGAACCTGATTTTCATCAGCAAACTGCAGGCCGCCCAGTCGGTGGCGCCCGGCTGGATTCAGGCGCACGGTCACGCGCAGATCTTCGGCTGGGTGGCGACGTTCATCCTGGGCATCGGCTTCTATTCCATCCCCAAGCTGCGCAAGATGCAGCCCTTTCCGCTCTGGCGCGCCTGGGCTTGCTGGGCCCTGTGGACGACGGGCGTCCTGCTCCGCTGGGGCGTGACCATCCAGCCCTGGCACTGGCGCGCGCTCCTGCCTCTATCCGCGGTGCTGGAACTGGCGGCCTTCGCCCTGTTTTTCTTCACCATCGGCCCCGCGCACGCCTCCCTCAAAAACGAAAAAATGGCCTGGGACACCTGGGTGTACGTGGTCATTGCGGCCACGGCCGGGCTGCTGCTCACCTTGCTTCTCCAGGTTCTGGAAACGTTCTCGCTCGCGCTGAGTGGCGCCTCTCCCGCCTTCCCGCATCTCTTCGACCAGCGCTATCTCGTCGTCGCCACCTGGGGATTCCTCGTGCCCATGGTCTGGGGATTCAGCGCCCGCTGGGTGACCGTGTTTCTCGGCCTGCGGCCGCTGCGTTCGAGCCTGCTGGCCCTGGCCGCCGCGGCGAATTCTCTCGGCGTCCTGGCCGCGCTTTTCGGAGCGTTCGCCCTGGCCGCCGATGCGCTCCTCGCCGGCGCCATCTGCGCGGGAACGGCGCTCCGCATCTTCGAACCATCGGTGAAGATGCCCAAGGTGGTCCGGGTGCATTCCAGCTTTCCGTACTTCGTGCGCGCCGCCTTCGTCTGGCTGGCCATCGCCGCGCTGCTGGGTATCTGGGCCTCGCGGAATCTTGCCGGGAGCGCCGGGATTCTGGGGGCTTCGCGGCACGCCCTGACGGTCGGCTTCGTGGCGGCCATGGTGTTCGGCGTGGGGCAGAGAATTCTGCCGTCGTTCTGCGGCATGCGCGTGCTGGCCAGCCCGCGGCTGATGTTCGCCGGGCTGGCACTGTTGATGGCCGGCTGCACGCTGCGCGTCGGCTCGGAAATTCTGGCCTATCAGAACTTCGCAGCCTGGGCCTGGAAGCTCCTGCCCGTCTCCGCCGTCGTCGAAATGACTGCGGTGACGCTCTTCGCGCTCAATCTGGCGTGGACGTTTCTGCGCCCGCCCGTCGTGGCGCCCAGCCCCCTCACCCAATTTGTGGAGTGATCCTGATCCGCAGGGGCGCCCTGCGCTACAACTCGACAGAGGCGTCGGGTATGTCCGGGACCTCTTCGCGGGTCATGGCGCGCAGCTCGCGGCGGATGATGTCGGTGGGGAAGCCGGCGCGGAGCAGGCTGCGGTAGAGGGAAGCGATCTTGGGCTGGTCGATCTCCCCGCGCAGCAGCTTGAGCTTGCGCGCGATGCGCTGGCGCACCACGGCGGCCTCGTCGCTCACCTGGGCGATCTCTTCGAGGGCGGCTGCGATGTGCCGGTCGGGCACGCCGCGGGTGCGCAGGTCGCGGGCGATGCGGAACTTGCCCTGGCGCCGGATTTCGCTGCGCTGGCGCACGAACTGTTTGGCGTAGCGTGCGTCGTCGAGCAGCCCCGCGCGCTTTAGGCGCTCGATGATTGGCGGCACCAGGGCCTTATCCTCGGCGCGGCGCTCCAGCGCCTGCTTCATTTCGTGCACGGAGTGGGCGCGGCGCACCAGCGCGCGCAGCGCGGATTCGTAGAGGTCGGATTCCGAATGGAGTTGGCGTGGGCGGCGCACCGGGGAAGGATAGAAGCAGGAGAGTCAGGAAGCAAGGCGGGAAAGAAGGGTAGGCAGTTGCCGGGCCGGACCGTTCAAAGGTTGAAGAGGTCCGCGCCTCTTCAAGTACGCATCTTTGCTTGAACTTTTAACCTGCCACGGTTCCGCTTCTTTTATTTCTTCGAGAAGCGTTCGAAATCCGCCATCTGCTTTTCCATCTCTTCGCGCGCGGTGTCGGAGGTGGAGCGGATGCCCTGCAGGCGCAGCTTGAATTCGTCGGGGTTGGTGGCGCGCGTGAGGGCTTCGTCCATGGTGATGAGCTGCTTGGTGTAAAGGTCGAAGAGCGACTGGTCGAAAGTCTGCATGCCGTACTGGCTGGTACCGGCGGAGATGGCGTCGTGGATCATGCGCGTCTTGTCCGGATTGATGACGCAGTCGCGGATGTAGGCGGTGGCGATCATGACTTCCACGGCCGGGACGCGGCCCTTGTCGTCGGCGCGGCGCACCAGGCGCTGGCTGATCACGGCCTTGAGCGTGGATGCGAGCTGCAGGCGGATCTGCTTCTGCTCGGGCGGCGGAAAGACGGCGATAATACGCTGGATGGTTTCCGTGGCGTCCAGGGTGTGCAAGGTGGAGAAAACCAGGTGGCCGGTTTCCGCGGCCAGCAGCGCGGTGGAGATGGTTTCCAGGTCGCGCATTTCGCCGACCAGGATCACGTCGGGGTCCTGACGGAGGGCGGCGCGCAGCGCGGAGGCGAAATTGGCGGTGTCCACTTCGACTTCGCGCTGATTGATGAAGCTGCGCTTGTCGCGGTGCAGGAACTCGATGGGGTCTTCGATGGTGATGAGGTGGTCGGCGCGATCGGCGTTGATGCGGTCGATCATCGCCGCCAGGGTGGTGGATTTACCGGAACCCGTGGTGCCCGTGACCAGCACCAGCCCGCGCTGCTCCTCGCAGATCCTGTTGATGACCGCCGGCAGGTTCAGCTCTTCGATGGTGCGGATCTTGGTGGGAATGACGCGCAGCACCATGCCCACGTTGCCGCGCTGCTGGAAAACGTTGACGCGGAAACGCCCCAGCCCCGCCACGCCATAGGCCATATCCAGTTCCGCGGTTTCCTTGAATTTCTGCTTCTGGCGGTTGGTCATCATGCTGAACGCCATGGAGAGCATCTCTTCCGGCGTGATGCGGGGTACGTCGCTGATGGGCGCGAGCAGGCCGTCCACGCGCAGATAGGGATGGTTTCCGACCTTCAGGTGCAAGTCGGAGGCTTTTCTTTCGACGGCGCGGCGGAGAAGATCGTCGATGCTCAGTGCCATGTCGTGTAAACCCCACAAAGGCCCGCGGAAACGGGTCCATGGCCGACACTAGCACCCGCCCCCGGCGGCGGCAAGGCGCATGCCGCGCGGAGTTGCTCGACAGTAACCCGCGGACAGGCGGGGCCCCGGGAATGGGGGGATTCAGCTTTTCTTCAGGAATAGCGAATCATAGAGCAAGCCGGCAAGGAAGCCTCCGGCCAGCGGCCCGATCCAGTAGACGCCGTGATTGGACCAGTGTCCGGAGGCCAGCGCGGGACCGAAGGCCCGCGCTGGGTTCATGGCCGCGCCGGTCAGCGGGCCGCCCATGAGAATGTCCATGGTGATGGTCAGGCCGATGCCGAAGCCGGCGATCTTGTTGAACGCGCCCTTCTCATCCACCGCGGTGGCGAAGACCACCAGCACCAGGAAGAAGGTCATGACACCCTCGAGGATCATGCCGTTGCCGCGCGTGAAGTCCCGCGCCAGATCCGGCGTGCCCAGGGCCACGGCGCGCCACGTGTCTTCGGGAACCACCATCTTCAGCAGAAAGGCGGCCGCCACCCCGCCCGCCAGTTGCGCCACCCAGTAGCCCAGGGCCTCCAGGGTGCTGAGGCGCTTGGTCACCCAGAAGCCAATGGTCACCGCGGGATTGAAGTGTCCCCCGCAGATGTGGCCCAGCGCCGAGATCATGATGGCGATGGCCAAGCCGTGGGCGATGGCAATCCCCAGAAGTCCCGGCCCGCCCGTGCCGTGCAGGAACTGATCCGCACAGATGGACCCGGCTCCGATGAAAATCAAGGTGAACGTGCCGATGAATTCGGCGACCAGTTTCTGCGGCGTGCTGTACATCGAGGTAGCCTCCGGCCGGATCAGGAAGGCGGGCAGTCTCCGGCTGTGCCCATCGCGCGGATTCTACTCAAACCCGCGCGAGCAGTCAAAACAACTGTTGAAAGATGGGGAAGCGCGGCGGAACGTAGCTTCGCGCAACCATTCCTGTTCCTGGCGCAAGCGCCGCCAGAAACGGGAATTCGCCCCGTGGGCTACCTGGAGGCGCTGACGGCCGCGCCGCACGGCGTGAGCCAGTTGTGGCGGTCGGGCTTGCTGCCGCTGGTCAGCGCGAAGAACTCTTCCTGCAGGCGCCGGGTGACCGGCCCGGCCACGCCCTGGCCCACCTGGATGTGGTCCACGGAACGGATGGGGGTGACCTCCACGGCCGTGCCCACGAAGAAAACCTCGTCCACGATGTACAGCATCTCGCGCGGAATGATCTGCTCCTTCACCGGGATCTTCAGGTCCGCGCACAGTGTGAGCACCGCGTCGCGGGTGATGCCGGGGAGCACGCTGGCGCCCAGCGGCGGCGTGTACAGCGTGCCGTTGTGCACCAGGAAGACGTTCATCCCCGAGCCTTCGCTCACGTAGCCCGCGGTGTCCAGCGCGATGCCTTCGGCGAAGCCGTTGGTGGCCGCTTCCATGCGGATGAGCTGCGAATTCATGTAATTGCCCGCAGCCTTGGACATCGCCGGCAGGGTGTTCGGCGCGATGCGCGTCCACGAGCTGACGCATACGTCCACGCCCTTGGCCAGCGCTTCCGGCCCCAGGTAGGCGCCCCACGACCAGCAGGCCATGTAGCACTCCACCGGCGAGTTCATGGGGTTCACTCCGACGTCGCCGTAGCCGCGCAGCGCCAGGGGCTTGACGTAGCACGACTTCAGGTTGTTGCGGGGCACCAGCTCGGTGGCCACCTTGCAGAATTCATCCACCGAGTAGGGCAGCTCCATGCGGTAGATCTTGGCGGAGTTGATCAGCCGCTGCATGTGCTCTCGCAGGCGGAAGATCGCCGGGCCCTGCTTGGTCTCGTAGCAGCGGATGCCCTCGAAGACCGCGGAGCCGTAGCTCACCACGTGCGAAAGCACGTGCAGGTTCGCGTCGTCCCAGTTGATCCACTTCCCGTTGTGCCAGATCTTCTCGGTCTTCTGAATGGCCATGTGCTCTCTCCGGTGGCTGACTCTCGGCCGGCGCGGTGGCGCGGCGCGTGCAACGGCGTGTGCTCATTTCCGCCGCGCAGGTGCGAAAAGTTCCCGCTCCTGCTCCCGGCAGAATACGGCAGGGGTGGGGGAGCGTCAATGCGCCGCGCGGTTCTGCTGCGCGGCCGCCGCAACCAATTTGGCGCGCGGCCAATTTGGCAGCGTGCGCCGCGCGGACTCGCCCACGGCTCAGCGCGGGCGCTTGGCGGGTTCCGCGGGCGGCCCCGGCGCCGCCTCCGGCGCGGTCACCGACTGGTACGCCGACTTGGCCTGCCCCTGGATGTGCCCGTACTTGCTCTCCCACGCGCCCAGCAGCAGGAAGGGCAGAATCGTGGCCACGGCCCACAGCTTGCCGCGGCTGGACACTTTTTCTCCCGGCTCCCAGCGGAACAGTTGCGTCGAAATGAAAAACGCCAGGATCGCCCAGCCGGCCAGCGCGGTGATCTCCACGCGCAGCATCCAGGGGCCGGCCCCGAACAGCATGGCCTTCTGCAAGCCAATCACCAGGTAGGTCGCGGGCAGGAAGACCGCCAGGTGCTGCACCACGCGCGGCAGCATGGGCAGCGGAAACGTGGCGCCGGAGAAAAACAGCAGCGCGAACCAGACGATCTGGCAGATCACCTGGGTCTCCTGCATGGAGTTGGTCACGCTGGCCACGATCAGCCCCAGGGCCGCGAAGGAGATGGTGGCCACGCTCACCAGAATCGCCAGCGAGAGCAGGCTGCCGGTCTGCGTCACGTGGAACAGCCAGCGCGCCAGCAGCATCTCGATGATCACCGTGGGCATGGTCAGGATGTAGTTGGCGGCGATGCTCGACGCCAGCATGTCCGCGGCCGTGACCGGAGCCAGCCGGAAGCGCCGCAGGATGCCCTGCTCGCGGTACATCACCAGGTTGGCGCTCAGGCCCCAGAAGCTGCCCATCACCGTCAGCGAGATGATCGGGCCGAGCAGGTACGTCACCATGCGCGGCTCGCCCTTGGCGAAGATCCCCGCAAACAAAAAGAACAGCCCCAGCGGCATGAGCAGCGTGAAGAACAGGAAAATCTTGTTGCGCATCGTCAAGCGGATGCGGTTGCTGGCCAGTGTAACGAAGTGCTTCAATCCCGGAGTCTCCTTCCGGTCAGCTCGATGAACACGTCCTCCAGCGAGGGCGTGGAAATCTCCAAATTGACCAGCTCGTTGCCTTCCGCTTCCAGGTGCTTCACCAGGGACACGATGGCCTGCGGCGGCCGCTGGCAGTGCAGGATGAACGCGCCGTCCAGGGCATGGCAATCCGTCACCCCGTCCAGGCCCTTGAGCGTCGCTTCCGAGGCCGGCTTCGCCAGGCGCACCTCGATTCGCGTGGTATCCCCGGAGCGCTGTTTGAGTTCGCGCGGCGTGCCCTGCGCGATCACCTTGCCGTGGTCCACGATGGCCACGCGGTCGCACAGCCGCTCCGCTTCCTCGATATAGTGCGTCGTCAGCACGATGGTCTTCTTTTCCCGCCGCAGCTCTTCGATGACGTCGTAGATCTCCCGGCGCACCTGGGGATCCAGCCCCGCCGTGGGCTCGTCGAAAAACAGCACCCGCGGGTCGTTCACCAGGGCCATCGCCAGCGCCAGGCGCTGCTTCTGCCCGCCGGAGAGCGTGCTGTAGAAGGCGTTGCGCTTTTCGGCCAGCCCGAAGCGCTTCAGCAGCTCTTCCGGGCTGCGCCGCCGCTCGTAGAACGTCGCGAACAGCTTCAGCGCTTCCAGCACGCGCATCTTGTCCGGCAGGGAAGTGGCCTGCAGGGTGGCCCCGATCTCGCGCTTCAGCTCTTCGGGGTTGCGCTGCGGGTCCAGCCCGCAGACCGACACCCGCCCGCCGTCCGGCGTGCGCAGCCCTTCCAGGATCTCGATGGTGCTGGTCTTGCCCGCCCCGTTCGGCCCCAGCAGGCCAAAGACCTCGCCTTCCTGGACTTCGAAGCTCACGCCGCGAATCGCTTCGACGTTGCCGTAGCGCTTGGTCAGGTTTTCGACTTGCAGGACTGTTTTCGCCATGGTTTGAAGAACTTATAGCATACCTCAGATCGGCGCCTGCGCCTGCATCGTCCCGAGAATGCGCGATAAATGCTTTTTTTTCATATTCCGCGCGAACGCTCGCTCGTTCGTTTCCTGGCGCTTCCGCGCGGCCTTTCCGGCGGAGTCCGGAGGAAGAGACGTCCTGCCTCGAGGTGCCTCCTGTATCCTGAAGCCCGCGGCTTGTTCCTTGATCGTCCCCTCCGTGCGTTATGCGAAATATAGTCAGGGGCGTACTAGTCCCCGCTCTCTTCTTTTGTTCTGGTTTAGGCATGTTTATTACTTGACGGATTCGTACCCCGAGGCGTATGAGAGACGCAAGGGAAAGACATGTGACCCCACTGTCTCGCCCAAACGCACAATCGTCCCCATAGTCAATACGTTTACTTCAGGAGGATTTTGCATGAACACCCTGGGTAAGTACGTCTTTCTCGCTTTGGCGCTATTCTTGATTCCCGTGGTGTGCACCGCAACCGTTTGTACCCCGACCGGTTTTTTTCGCGACGGGATCAACATGACTGCGGTGCTCATTAATCCCGCCAGTCCGGTCACGGGACCTGTGGATGCCGCCGGCTGCAACGTCGGCGTGTACTTCGACAACGGCAAGGGCGCCGTGCAGAACGCGGAAATTTATGGCGCCAACTTCTTCGGCGTGCTGGTCAATGGTGACGTCAATTCCGTCTCTGTGGACGTCACCGGCAGTTCCATCCACGATATCGGCGATAGTCCGCTCGGTGGCGCCCAGCATGGCGTCGCGATCTACTACCGCGCCTATTTCCTGGCCGGAAATGCCAGCGGCACGATTTCCGGCAATACCATCTCCAACTATCAAAAGGGCGGAATTGTCGCCAACGGCCAGGGCACCAGCGCCCTGATTACCGACAACATCGTGATCGGCCAGGGACACATCAGCTACATCGCCCAGAATGGCATTCAGATCGGATTTGGCGCGAATGCCTCTGTCATGCGCAACACTGTGTCCGGAAACTCGTACACGGGAACCACAACTGTCGGCAGTGGAATCGTTGTGGTTGGCGGACCGTTCTATACCTTGTATGGCTTTTGCCCGGACGGGATCGATTGTCCCTACACGGTGGGCACACGCATCGTAGGGAATACGGTCGTCAACAACGATGTCGGTATTTTTCTGACCAACCTGGCGGCGGACGAGAGCGCGCCCACCACGGCCACCAACGTCAAAGCGGTCAACAACATCATTAGCAACGATGGTGTGTACAACAACTATAGCGGCTTCGGATATCAGGCGGGCGTTTCCGACGTCGGGAACAACGACAAAATCATCAACAACAACATTTCCGGCGCCGGTTATACCCCTGCTACCAGTTTGACGGCCTATCTCGTGGCCATTGACGCGGACCTTTCCTTCACAAATCGCCCCAAGGTCCACGCCAACACAACGCCCTAAGGGCCCTAAGGGTTAATCACTTCCGGGAATCCTCTCGCTCTGTGAGGGGGCTGGCTCCTCCAGCCCCCTCCAGCGCGCGCGGGAGGGCTGCCTCACCTGGCTCTACCCGGCCGCCTCGCTACCTGTTTCCGGGGTCTTCGGCGCGCTCTCCCCGGCCCTGCCCAGAGATGCCGCTTCAAGTCCACGCGCGATTCCACGACCAGCACGCCCTCCGTCTCCAGCAGTTTGCGCTGCAGCCCGGCGTAGGGCTCGCGGATGAGGATGCGCCCGCCGGCGCCGAGCACCCGGTGCCAGGGGATGCCCTGCCCGGAAGGGCTCGCGGCCATGGCCCGCCCCGCAGCGCGCGCGCCGCCGCGCAGGCGCACGGCTCGCGCCAGCGCCCCATAGGTTAAAACCCGTCCGCGCGGAATCTGTTTCACCAACTCATAGACCGGAGCCCAGCTCATAGGGAATCAGCCTTTTCTCACAAGGAAACCGTGATGCTAGGCGCGCCCCCCGCTTCCGCGCAAGAGAAAAAGAACCTGGCCGGGTTTACTGCCGTGTACTCCGGCGGACACCAGCGCTACCGGGCGCGGCACCTGAAGTATTGGGAGCTTCTGCCGATAAACCGAATAAGTAAGTCTGTTATGCTTTATTCACGCTAAGGCACCTTCCTGCGGCCTCTTGCGCCCCGCAAAACACCTTTTCAGGCTAGGCAGCATGTTTCAGTCTCTCTCACTTTGCACTGCCATGAAACAGTTTCTCACGGCATGAGACAAACCCCATGTTGGTGAAATTTACATCTTATTGAATATAAGGATGTTGTGTGAATTTGTGGTTCTAGTACCGTTTGGCATCCCTCATGCTCTTTTCTCGGGGTGGAGGCGTCACTGAGACGCGCATGGAGTGCCGCTCAAGCGGGCTCGAAGAAGGGGTAATGACCATGAGAGCCGCCGTTCGACAGCAACTGGATCCGACGGTCCGCAGCAACGAGACGCGGGATTTTGCCGGCGCGCTGCGGGCGAAGATCGTGGGGCAGGAAGAGGGAGTGCAGGCCCTGGTGGACCTGTATCAGGTCTTTTGCGCGGGCTTGAACTCGCCGGGACGCCCAGTGGGCAATCTGCTCTTTCTGGGGCCGACAGGTTCGGGGAAGACGCGCATCGTGGAAGCGGCGGCGGAGATTCTGTTCAATGACCCGCACGCGGTGATCAAGGTGGACTGCGCGGAGTTCCAGCACTCGCACGAGATCGCCAAGCTGATCGGCTCGCCTCCAGGCTACCTGGGGCACCGCGAGACCCATCCGTTGATTACCCAGGAAGCGCTGGCGCAGTTTCACACCGAAAAACTGAAGCTGAGTCTTTTGCTGTTCGACGAGATCGAGAAGGCCAGCGATGCCCTGTGGCAGTTGCTGCTGGGGATTCTGGATAAGGCCACGCTGACGCTGGGCGACAACCGGCGGGTGGACCTGTCGCAGACGATGATCTTCCTGACGTCGAACCTGGGCGGCGGAGAGATTTCGGAGATGATGGGCGGGGGGTACGGGTTCATCAAGGCGGAGGATAAGCCGAAAGCCAAGCTGAACGAGAAGGTGGAGCGGACGGCGGTGGAAGCGGCGCGGCGGAAGTTTTCGCCGGAGTTCATGAACCGGCTGGACAAGATCGTGGTGTTTCATCCGCTGCAGCGCAAGGAACTGGAGGAAGTGCTGGAGATCGAGCTGGGACAGGTGCAGCGGCGCGTGCTAGAAACGGCCAAGGGGCAGTTTCTGTTCCGGGTAACGGCATCGGGACGCGAGTTCTTGCTGCAGGAAGGGACGGACCAGCGCTACGGGGCCCGGCATCTGAAACGGGCCATCGAGCGCCACGTGGTCTACCCGCTGGCCAATCTGCTGGCCACCGAACAGGTGCAGCTCGGCGACTTGGTGTGCATTGACTGGGACAAGCGGCGCAATCAACTCTCTTTTGCCCGCGAAGGCGAAAATATCGCTCTTCCGCCGCGCAAGATCGAGTCGCCCGCCCTGGTGCGCACGGCACAGGCACGCAGCGGCAAGGCTGTGGAAACTCCCGCGGCTATCCTGCCGCTGGAACCCGCACCGCGACTGGCGCGGTAGAACGGCGCGACGCTTCGGAATAAAGCAACCCTCTCTGATCGGCCCGGGCAGCCCAAGTACATTGGGCGCCCGGGCTTTTTCGTTTCTCTCGGTGTAAAGTAGCAATATGCGTGGAACGCTGGCGGCGTACGCTTTCCCTAACGGTAACCCCGCGGCGGCTACTATCATCCAACGAACCAGGGCAGGGCCCACGCGCCCGCCCGGTGCGCAACTTTCGGAGGCTGGCATGGTGCATGTTGACCGCTCTGCGGTCACACCTATCGTTGACCGCTCTGCGGTCACACAAGTAGTTGACCGCTTTGCGGTCACCCATATAAAAGTCCAGGAAAGGCGCAGCCTGCGTCTGCCGCGCAGGTCCGGCGTACAGCATTTCTTCGCCGTGGCCCTGGCCGCAGCGCTGCTCCTGGCCGGCGCTCCCGGCGCGCACGCGCAGCAGGGGCAGCGCACCCAGTTCCGCCCCGGCTGGAACATCTTCTCGCCGCAGCAGGACGTGCAGGTCGGACAAAAGGCCGCGCAGGACGCCGAGAAGAAGCTGCCGCTGTGCCACGATCCCAAGGTGGACGCCTATCTGACGCAACTCGGCAAGCGTCTGGCCGCCAAAGCCCCGACCGGCGGCGTGCAGTATCCCTACGAATTCCACTGCGTCAACGACAAGGCTATCAACGCCTTCGCCCTGCCCGGCGGCTACGTTTTCGTCAATCGCGGCACCATCGAGGCCGCCGACAACGAAGCCCAGCTCGCCGCGGTCATGGCCCACGAGCTTTCCCACGTGGCGCTGCGCCACGGCACCAGCCAGGCCAGCAAAGCCCAGGCGGCGTCGCTGCCCATCGCCATTCTCGGCGGCATCCTGGGCGGCAGCGCCATGGGCTCGCTGGTTACCCAGCTCGGGGCCTTCAGCGTCGGCTCCGTGCTGCTGAAGTATTCGCGCACCGCGGAGACCCAGGCGGACGTGATGGGCACGCAAATCCTCTACGATGCCGGCTACGACCCGCGGGCCATGGCCCAGTTCTTCGAGAAGCTGGAGGCCGAGAGCAAGGGCAAGAATCCCCCGGAATTTTTCTCCGACCACCCCAGCCCCGAGCATCGCGTCGAGCGCGTGGACGAGGAGATCGACCGCCTTGGCGGCCCGCCCCCCAGCGCCCGCCGCGATTCCGCGGAGTTTCAAGCCATCCGCCACGAAGTGCTGGCCCTGCCGGTTGCTCCCGCGGCCAAGGACAAGCGTGGCGCGCCCGGCGGCGCAGCGGGAAAACCCGCTGCTCCCTCCGGCCGCTATGCGGATTATCAGGGCAGCGCCTTCAGCCTCAAGTATCCTGACAACTGGAAGAAGTACGGCGAGGGCCACGCCGTCTCCTTGGCCCCGGACGGCGGCGTGGTGCAGGACCGCAACGGCCAGGACAGCCTGGCCTACGGCATGATCATCAGTGTCGCCGACCCGCACGGCGATCCCAATGCCGCGAACGCCCTGGAAGAGTCCACCGGCCGGCTGCTCGACGAGCTGCAGCACGCCAATTCCGGCATGCGCATTGCCCGCCAGCCGCAGCGCGTGCGATTGAACGGCCAGCGCGCCCTCTCCACCTATCTGAGCAACGATTCTCCCCTCGGCGGACAGGAGACCGATTGGATCATCACCGTGCTGCGCCCCGAGGGGCTGCTCTATTTCATCTGCGTCGCCCCCGAGCGCGACTACGCCAACTACGACAGCGCGTTCGTCGGCGTCCTCGATTCCGTGCGCTTCCCGCGCTGAGCGCCGTCCCAAAATAGAAAAGGGCGCAGCCGCGGCTGCGCCCTTT
>JAIQEV010000058.1 GCA_020073585.1 Terriglobia bacterium
GGCGGCGGCGCGGGCCAAGCCAGAAGGGGCGCGGCGAGCAGCGCGGCAAACAGGGCCAGGCTGCGCTGCCACTGCCGTTTCATTTGCCGGAAGAAAACAGCGCTGCCATGGTGCGTCCCGCGTGCCCGCAGATAGGCTTGCATGATTCTGTCTGCCCCTTGAAAACATCGAGTCTATAGTGCCGCGGAATTGTACGTCAAACGCTTTTGCCCGGCGCCAAGGCCCGAACCGGCGCGGCTTTTCGCGCGTTTTTGCAATCTCCGCCGGCTTCCGGGGCGTTTTTTGCGGGCGCGGGCGCGCGGATGCGCTATAATTTGCTTTGTTTGCAGCGAGTGGGGAGGCAGGCTGTGTTCGGAAACCGCGTCAAGATAGACGATGAGCTCTACGCCAAAGCCAAAAAGTGCGCCGAGCTGGCCGGCTACTCCTCCGCCGAGGAGTTCATCCAGCACGTGCTGGAGAAGGAAATCACCCTGCTGATGGGCTCCGATTCCGATGGCGGTGACGCTCCCGAAGAGATCAAGAAGCGCCTGCAAGGCCTTGGCTACATCGAGTAACCCCGTCCGCTTTTTTCTGCGCCGCGCGCCGCGGGGCGGGGCGGCAGGTTCACACCCATGACCGCGCTCCTATCTTTGCTCGACCGGATCGTAGACCTGGTGTTCCGTCTGCTGCGGCCCTTGCCGCTGTTTGCGGTGCTGGGCCTCTTTTCCGTGCTGACCGCCGTCCTCTCGTTGCTGGTTATCCGCTGGACGTCGGACCAGAAGGCCATTCGCCGGGTGAAAGACCGCATCGGGGCGCACGTGCTTGCAGTGCGCTTGTTTCCCGACCAACTCGGCGTGGTGCTGCGCGCCTATCTCACGCTGCTCGGCAATACCTTTCTGTACTTGCGGCACACTTTCCGGCCGCTGCTCTTTCTGGCTCTGCCCCTGCTCCTGCTGTTCGTGCAACTGGAGGCCTATCTCGGGCGCACCCCGCTCGTGCCGGGCCAGGATTTCTTTGTCCGCGCCACCTTCCAGAGCCCGGATGCGCTGGGCGGGGCCGTGCTGCAACTCCCGTCCGGGCTGCTGCTGGCGGCGCCGCCAGTGCACATTCCTTCCGAGCGCCAAGTGGATTGGCGGCTGAAGGCCGTGCAACCGGGCACGTATGACATCCGTCTGGTTCTCCCGGGCAGTGAGTATTCCAAGCGCGTCATTGTCGGCGACAGCGTCACGCGCATCGTGGCCGCGCGGGAACGCGGCGGCCTGTGGCAGCAGATCGTCAATCCGGGCGAGGCGCCGCTGCCCCGCGCCGGGATTGTCGAGCAGATCCAAATCGAATACCCTGCGCGCCTCTTCCGCTTGCGCACCTGGGAGATGGAATGGCTGGTACCTTACCTGGTGTTGACACTCCTCGGCGCGCTGGTGCTCAAGGGCGCCCTCAGGACGGAGCTATGACCTTCGCCCAGCCACGCGCGCAATGGAACTCTCGCGGCATGCGGCGCATTGCGCGTTGCGCCATTCTCGCCTTCGTCCTGCTCTTGCTCTGGACTCCGGCCGCGCACGCGTACGTGGGTCCCGGCGCCGGCTTTGCCGTGCTTTCATCCTTTCTCACGATTCTCCTGGCCTCGGTGCAGGCCGTGTTCGCCTTGCTCACCTGGCCGCTGCGCCAGTTTTTCCGGGCTCTGCGCCGGCGCCGCGCCTATCGCCGCGCGCGCACCAGCCGCGTGGTCATCCTGGGCTTCGACGGCATGGACCCCGAGCTGACCGAGCGCTTCATTCAGGAGGGCAAACTGCCCAATCTGGCCAAGCTGCGGGCGAACGGGACGTTTCGCCGGCTGGCCACGACGCTTCCGCCGATCTCTCCGGTGGCCTGGTCGTCGTTTCTCACCGGTGTGAATCCCGGCAAGCACAATATCTACGATTTTTTGACGCCCGACCGCCGCCGCTACCTCCCGGAACTGTCTTCCGCGCGCATCCGCGGCTCGAAGCGGGTTTTGAAGATCGGCCGCTACGCGATTCCGCTCTCGCGGCCCCAGATCAAGCCGCTGCGGCGCAGCACCCCTTTCTGGCACTACCTGGCCGACGCCGGGGTCTTCTGCTCGGTGATCCGCGTACCCATCACGTTTCCGCCGGAAAAATTTTCCGGCGTGCTGCTCTCGGGAATGTGCGTCCCGGATGTGCAGGGAACGCAGGGCACGTTTTCGTTTCACACCACGCGGACGGCCAGCCGCGAGACCGCCAGCAACCGCGTGGTGGTGCCCTTCGAAAAGCGCGGCGCCTTGTTCCACTCGTACATTCCCGGCCCGCCGGACACCCTGCGCACGGATTCCAGCGGGGAGCTGCGCGCGGCTTTCCGCGTCAAGCCCGCGGCCGGCAAGGGCAAGGCGGAGCTGCAGCTCGATGGCCAGCGCATCGCGCTTGCCGTGGGCCAGTACACGGAGTGGGTGGAACTGGAGTTCAGCGCCGGGCTGGGGGCCAGCGTCAAGGGCATCTGCCGCTTCTACCTGAAATCCGTCGAGCCGGAACTCGAGCTCTACGCCACGCCCGTCAACATCCACCCCATGCGCCCGGCATTGCCGATTTCCCATCCGCTGCCCTACTCCATCTATCTCGCCAAGCTCAACGGCCTGTACGCCACGCTCGGGCTGGCCGAAGATACCTGGGCGCTCAACGACGGCTACCTCAGCGACCAGGCGTTCCTGGAACAGTGCTACCTGATCCACGAGGAACGCGAGCGCATGTTTTTCGACGCCCTGGAAAAGACCGCCCAGGGCGTGTGCGTCTGCGTCTTCGACATCACCGACCGGGTGCAGCACATGTTCTGGCGGCACTTCGCCGGGGACCACTCTTGCGCCGCGCCGCTGCCCGGCGATCCGCCCAGCGTGATCGAAGAGATGTACGCGCGGATGGACGAGCTGGTGGGGCGGACCATGGAGAAAATGTCCAGCGACTCGCTGCTGCTGATCGTCTCCGACCACGGCTTCAAGTCGTTTCAGTGGGGCGTGAACCTGAATAGCTGGCTGCACCAGCAGGGCTACCTGGCGCTGAAAGAAGGGGCGGCCTCCGGGGATTGGTTTCAGGACGTGGATTGGAGCCGCACCCGCGCGTACTCGCTGGGCTTGAACGGCATCTACCTGAACCTCAAAGGCCGGGAAAGCAGCGGCACGGTCGAGCCCGGCGCGGAAGCCGCGGGCTTGCGCGCGGAGTTGTGCGCGAAACTGCAGGGGCTGACCGATCCCGCGACCTCGCGCGTGGCCATCCGCCGCGCCTTCGATGCCATGCACTCCTTCACCGGGCCGTATCGCGAGAACGCCCCGGACGTGGTCATCGGTTTCGGGGAAGGCTACCGCGCGTCCTGGGATTCCGCGCAGGGCCGCGTGACCCAGGCCGTCTTCGAGATCAACTCGAAAGCCTGGAGCGGCGATCACTGCATCGATCCCGAACTCGTTCCCGGCGTGCTCTTTTCCAACTGGAAGATCGGCGGAGAGCGCCACGCCATCATGGATGTCGCGCCGACGCTCCTCGAGCTGTTTGGCCTGCAAGTGCCCGCGCACATGGACGGCACCGCCTGGTCCGCCGGGCCTGCGCCTACTTCTTAGCGGGCGGTGCGCCCGCCGCGGGCCGCCGCTGGGCGATTGTGCCGCGCAACGGGCGATGCTAAACTTTTTTGTTCAGATGACGACTCGAACAAAGACCGCGAAGCCACGCCAGCGCCGGCCCGCAACGGCGGCCCGCTCTTCCTCCACCAACGCCAAGGGATTTCGCCGCACCATTGCCGTCGATTTTGACGGGGTCATCGCCGAATACGATGGCTGGAAGGGCCAGGGGGTCCTCGGGCTTCCCCGCAAGGACGTTCGCGAGGCGCTGCTGGAGCTGCATAGCGAAGGCTGGAAGATCGTCATCCACACCACGCGCGGGGCGAAGGAGATCGGGGCCTATCTCCGCGAACATGGCATTCCGCACCACGAGATCAATCGCAACTCCGACTACCGCACGCTGGGCGTAAAGCCCGTCGCCGATGTCTACTGGGATGACCGCGCTTTTTCCTACTCGGGCGACGCGCGCCGCGACCTGGCGCTGATCCGCAGCTTCCGCACGTGGAGCGGCAGAGAATAAGCCGCTCGCCTTTCGCCTCCTGCCGGCTTGCGCTGCGGCTCTGTCCACAGAGCGAAAGCAAATCCAATTTCACGGTTTGTGGCCGTGGTATAGACTCTCCCTGCGCCAGAGAGATGATTTCGGTTAGGTGAGGAGGGCACGCCGTGAAGATCGGGTTCGTGGGGCTCGGGGACATGGGGCGGGCAATCGTGCCGCGGCTGCTCGCGGCCGGGCATGCGGTGACGGGCTGGAACCGCTCGAAGGGCAAGGCGGAGTCGTTGTGCAAGCTGGGAATGCGCTGGGCGGAGACGCCGCGGGAAGCGGCGCGCGAAGCGGAAGCGGTGTTCTCGATCGTCACGGATGGCGAGGCGGTCAAGTCCGTGGCGCTGGGAGAGAACGGGATCATCGCCGGCTTGCGCAAGGACGCCGTGTATCTGGACATGAGCACGATCGCGCCGGAGACCAGTCGGGAAGTGGCGGGGGAATTTGCGCGGGCGGGTTTGACGATGCTGGATGCGCCGGTCTCCGGCACTACCAGGACGCTGGCGGAGGGCAACGCTTCGCTGATGGTAGGCGGCGACAAAGCGGCCTTCGAGCGCGTGCAGCCGGCGCTGCTGGCCATCGGACCGAAGGTGACCTACATCGGCGCGCAGGGGCAGGCCGTGCAGATCAAGGTGGCGCTGAATATGGCGCTGGTGATCCAGGTGATCGGTTTCTGCGAAGCCGTGGCGCTGGCGGAAAAAGGCGGCGTGCCGCGCGAGGTGGCGGTGAACGCCATGCTAAAGAGCGTGATCGCTTCGCCGGTGATCGCCTATCGCGCGCCGCTCATTCTCGAGGGAAGAATTTCCGAGGCCACGTACGGGAACGTGGGTCTGCAGCAGAAGGACATGCTGCTGGCGCTGGATCTGGGGCGCAAGCAGGGCGTGCCGGTGCCGCTGGGCGCCGCGGCGAACGAAATGCTGAACGCCTGCCGCGGCCTGGGACTCGAGGAGCATGATTTTGTGGTTGTGTACGAGGTTTACCGCCGCCTGGGAGGAATGTCGAAATGAAACGGTACCGCACCAATCTCCGTGAGGTCCCCCGGGAGGGCGGACTGAAAGCCGAGGAAGGCTGGATCAACATGCAGGTCCAGTTCCTGATCGACCAGAAGAACGCCGGCTCGGACAAGCTTCTGGTCGGCTATACCGTGCTTCCGCCGGGCTCGCGGCATGACAAGCACCGCCATCCCAACGTGGATGAGTTCCTGGTGATTCTCAAGGGGCACGGATATGTGTACACCGACGGGGAGGACGAACCCTCCGGGGAAGGCGACGTAATCTTCACGCCGCGCGGGCACTGGCACGGCTTCAACAACACGGGCAGCGAGGATGTGGTGATCGTGTGGGGCTGGAGCGGGGCGGGGTCGCTCGAAGCGGCGGGCTACGAAATCCCGCCCGAAGGGTACGGGCCGCCGCAATCGGGCAAGCGATGAGCCGCTTCCTGGATGATCCGCGCATTTCCCGCGGGCTGGCGGCGCAACTGCAGACGTGGCGCGCACGCGTGCGCGGCGGTGAGCGGCCACGCGGCTGGAAAATGGCCTTTGACGCGCCGGCATCCCTGAAACGCCTGCAGACCAGCGCGCCGCTGACCGGCTTCCTGCTGGAATCCGCGGAAGTGGCTTCGGGCACGACGCTCTCTCTCGCGGATTGGACGAAGGCGGTCGCCGAGGCCGAGGTGGCGCTGCATATCGGCAGCGATGTGCCGGGCGGGGCGGACCTCAACACGGCGCGGGCCGCGATCTCCGGTGTGGGCCCGGCCATCGAGCTGGTGGACATCAAAGGACCGATGGACGACGCCGAGGTCCTGCTGGCGCGCAACATCTATCAGCGCAACATCATCGTGGGCGCCGAGGATCGCTCGCGCGCCGGATGCGTGCTGGAAGGACTCACCGGATACGCGCTCAAAAATGGAGTCGAGATGGCGCGCGCTTCCGGCCTGGAGTCCAAGACGGAAGAGTGGATCGCCATGGTGCGGCAGGTAGCCGATACGCTGGCGGCTTTCGGAGAGACGCTGTGCGCCGGGCAGATCATCCTGGCCGGCGCGATCGTGCCGCCGATGCCGGTGGCGCCCGGCGAAGAATGGCTGTACCGCCTGGAACCGATCGGAACGGTTTCCGTGCGTTTCGCGTAGAAATCCGGAGTGCGGCGTGCTCCGGGGCCGCGCCCGACTTCTTCCAAATACGATCAAGCCGTTGTCAGGATCGCTGGCGGGACAGCCTTGCGGATACGCTCCGCGCCGGCGTCGAGGGCGTGGCGGTTGATCTCCAGGAGCGCGGGGTTGCGCACCTTGGTTTGCAGGACGGCCAGCGCGGTTTCCGCAGGAAGCGCATGGGTCAGCTCCAGCAGCGCTCCGAGCATGACCATGTTCGCCGTTTTGGCCGCGCCCAGGCGGTCGGCGATTTCCGACGCGGGCACGCAATAAACGCGGGCCTGCGGCACGGAAAAACCTGCGGGCAGGGCATCGCGGTTGTACAGGACCAGGCCGTCCGCGGCGACCTGCGCCGCGAATTTGCGCAGCGACGGTTCGTTCATGGCCACCAGCACCTGCGGATGCTCGACGAGCGGCGAGCCCACGCGTTCATTCGCCAGGCAGACGTGGCAGTGCGCGCTGCCGCTGCGCATTTCCGGGCCGTAGGACGGCAGCCAGCTCACTTCCTGTCCGGCGCGCAGGCCCATCTCCGCCAGAACCTGCCCCAGCAGGAGAATACCCTGCCCGCCGAAGCCCGCGATGTTCACGGCGAGGCCGGGGAGCGGGGCCCGGGGCGGCTGGAGCGTGCTCGGCGCTTCGCCGGGTGCGGCGAGTTCCAGGAGTTCCGCGACGCTGTGCTGCGGCGGAACGGCGTTGCCGCTGGGCGGCAACTTACGGTCGCGCAGGACGCCCAGGGGAAACACCGGCAGCATCTTTTCCGCGACCCAGTTGCGGGCCTCGGCGGGGGTCATCTTCCAGATGGTGGGGCAGGGCGAGAGAATCTCGACGAAGCTGAAGCCGGCGGCGTCGCGCTGCAGCTCGAGGGCTTTGCGCACGGCCTTGCGCGTGCGCATGATGTTCTTGTTGTCGCACAGCGCCACGCGCTCGATATAGACCGGGGCCTCGAGGGTGGCCAGGAGTTCCGCCATGTGCAGCGGAAATCCTTCGTTGGACGGGCGGCGGCCCCACGGAGTGGTGGTGCTCATCTGCCCGACGAGCGTGGTGGGCGCCATCTGCCCGCCGGTCATGCCGTAGATGGCGTTGTTAACGAAGAAAATCGTAAATTTTTCGCCGCGATTGGCGGCGTGCACGATTTCGGACATGCCGATGGCCGCGAGATCGCCGTCGCCCTGGTAGCCGATGACGATGCTTTCGGGATGGGAGCGCTTCAGCGCCGTGGCCACCGCGGGGGTGCGGCCGTGCGCGGCCTGCACGTTGCCGGTGTTGAAGTAGTAGTAGGCGAAGACCGAGCAGCCCACCGGGCTGACCAAGATGGTGCGGTCCTGCAGGCCCAGATCCTCGATAGCTTCGGCGATCAGTTTGTGCACCACGCCGTGGCCGCAGCCGGGGCAGTAGTGAGTCTGCTGCTGCAGCTCGGGTTTGCGCTCGTAGCGATCGAAGAAAACGGAAGATTTGGCTTCGATGACCCGATAGTCGGACACAGTTACACTCCCCAGTCCACGGTCATGCCCATGCGCACCAGCAACTCCTGACAGACCTCTTCGGCGAGGGGCACGTTGCCGCCCACGCGCCCGAAAAACTCGACGTCCACGCGGCCGTCCAGCGCCAGGCGCACGTCCTCGACCATCTGTCCCGTGCTCATCTCTACGACGAAGACGGACTGGCAGCGGCGCGCGGCGCGCGCCAGGGCCTGCGACGGGAAGGGCCACAGGGTAATTGGCCGGAAGAGCCCGGCGCGGACTCCTTGTGCGCGGGCCAGGTCCACGGCGGAGCGCAGCACCCGCGAGACGATGCCGTAGCCCACCAGCAGAACCTCCGGCTCGTCGGCGCAGTACAGCTCGTAGCGCGCTTCGGCCTGCGCCGCTTGCCGGTATTTTGCTTCCAGCTTGCGCACGTGCGCTTCGAGGACGTCCGGCTCCATGTAGATGGAGGTGATCAGATTCTGGCGCGTTTCGGGCGTGCCGCAAACGGCCCAGGGCTTTTCGGGCTGCGGCACATCGTGCGCGCGCAGCTCGAGCGGCTCCATCATCTGGCCGATGTAGCCGTCGGTGAGCACCACCGCGGGATTGCGGTAGCGATCGGCAAGGTCGAAGGCCAGCATCGTCAGGTCGGCCATCTCCTGCACGGAGGCCGGCGCGAGCACCAGATTGCGGTAGTTGCCGTGGCCCCCGCCTTTCACCAGCGCGAAGTAGTCGCCTTGCTCGGGGGCGATGTTGCCGAGGCCCGGCCCGCCGCGCCCGACGTCCACGATCACGCAGGGCAGCTCGGCGCCGGCCAGGTAGGAGAGGCCCTCCTGCATCAAGCTGATGCCAGGGCCGGAGGAGGCTGTCAGCACACGCAGGCCCGCCGCCGCCGCGCCGTAGACCATATTGATGGCCGCGACTTCGCTTTCCGCCTGCAGGAAGGTGCCGCCGGCCTGCGGGAGCAGCTCCGCGGCGGCTTCGGCAATTTCGCTGGCGGGGGTGATGGGGTATCCGTAGTAGGCGCGGCAACCGGCGAGCAGCGCGCCCTTTACCACCGCGACATTGCCTTTACAGAGTTGCCGCACGGTTGGCCTCCTGGGACAGAGTAGCCGGCGATTTCGGGGGCGGCATCATGCGATAGACCGTGATGGCGCCGGGCTCCGGGCAGGCGTAGAAGCAG
Source organism: Terriglobia bacterium (assembly GCA_020073585.1). Classification (GTDB taxonomy): domain Bacteria; phylum Acidobacteriota; class Terriglobia; order Acidiferrales; family UBA7541; genus Acidiferrum. The sequence continues at coordinate 8,901 of JAIQEV010000058.1, forward strand.
ATCCCGCAGCCGGTGCAGGCGCTGCCGAGGTAGCGCGCGGGATGCACGCCATAGGGGGTCAGCTCGGGGGCCAGCTCGAGGCACTTCGGGGGACAGGCATCCACGCATAAGCCGCATCCCTTGCATTCGTTACTGTTGATGGTCACTTTTCCGCGAGGTTCGCTGGGCATGGCAAAAGTTCTCCCCGAGCGCGGATACCGGAACTTCCTGGGCACATATAAAGGAGCACGCGTTATACCAAGTGTGCAACTTGGCAGGCAGCTTTATGTGCTGTAAACAAAGGACTTAGTCAGGTTTAGGCCCGTAAATCGCAGCGCTTGCGCGATTTGCCTCAGAATCCGGCTCTTTCTGCGTCCTAGCACCCACTCCCCGGAGAACTCTTTACCGCGCCGGGCGTCGTGGGTCTCCCAACTGCAAGGCAGAAGCTGTGGCTAATCCTTGCTTGGGCAATGCGTTATGAGGGCTTTGCGGAGCGGGAGGGATTGCGGGCCGCGCGTGGCATTCCACCTGATCTTTGGAATATGACCCCTCGCGGTGCCAGCCAGGGCGATGGGGCCAGGGGCTGGAGCGGTGTCTGAGGAGCAAACCACCGAGAGCATCGGCGTCCAAGCGCGCCCGTTGGAATCCGGGGGCTTGACGGCGCAGGAAGCCGCGCTGCGCCGCCTCCGCTACGGAGCGAATCTGCTGCCGCGCCCGCGGCCGTTGCCCGTGTGGCGCCATCTCCTCGCGCAGCTGGTCCATTTTTTCGCGGTCATGCTGTGGATCGCCGGGGGCCTGGCCATTCTGGCGGGCATGCCGCAGCTCGGTTTGGCCATCTTCGTGGTCATCGTGCTCAATGGCCTCTTCGCGTTTTTTCAAGAGTACCGCGCGGAAAAAGCCGGCGAGCGGCTGCGCGACCTGCTGCCGCGGCGGGCCACGGTGCTGCGCGGGGGAAGCCGCGAGGAGATTGACGCCGCCGAGCTGGTTCCCGGAGATGCCGTTCTTCTCAGCGCGGGCGACCGCATCTGCGCGGATCTGCGTCTGGACGAAGTGCACGGCCTCTCCGTGGACACTTCCACGCTGACCGGAGAAAGCGTTCCGGCGACTCCGCAGATTGGCGGGATGCTGTTTGCGGGCACATTCGCGCTGGAAGGCGAAGCCCGCGGCACCGTCACCGCCACCGGGAAGGCCACGCGCCTTGCGGAGATCGCGCAGATGACCGCGGCGGGCCGCCGTCCGCCCAGCCCGCTGGCGCTGGAACTGGACCGCGTGGTGCGCATCATCGCGCTGGTGGCGGTTGCCGTGGGCTCCGTGTTTTTGCTCATCGCGCTGCTCGTCGGCATCCGGCTCAGCGACGGCTTTTTGTTCGCCCTCGGGGTGACCGTGGCGCTCGTTCCGGAAGGGCTGCTGCCCACGGTGACGCTCTCATTGGCCATGGGCGCGCAGCGTATGGCCGCGCGCGGCGCGCTAGTGCGCCGGCTGGAATCCGTCGAGACGCTGGGCTCGACCACATTTATCTGCACGGACAAAACCGGCACGCTGACGCGCAATGAAATGGCGGTGGTGGAAGCGTGGACGCCCGGCGGCCGGGCATTCGTCGAAGGCCAAGGCTACGAGCCGGAGGGCACGGTGCGCGCCGACGCGGAGCTTCTGCCCGCGCTGCGGGAGATGGCGCTGGCGGCGGCGCGCTGCTCGAACGGCCGGGCGGTCTTGCGCGACGGGCGCTGGATGGCCCAGGGCAATCCGCTGGACGCGGCGCTCGACGTCTTCGCGCGGCGTCTGCAGGTGGATGTGCCGGGCGAAGAGGCCGCCGCGCCGGCCGTGCGGCGCTACGCCTTCGATCCGCGGCGGCGGCGCATGTCCATCGTCGCGGGGCCGCGCGTGTATGTGAAAGGCGCTCCGGAAGCGGTGTTCGCCTGCTGCCGGGAAACCGGCGATGCGGAGGAGCAGGTGGCGCGCATGGCCGGGCGCGGCCTGCGGGTTCTGGCGATTGCGGCGCGGGCCGCGCGCGGCCTGAAAATTTCCGACACGCCGGAAGCAATCGAAACGGATTTGACGCTGCTGGGCCTGGTGGGCATCGAGGATCCGCCGCGGCAGGAGGTGGCGGCATCCATCGCCGCGTGCCGCCGCGCCGGAATCCGCGTGGCCATGGTCACCGGCGACCATCCGGAGACCGCGCGGGCCATAGCCCGCGAAGTGGGCTTGCTGAATTCCGAAGGCATGGTCGTCGAGGGCAAGGAGCTGCCGCGCGACGAGGAGATTCTGGGCGCGCTGCTGGACCGCGACGGCGTGGTCGTCAGCCGCGTCTCGCCCGAGGAAAAGCTACGCATCGCGCGCGCGCTGCGGCGCCGCGGGCACGTTGTGGCCATGACCGGCGACGGCGTCAACGACGCGCCCGCGCTGCAGGAAGCCAACATCGGCGTGGCCATGGGCCTCTGCGGCACGGACGTGGCCCGCGAAGCCGCCGACCTGGTGCTCCTCGACGACAACTTCGCGACCATCGTCGCGGCCATCGAGCAGGGCCGCACCACCTTCTCCAACGCGCGGCGCTTCCTCACCTATCACCTCACGGACAACGTTGCGGAACTGACGCCGTTCGTCATCTGGGCGCTTTCCGGAGGCCGCTTCCCGCTGGCGATCGGCGTCTTGCAGGTGCTGTGCCTGGACATCGGCACGGACATTCTTCCGGCCGTGGCGCTGGGCGCGGAATCCTCCAGCCCGCGCGCGCTCAGCCGCCCGCCGCAGGGCCGCCACCTCGTGGATATGCCGCTGCTCATTCGCGCGTTCTGCGTGCTGGGCCCGGTGGAGTCGTTGGTCGAGATGCTGGCGTTTCTTGCGGCGATGTTTTTCGCGGGATGGAGGCCGGGCGCGCATTTTCCCGGCGGCCCGGTTTTTCTCGCGGCTTCGGGTGCGGCGTTCACCGCCGTCGTCGTGGGGCAGTTGGCCAACGCCTTCGCCTGCCGCAGCGCCAGCCTCTGGCCCGGCAAACTCGGCTGGCTTTCCAACCGTTACCTGGTCCTCGCGGTCCTCTGCGAACTGGGCATGCTCGCCGGCTTCCTCTATATAGCGCCGCTCGCCAGAGTATTGGGGCAGGCGCCGCCCAGCGCTGCCGGCTACCTGACAGCGTTGCTGGCCTTTCCCGCCGTGCTGCTCGCCGACGCGCTGCACAAGGAGTGGAAACGCCGGAGACACCTGAATGCGCGCGGATAGGGGCGGGAGAAGGCGGCGCGTTCAGGACGAGGCGGATTTGGCGCGCAAGGACGACTGCAGATCCACGACAATTCCGCGTAACCGCTCCGCGAAGGCGGAGTAGCGGGCCTCGCTCTGCGCTTGCGTGGCCTCCGCGCCTGGGGCCGGCGCGGGAGGGATGGCGGGGCCGAAGCGCAGCGTCACCCGCGTCTGTTTCCAGGGAAGGAAGGTGCGCCAGCACAACGCGCGGTCGCGCGGCCACACCGCGAAGAGCCCTTCGAGAGCCGCCGGAACCACCGGCACTTGCGCGTGCGCGGCGAGAATCGCTACGCCCTTGCGGAACTTCTTGATCTCGCCGTCGATCGAGCGCTCCCCCTCTGGAAACAGCACCAGAATTCTGCCGTGGCGCAGGCCGAAGGCCCCGGCCTGCAGGGCCTGCAGCAGGTGCGCATCGGGATCTACGGGAGCGACGTGCAGGGCGCGGGCGGCCCTGGCGCGCAGCGGCGTGGCGAAGTATTCGCTGGCGCCCACGAAAAATAGCCTGCGAAAGATCCGCCAGGGAAGCGCGCTGACCAGCAGAAAAGCGTCCAGGTAGCTCTGATGATTGGGGCAGAGGAGGAACGCGCCGTCTTTTGGGAGATGCTCGAGTCCGCTCACGTGGAATCCGAGCAGGAAGCGGGCGGCGAGGCGCGCCAGCTTGAGCACCACGAAGCACGCGAACGTCAGGATGTGGTGCGGCTGCAGGAGATCGCGGAGGAGCGGCTCTTCCTCGGGGAGATCCGCCAGCAGCTTGCTCCAGGCATGGACGCGGCGTGCGGCCGCCGGGGCGCCGGCTTGCGCGCGCACGGCTTCGACGAGCTGGCGCACGGTGTAGGCGGATTCGGCGGCTGCGGCGGGCATGGCGGATGCGAAGAGCTGTTCGAGATTGGTCAGCAGCTCGATGCGCTCGATGGAATCGAGGCCGAGGTCCAGCTCGAGGTTGGCGTCGGGATGCACCGCGGACTTGTCGTGCGCGGCTTCGCGGACCAGTTCGAGAGCGCGGGTGAGATCCGGGTCGGCGGCCCAGGCCGCGTCCGGCTCGGCGGCGGGCTTTGCGGATGCGGCTGGCTTTTCCGCTTCCGGCGCGCGGCTGCGCACCTGGCGCTCGATCTCGTAGCGCTTGAGCTTGCGCGTGGTGGTGCGCGGCAGCGGCTCCATGCGGATCGCGTAGCTGAGAATGCGCTTGTGCGCGGGCAGGTGGACGGAGAGGTTCTCGATGTCGAAGCGCAGCGCCTCCTTGATGTTGACGATCTTGCGCTCGCGCAGGACCTCCAGATTGGGCACGACGACGGCGTGCAGGCGCTCCGCCGCGGGCTCGCCCGGCGCCGCCAGGCCGAGCACGCACAGCTCGGCGATATACGGCGATTGCAGGTAGTGCGCTTCGATCTCTTCCGGATAGATATTTTTTCCGGAGCTGAGGATGATGACTTCCTTCTTGCGGCCGGTGATGGCGAGCCGGCCCTGCGCGTCCAGGCAGCCGAGGTCGCCGGTCAGAAACCAGCCATCTTGCACGACCGCGGCGGTGGCATCGGGCCGGCGGAAATAGCCCTGCATCACGATGGGCCCGCGGATGGCGATTTCGCCGCGCGTGTCGCCGTTCTCCGCGCCCGCTCCCGCCGGCAGGATTTTCACTTCCACGCCGGGCAGCGGGCGGCCCACGAATCCCAGCCCGCCTTCGCCCGGACGCGTCAGGGTGGCCGCGCCGGAAGATTCCGTCAAGCCGTAAGCTTCGAGCAGGTTGAAGCCGAGGCGGTAGAAATCCCGCCCCACGAGTGGATCGAAACGCGCTCCGCCGGTCACCAGAAAACGCATTTCGCGCCCGATGACATCATGGACGGCGGAAAAAAACAGCGGGCCGAGATTCAGGCCCAGCAGGCGGCGCGAGGCGGCGTTCGCGCGCAGCAGCAGGCGGAAGAGCGCCCGCCGCGTCCAGGCGCTCTCGGCGACCCTGGCGAACACGCGCTGGTGGATGAGGTAGAAGAACTGCGGCACGCAGCAGAAGGCCGTGGGGCGGTGCTGACGCAGCGCCTTCAGCAGCTCCGACGAGCTGATCTCCTCGAGGTAGATGACCCGCGCGCCGGTCACGAAGGGGAGCAGGAGATTGGCCATCTGCGCCAGCGCGTGATAGAGCGGCATGACCCCGAGGACGGAGTCCTGCGCGCCGATCTGCAGCGTGCTGAAGACGGCGTCGGCCTCGGCCAGCAGATTGCCGTGCGTCAGCACCACGCCCTTGGGATCGCTGGTGGTTCCCGAGGTATAGAGGATGACGGCGGGATCTTCGCGCGTGACGCTGCCGGCGGGGAGCGCGGGCCACTCCTTTTTCTGCAATTCGTCGAAGCTCGGCAAATCCTGGTGTCGGCCGCGCAGCAGCACGATCTCCGCCGCGGAGCCGCTCAGGCGGCGCGCTTCTTCGACATCGGCGACGAAGCGCGGCGTGGTGAAGAGCATCTTCGCGCCGCTGTCGCGCAGCAGCGTGGCGATCTGCTCCGGCGAGTAATGGGTGTCCAGCGGCACGGCCAGCGCGCCCACGCGCAGCGCGCCCAGGTACACCGCGCACCAGGCGATGTCGTTGTCGGCGAGGATGGCGCAAGCGTCGCCGGTGCGGATGCCCCGGGCGGCCAGGAAGCCCGCGGCCGCTTCGGCCTGCTCGCGCAGTTCGGCATAGGTGGCCGTCTCGACGCTGTCGCGGTGCTGCAATTCCACGGCGACGTTGCCGCCGTAGTGCTGGGCCGTGGCCGCGAAGCGGTCGAAGAAATTGTTTTCGTGTTCTGGCATCGCAAGAACCGCGCAGCCTGCGCAGCGCCCGCCGGGGTCCGGCGCAAGCGCGTATTTCCCCGCACCCGGGGCGCCAACAGCTTGTATCACGTTTCAGGACTATCCGAGAACCCCTGGCCGCGGCCTGCGCACACTCCGGGCATCCCGCGAAATTCTCTGTTTTTCGGCTTTCCTCTGCGGGGCAAGTGCGCAATGATAGGCGCCTCAAAAAGCGGGTTGATGCGACAACTTTCCCGCCAAGGAAGCCGTAGACAAGGATGAAGAGCCGGCGGGGATGCAGCGACCGGCCTTCGCGAGGGGATGGCACGGGTCACCACACGATGAACAGCACACCACCGAATACCAAGCGCTATGAGTTTGGCCTGGTCGTCCTCATGTTTTTCGCCTGGGGCACGGTCTTCCTCGACCGCATGAGCCTTCTCTACCTGGCGCCCTACATTGCTCCGGATTTGCATCTCACGCATGCGCAGGTGGGGATGCTGGCATCGGCGCTGGCCATTACCTGGGCCGTCTCGGGCCTGGTTTTCGGCGCGCTTTCCGACCGCATCGGGCGCCGCCCGGTGCTGATTCCGGCGGTCTTCGCGTTTTCCGTGCTGTCCTGGCTTTCCGGTGTCGCCCGCTCCTTCGGGCACCTCTTCGCCGTCCGCGGCCTGATGGGGGTGGCGGAAGGGCCCACGTGGTCCACGATGACCGCGACGATCGAGGAATCTTCCGCGCCGGATCGCCGCGGGCGCAACATCGGCGTTGTGGTCAGCGCCGCGGCTCTGGTGGGCATGGCCATCGCCCCGGTGATGACCACGCAGATCGCCGCGCATTTCGGCTGGCGCGGCGCTTTCTTTGCCGCGGGCATCCCCGGAATGGTCATGGGATTCCTGCTTTGGAAATTTCTGCGCGAGCCGGTGCGGAACGGTGAAGCGAACGCCCACCGCGCCAAGGCCTCCTGGAAGGACTATTTCGCGCTGCTGCGCTACCGCAACATCTGGCTGTGTTCGCTGGCCAGCGTGGGCTTCATGACCTGGCTCTTCGTGATGCACGCGTTCGCGCCGCTGTACATCACCGAAGTTTCGAAGCATACGCCGACGCTGGCGGGCTTCGTCATGGGCGCCAGCGGCCTGGGAGCATTTGTCTGGGGCTGGCTCTATCCGTGGATTTCCGACAGCACCGGGCGCAAGCCCATGCTGATCTTCATCGCGCTGCTCTCGGCGCTCGTGCCGCTCACCTACCAGGTGCCCTTTCTCGTCGAGCACCCCTGGCTGATGGCCGCGGCGGCGTTCATCGCCAATGGCGCGCAGGCGATCTCCGCGTTGGCGCTGGTGCTGGTGCCCACGGAAAGCGTTCCGGCGCGCTTTTCCGCCACGGCGATCGGATTGACCACGCTGGTCGGCGAAATCTTTGGCGGAACTTTGGCCCCGGCTATCGCCGGAACCATCGCCGATAAGCACGGCCTCGGCGCGGCGCTGTGGATCGCCTCCGGCGGCGCCATCATGGTCTTCCTGGCCGCGCTGTTCATGCGCGAAACCGCTCCGGCAAAAGTCCGGCAGGCGCGGCAGCCATAGAAGCGAAGAATCCCTCGGAAGAATCCGGGAACCGGGCCCGCAGGATCTCATCTGTCCGTGTTGGCGGGCATTTGCTATAGTCCCGCCTGCCATGATTCCGTCCGCCTCCAGTGCCGCGCCCTCTTCCGCCGCGCTCACGCGCAATCAGGTGCGCGGCTTCTGGGCCTCGTGGGGCGGCTGGACCCTCGATGGCATGGACTCCTTCATCTACGCCCTGGTGCTGGTGCCCTCGCTGCGCGAACTCCTCCCGCGCTCCGGCATCGCCGCCACGAAGGGCAACATCGGCTACTACGGCGGGCTGCTCTTCGCGCTTTTCCTGATCGGCTGGGGGCTGGCTTTTCTCTGGGGTCCCATCGGAGACAAGTTCGGGCGGGTGCGCACGCTGATGCTCACCATCGTGTGGTATTCGCTGTTCACGTTTTTGAGCGCGCTGGTCGGCAGCGTCTGGCAGCTTGCCGTGCTGCGGCTGCTCGCGGGCATCGGCATCGGCGGGGAATGGGCCATGGGCGGCACGTTCGTCGCGGAGGAATGGCCCGAGGAGCGCCGCCGCGCCGGCGCCGGGTACATGCACACCGGCTACTACGTCGGAATTTTCCTCGCCGCGCTCCTGAATTACGCCATCGGCAGCCGCTTCGGCTGGCGCGCCATGTTCGCCGTCGGCGGCCTGCCGGCGCTGCTGCTGGCTTGGGTGCGCCACGGCGTGGCCGAGCCCGCGCGCTGGCGGCGGAAGGAAGGCGTGGTCCGCGAGTGGGCCGTCTTCCGTCCGCTGGCCGCGCTTTTTTCCCGCACCTGGCGCCGCCGCACTATCCTGAATTCGCTCTTCATGCTCGTTTCCATCTGCGGCTTGTGGGCCGGCACGGTCTATGTGCCCGCGGCGGTCACGGTGCTCGCGGAAGCCGCGGGGCGCGCCGGCCCGCAGGCGGCGCAGCTGGCCTCGCGCGCCACCATGCTCGTCTCCTTCGCCACCATTCTCGGCTGCTTGGCCATGCCCTGGCTTGCCGAACGCTTGGGCCGGCGCGGCGCGCTGGCTTGGTATTTCGCGCTGATGCTGGTCTTCGTCGCGCTCACTTTCGGCAAAATTTTCTATCTGGGCGCGCCCGCGCTTCCCTGGTTTTTCGTCTGCCTGTTCTTTCTCGGCTTGGGCGGAGCCAATTTCGCGGTCTATACGCTTTGGCTCCCGGAGCAATATCCGACGGAATGCCGCGCCAGCGCGTTCGCCTTTTCCACGTCGTTCGCGCGCTTCGGCGGAGCCGGCATCACGTTTTTGGTGGGGGCGGGAGTGCGCCACTACGGCTCGCTGGGCATCCCCGTGGCGCTCACCGCGCTGGCCTTCGCCCTCGGTCTTCTCCTCGTGCCCTTCGGAGCGGAAACCCGCGGCCAGGCGCTGCCAGCTTAGACCGTCCGGCTAGGCGCGGGTGGCCGCAGGAGTTTCGTGGCGTCCGCCGGCGCTTTCCGGCACGCCGAGCTTGCGCAGGATGGTCATCATCGGGCACCAGTTGGTGAAGCCGGATTGAAACAGATTCAGCCCCACGAACGCCGTGAACAGATACCAGTAGGGATGCACCCAGTAGCCGAGCGCCAGCGTGGCCAGCACGAAGGCTCCCGCAATCAGCCGCAAAAGACGTTCAACATTCATATTTCCTCCTTCTGAGAATCGTTTTGCGCCGGACAAATACGGCGCATGTGAAATTCCCGCAGCGAGCCGGGATTACGCTTGCGTCCCCTTCTGGCTCAGGTAGTAAAGCACCGGGACGGTCATGCGCGAGAGCAGCGTCGAGGCCACTTCTCCGGCCATCAGCGAGATCGCCAGCCCCTGAAAGATGGGGTCGAAGAGGATCACGCTCGCTCCGACCACCACCGCCGCCGCCGTCAAGAGCATCGGGCGGAAACGTACCGCGCCGGCATCCACCACCGCCTGGTCCAGCGGCATCCCCTGGGCGCGGCGCAGCTCGATGAAGTCCACCAGGATGATGGAATTGCGCACGATGATCCCCGCGCCGGCGATGAATCCGATCATGCTCGTCGCCGTAAAAAATGCGCCCAGCAGCGCGTGTGCCGGCAAAATGCCCACCAGCGTCAGCGGAATCGGCGCCATGATCACCAGCGGCGTCTTGAACGATCCGAACCATCCCACCACCAGCACGTAGATCAGCACCAGCACCGCCGCGAACGCCAGTCCCAGGTCGCGGAACACTTCGTAGGTGATGTGCCATTCGCCGTCCCATTTCATCGCGTAGCGGTTCGGGTTCGGCGGCTGGATGGCCGTGTAGCGCTCCACGCCGTATCCTTCCGGCAACTGGATCTTCTCGATGGCTTGGTTCATCGCCAGGATCGCGTATACCGGGCTCTCCTCCGCCCCGGCCACGTCGCCGACGATGTACACGGCATCGCGCAGGTTCTTCCGGTACAGGCTGCGGTCGATCGTGGTTTTCCTGCGGTGCGTGACGTCGCGCAGCGCCACCAACCGCCCGTCCGCTCCCGCCACGCGCAGATCCTCCAGCGCTTCGATGCCCGAGCGGTCCGCGCGACTCAGGCGCACTTCGATGGGCACATCCTCGCGCGATTTCGCATCGTGCAGCAGGCCCGCAGCCTCTCCGCTCAGCGCGATGTGCAGTGTTCGCGCCACGTCCGCCGAAGAGACCCCGTGCTGCGCCGCCTTGTCCAGGTCCGTCTCCAGCTCATACTTGGTCTGCGGGTCCTCGACCATCCAGTCCACGTCCACCACGCCCGGCGACTGCTCGAAGATCTTCTTGATCTGCGCCGCGAGCTGCATGCGCCGCTGCGGGTCCGGTCCGTACACTTCCGCCACCAGCGTGGAAAGCACCGGGGGGCCCGGCGGCACTTCCGCGACCTTGATGCGCGCCCCGAGCGGCGCGGCAATCTCCACCAGTTTGGGCCGCACGCGCCGCGCAATCTCGTGGCTCTGCGCGCTGCGTTCGTTCCGCGGCAGCAGGTTCACCTGCAGGTCCGCCTGGTTCGCTCCCTGGCGCAGAAAATAGTGGCGCACCAGCCCGTTGAAGTTGTACGGCCCGGAAGTGCCCGCGTAGATCTGGTAGTTGACCACCTCGGGCTGTCCCGCAAGGTAGCCGCCCAGCGCCTCGGCCACGCGTGTGGTCTGCTCGAGCGTCGTGCCGTCCGGCATGTCCACCATCACCTGGAATTCGTTCTTGTTGTCGAAGGGCAGCATCTTCACGCGCACCCACTTCAGCGGGAAGAAGGCCACCGCCGCCAGCAGCAGCACCACCACCCCGCCGAGAAACGCCCAGCGCCGCCCCGAGTTGTGGATCAGCGGGTTCATCAGCCGCCGGTAGAGCCGCGTCGTCCAGCCCTCCTTCTCGTGCTGCGCCCCCGCGGACTCGCCGGCGTGGCGCAGCAGCCGCAGCGCCGCCCACGGCGACACCACGAACGCCACCAGCAGCGAAAAGAGCATCGCCGCCGAAGCCCCCACGGGAATCGGCCGCATGTACGGCCCCATCAGCCCGCGCACAAAGGCCATGGGCAGAATCGCCGCGATCACCGCGAAGGTCGCCAGGATCGTGGGGTTGCCGACTTCGTTGACCGCCTCGACGGCCACGTCCGTGAGCGGCCGCCCGGCGTTCTCCGGCAGCCGGAAGTGGCGCACCATGTTCTCGACCACCACGATGGCGTCGTCCACCAGGATGCCGATGGAAAAAATCAGCGCGAAGAGCGTGACGCGGTTCAGCGTGTAGCCGAAAAAGTAGAAAATCGCCAGCGTCAGCGCCAGTGTGACCGGCACCGCCAGCAGCACCACCCCGGATTCCCGGAAGCCCAGCACCAGCGCGATCAGCAGGGTCACCGAAAGCGTGGCGATGAACAGGTGCTTCAGCAGCTCGTCGGACTTGTCCTTGGCCGTCTCGCCATAATTTCGCGTCACGCTGAGCTGCAGGTCCGCCGGCAGCAGCGTGCCGCGCAGCGCTTCGACCTTGGCCAGCGCCTCGGCGGAGATGACCGTGGCGTTCGTGCCGCGCCGCTTGGCCACGGTGATGGTTACCGCGGGGAATTCGCCCGCCGCCGCTCTTTTCGCGGCCCCCGCGCCGTTGCCGTAGAGCACGTACTGCGTGGCCTCGGCTGGTCCGTCCTCGATGCGCGCCGCCACATCCCGCAGATAGACGGGCCGTCCGCCGCGCACACCCACCACCACCTGCTTCAGCTCTTCCGCCGTGGCGAGAAACCTCCCCGCCTCCACTTCGATCTGCTGATTGCCCTGCGCGAAGTCGCCGCTGCGCTGCCGGCTGTTGGCCCCGCCGAGTTGGTTCACCACGCTTTCCGGCGTCAGCCCGTGCGCCGCCAGCCGCTGCGTATCCAGCACCACGCGCACTTGCCGCGCCTGTCCGCCCAGTATCTTTGTTTCCGAGACGTTCTCGATCTGTTTGAGCGCGTGCTCCAGTTCGCCCGCTACCTGCCGCAGCCGGTAGGCGTCGTAGTGCTCGCCCCACAGCGTCAGCGCCAGGATCGGCACGTCGTCGATCGAGCGCACCTTGATCAGCGGCTGGGAAGCGCCCGGCGGAATGCGGTCGAAATTCGCATAGAGCTTGTTGTAGGTGCGGACAATCGCGTCCTCTTCCTTCTCTCCGACGGTGAAACGCACGATCACCAGGCTCAGCCCCGGCCGGCTGATCGAATAGACGTACTCGACACCCGGCAGGTCGCGCAGCAGCTTTTCCATGGGGATGCTCGCGCGCTCCTGCACCTCCGCCGCGGACGCTCCCGGCATCTGCACGAACACGTCCAGCATGGGCACGACGATCTGCGGCTCTTCTTCGCGCGGCGTCAGCAGCAGCCCCAGCGCGCCGGCCAGCAGCGCGCCGATGATGATCAGCGGCGTCAGCTTCGACTGAACAAAAGCGCGCGCGATGCCCCCGGCCAGGCCCAGCCCATGCCGTCCGGTCGTGCCCCCATCGGTCATCGCGCCGCCTCGATGCGCTTGCCCGCCAGCTCCTGCTGACCCGGATTCGCCGCTACGCGCTCGCCTTCCGCCAGCCCGGAGAGCACTTCCTTCTGTCCCGCCCCGGCGGCCACCGCGGTCACGTAGCGCAGCGCGGCGATGCCGTCGGCGCCGATCACGTAGACCGCCTGCAACTGCCCGCGCTCCACGAGGGCCTCCGCCGGCAGCACCAGCGCGCTGCGCTTTCCGCGCTCGATCAGCGCCCGCCCGAAAAGCCCCGAGTGCAGTCGCGCCTCCGCCGGCAGCGTCACCTTCACCTGGAATGTGCGGCTCGCGGGGTCCGCCGCCGGCACGATCTCGCTCACCGTGCCGCCGAGCGGCGCCGCCCCCAGCGCATCGAGCACCACCGGAACTTTCTGCCCCGCGCGCACCAGATGTATTTCGGTCTCCCCGACCGTGGCCTCCAGCCGGAAGCTCCGCGTATCTTCCACGACGAAGAGCGGCATGCCGGGCACGGCCAGCGTTCCGGCATCCGCGCGCTTCGCGGTCACCACGCCGTCGAAGGGCGCGCGCAGCGCGGTGTGCTCCAGCGTGATCTGCGCCTCGCGCAGCATGGCCCGCGCCTGCGCCGCGCCTGCCTGGGCCTGTTCGCGCCGCGCCGCGGCCGCCTCGCGCCGCGCCTTGAACTCGTCGAACTCCTGGGCGCTCAGCGATTTCTTTTCGTACAGCGTCTGATAGCGCCGCAGCGTCGCCGCGGCCAGCTGGTCGTCCACCTCCGCCAGCTTGGCCTGCTGTTCCGCGGCTGCCAGCGCGGCCTGCGCGCTGGCCAGACTGGCGCGCGGCTGCGCGTCGTCCAGCACCGCCAGGACCTGCCCCTTCTTGACGCGCGTGCCTTCCTGCGCGCGAATCTGCGTGATCGTGCCGCTGATCTGGCTGGAAATCGTGCTGCTCTGCGCCGCCTGCACCGTGCCCACGGCCTCCAGCACATCGCTGACCGGGACCGCCTGCACCGCGATCAGGGCCACACCGCGCAGCGTCTCCGGCGCGGCGGCCCGCGGTTTTTCCGCCGGCCCGCAGCCCGCGAGCCACAGGAAAGGCCCCGCCAGGGAGAGCAGCAACACCTTCTTTGCGTCCGTCATGGTTTCACCACCGGAGAATTTGTGTTCAGCCGTCCCGTCGCCAGCTCCAGATCGGCGTAACTCGTCCGCAACTGGTAGACCACCTGCCAGTAGCTTGTTTCCGTGTGCCGCGCCGCGTCTTCCACCGCCAGCAGATCCGGCAGCGTGGTCAGCCCGGCCTCATAGCGGTTCTGCTGGATGCGCAGGCTTTCCTGCGCCTGCGCCACGCTCGCGCGCGCTACCTCCAACTGCTGCCGCGCCGTTTCCACGCCGTAGTACGCTCGGCGCACCTCCAGGCGCACCGCGTTCCGCGCCGCTTCTTCGAGCTGCCCGAGCCGTTCCGCCACCGCGCGCTCCCGCGCCAGCTCCGCTCGCTTCGCTCCACCGTCGAAAAGGTCCATATGCAGGTCGAAGCCCGCGGTCCAGTTGTTTCCGCCGTGGCCCGCCAGGGTGATGTTGTCCTGCTCCCAGGAGGCCATTGCCGTGAGCCGCGGCCCGAACGCCGATTTCGCCGCTGCGACGCTCTTCTCCTGTGCCGCTTTCTCGCTGCCGATGCGCTTCAGGTCCGGCCGCCCGGCCACCGCGCGCTGTTCCAGTTCCGGCAGGGTATCCAGGGGAAGCGGACGCTCGGCCAGCACATCGTCGTTCAGCCGGGAGACGGAATCCGCGGGCACGCCCATGCTCGTTGCCAGCGCCGCCAGCAGCAGCGCGACGTCGTTGCGCGCCCGGATCAGCTCCTGCTGCCGCTCGCGGAGATGCACCTCCGCGCTGAGCACATCCGAATCCACCGCCAGGCCGGTCTCGCGCCGCGCCTGGGCGCGCTCGAAGATCGCCTGCGCCGCCGCCACGCTTTTTTCCGCCACGGCCCGCTGCTTCTGCGCCAGCAGCACGTCGTAGTACGCGCCCACCACCCTGCGCACCAGCTCCTGGTCCGTCCGCTGCAGCTGCTGTGCCGCGGCCTCGCGGTGCAGCGAGGCTCCCTGCATCTCGCGCTGCGTGCGGAAGGAGTCGAAGAGGTTCCAGCCGCCGGCGAACCGCGTTGTGAAGAGGCCCACCGGCGTTGGCGTATTCAGCTGTCCGAGACTGAAATCCGCCGCGGTGAAGCGCCGCTCGCGCAGCTTGGTCCCGAAGACGAAGACCGGATCATTGCTGCGAAAGCCCGATTCGGAAAAG
>JAIQEV010000059.1 GCA_020073585.1 Terriglobia bacterium
GCAACTGCAAGGCTACCTTGAGAATTTGAGGAAGAAAGTGAACAGGCCCTTGAGGGGAATCGTTGTCGCGCCCGAACTTCGCAAGAGCGCGCAGCCGCTGCTTGAGAGCCTTAAGTTGGAATTTGTTGCTTGCCGATTTCGTTGGTTTCGGCAGCAGTTCCGACGATGCCGTAGACCATCCTGACTCTTCCTCTGCGCTAACCGTCATCCCGGCATTTCATCCCTTCATCCCTGCCATTCCTTGTACTTTGCGTGAGCGGTCGGTCGCAAAGCGCCAAACAAGCCCGGGCGTTTTGAGAACCTGCCGACCGGGATTTTGGCGAACCACAACCAAAGAGCCCCGGACCGATTGCTTTCCGGGGCCCTGGGTAGACATGCCGGTTCCGGTTTTGAGCGGGACCGTTCTACTGCGGTTCCTTCCGCGGGGCGGCCGGAGGCGCGGCGCCCGCGTCGAGGTGGTTCCAGTTCAGGATGGCGTTGAGCGCCAAGTTGAAGCTGCCGTGCGTCTGGTAGCGCCAGAACGGCCGGTTGGCAAACATCACGACGTGGCCTTTTCCCAACGGGGCATCGACCACGAGCGCCCGCCCGACGAGGGCTTGCTGGCCGACGAGCCCGCCGCTGAGCAGAATGTCATTGGGATCGTTCGGAAAGCGCAGAATGACGCGCGGCCGCGGCGCCTGATCGCCGCCGCCCGCGCCACCCCGTCCGCCCCCTCCGCCGCGCCCGCCTTCGGGCGCGCCGGCGCGGGCCCCTGCCGGTGGGGGGGGACCGTCGAGCGTAGTCAAGGTCGGCTGGACCGCGTTTGGATTCAGATTCATGCCGACGCCGGGTATCTGGGCGCCGCCGCGCCCGCCACCTCCGAATCCGCCGAATCCGCCTCCACCCACATTCAGCACAGGGGCTGTACTGAAATAGACAGCGAGATTATCGCTGTCATAGCCGTAGGCAATCGGGCTGTTCCGGTCCGTGAACTGCGACTTCATCACTACGCCGCGCGCGAATAATCCAGCCGGCTCTTCGACAGTAATCCCGCTGACGAGGTGGTATTCGGGGAAGATGGTGGATGTGGAACCTTCGGTGAGGAGCAACCCGCCTTCCTGCACGAACTTCATCAGATTGATGAGTCCATCGAAGCCCATGCCTCCGCGGATGTCGCCGGCCGAATCCTGAACGCCCAGGTTGGGAGTCAGAGAAGACTTCTGATAGGGGATGGGGTCGGGGCCCTGCACGCCGTTTACTTGCGATTCGGAGGTTCCGCCGACGTGGGGGAAGATGATCACATCGTACTTTTGCCGCAGGTTCGGCTCACGCAGTTTCGTGTCTCCGATATAGGTGTAGGGGATCTTCATCTTGTCAAACGTCATGCGCACCCATCCTTCGTTCTGGGTGTTGGACCAGGAGTGCACGTAAGCGATCCTCGGCGTCACCATCTCGTGCGTCTTCACGGCCGGCAGCGAATCGACCGCATAGGCTGCCAGACTGTGCTCCCGGATCGACGCTTCCAGCGCGGCCCGGTCGGCGACCGGAATGATGATTGCCCCGGCGCTGAACTTGCGACCTGCGGCCTCGAATGCTTCTTCGGCGGCCTGCATTTTCACGTCCTTGTTCGCGAAACGGAACGGTGCAATGCTGGTGTCGCCATTGTGATCCACGATGATCACGCTGCCGGACCCCGTGATGGTGCCGGGCACTTTCGCGTCCGCCGCCAGCAGCGTCATCGGCTGATCGAGTACCGCTTTGTCCTCGATTTTCGCCACCTTCACGTTGCGCAAAAGGGGAATCGACCACCCGGTATCGTCGTACGGGCTGGGATTTGCGGGGGAAAAGAACTGGGTGTCGAGGAAATTGACGGCGCAGCGGCTGTAGGGCTGGTCCATGCGCACGATATAATCGCCCGCAGCCACTTGCACATTGCCGGCTGCGAATCCTCGGTTCGCCGTGTGCACCTCGACGCCTTCCTGCCGGAGGAGGTTTGCCAGGCTGGCAGCCTCGCCTGGGGACACCTGGATACTTTCTCGGCCAACAAGACCTTCGGCTTCATGGTGTCGCTGAAGACGGCGCGGGCGCTGCGCGAGCGGCTGGGGCGCGGGGAAACGATTCGCCTGCACGCCACGGTCAAGGCCGGGCAGCATCCCGGCAACTATGAAGTTGTTACCGCCACGATTCCCGGCGGCGACCCCAAGCTGAAAGAGGAAGAGATTGCCTTCAGCTGCCACCTGGACCACCAGCGGCCGGGGGCCAACGACAACGCCAGCGGCTGCGTGACGATCCTGGAAGTGGCGCGCACGCTGCAGAAGCTGATCCACGAAGGAAAGCTGGCGCGGCCGGCGCGGACGATACGCTTCATCTGGCCGCCGGAGATCGAAGGGACGGTGGTGCTGCTGAACGGCAAGCCGGAATTCGCGCGGCGCATCAAGGCCGCCATCCACATGGACATGGTGGGGGGCGGGCCGGCGACCAAGGCGGTGTTCCACGTGACGCGCGGGCCGCTGAGCCTGCCGTCGTTCGTGCACGACGTGGCGTGGGCGTTCGCGGAGTTCGTGAACGAGCAGTCGTACAAGTTCGCGGCCACGGGGAGCGCGGAATATCCGTTGACGGCGCCGGAAGGCGGCAAGGAGCCGCTGCAGGCGCAGTTCAGCGCCTACACCATGGGCAGCGACCACGACGTTTATCAGGACAGCTCGTTCAAGATCCCCGCGATTTACCTCAACGATTGGCCGGACCGCTACATTCACACCAATTTCGACACCGCCGCGAACATTGACACCACGAAGCTGAAGCGCGCGGCGTTCATCGGGGCGGCCAGCGGATATTTTCTGGCCGGGATGAATGAAGCCAGTGCGCCGGCGCTGCTCTCCGCGATAGGAATCGGGCGCGCGGAACGATTTTCGTTCGTGCTTCGGCGCAAGGCGCAGCTTCCGGAAAGCGAATCCGCGATTCTCATCCGCGCTTCCTTGAGATATGAAGAAGCGATTCCGCTTGCGGCGGACGGAGCCGCCGGCAGGAGCATCACGATAGGAGAGCTCCGCTCGCAGAGTTTGTCCGGACTGCGGGAGCTCGCTGCGCCTCTCGGGGAGGAAAGCAGAGCTTCCGGCGAGGGCGCGTTGAAATTCGCGCGCCAAGCGGAGCCGCGCGGGCCGCTGGCGGTGTTCAGCTACGACTATTTCGCCGATCATGCGCGGGCGGCGAGGGTGGCCACGCCGAAATTGCTCAGCTACGAGGGGCTGTGGGGCGGGGGCGAGGAGTACGCGTACGAGGCGCTGAACTTCGCCGACGGGCGGCGCAACGCGCAGCAGATCCGCGACGCGGTGTCGGCGGAATACGGGCCGGTGGCGCTGGAGCTGGTGGTGGAATATTTGCGGGCGCTGGAGAAGATCGGGGTGGTGGCGCGGGTGAAGTGAGGGAAGAACCCGCAGGGCTCCCTGCGGTCGCCCTGCGCTACACGGGGCGGAAGGGCGTGTGCTAACATCGCTGGGCCGCGATGGGGAGCGATCAGGCGCCTTCCACCATGTCCACAACCATGAAAACTTTGCGCAAGATGCAGGCAGGACGCGGGCTGTCGCTGGAAAGCGCGCCGGTGCCGGCGATTGGGCCGGGGGACGTGCTGGTGCGGGTGAAGGCGGCGTCCATCTGCGGGACGGACCTGCACATTTATGGCTGGGACCGCTGGTCGCAGGGGCGCATCAAGCCGCCGGTGACGCTGGGGCACGAATTCTGCGGGATCGTGGAGCGCGTGGGCGAGGAAGTGGCCGCGGTGAAGGCCGGGGACTTCGTCAGCGCGGAGATGCACGTCAACTGCGGGCACTGCCACCAGTGCCGGCTGGGGCAGGCGCACGTCTGCCAGAACGTGCGGGTGATCGGGATCGACTGGGACGGGGCGTTCGCGGAATTCGTGCGCATTCCGGCGAGCAACATCTGGAAGCTGGACCCGGCCATCCCGGAGCACTACGCGGCGATCCTCGATCCGCTGGGCAACGCGGTGCATACGGTGCTGGCCGGGGCGATTGCCGGGCAGACGGTGCTGGTGACGGGCTGCGGGCCGATCGGGCTGATGTCCATCGCGGTGGCCAAGGCCTGCGGGTGCGCGACGGTGCTGGCCACGGAAGTGAACGAGCATCGCCGGGGCCTGGCGGTGAAGATGGGCGCGGACGTGGTGCTGAATCCGGCGGCGGAAGATGTGGTGGCGCGCGTGCGGGCGGAGACCGGGGGCACGGGCGTGGATGCGCTGCTGGAGATGTCCGGGCATCCCGCGGCCATCGCGCAGGGCTTCCAGGCGCTGCGCGCGGGGGGGCGGGCTTCGCTGCTGGGGATTCCCACGGAGCCGGTGACGCTGGACCTGGTGAACGACGTGATCTTCAAGGGCGCCACGGTGCAGGGCATCTACGGGCGGCGCATGTACGACACGTGGATGCAGATGACCGCGCTGCTGAAGAGCGGGCGGGTGAATCTCGATCCGCTGTTCGGGGAGCGGCTGCCGCTGGAGCAGTTCGAGAGCGCGTTCAGCAAGCTGCAGAGCGGGCACGCGGGGAAGATCCTGCTGTATCCGAACGGCGTGCCGCGCTGAAGCGGCACCGCGCATGAGGAAGACGGCATGAGCGCGCCGGTGAAAGTACAGATATTCGGGCAGAGCTACTCGATCCGCGGGGAGCTGGACGAGGGTTACGTGCAGGAGCTGGCGGCGTACGTGGACGCGCGGATGCGCGCCATCGCGGAAGCCACCGGGACCGTGGACACGCAGCGCGCGGCGGTGTTGGCGGCGCTGGCCATCGCCGACGAACTGCACAGCACGCGGCAGGAGCGCGGCGAGCGGGAAGAGCTGCTGCGCGAGCAGGCCGAGCGCTGCCTGGCGCTGGTGGAGCGGGCGCTGAAGCAGACGGCGTGAAGAAAAGAAAGTGGTCAGTGGACAGTAGTCAGTGAAGAGTTGAAGAATTTAAGTAGGGCGCAACGAGCGCGGATTTCCGGGACGGAACACCGGCCAGACAGAGCAATACTGCTATTTCTCTTTCAGCTTCAGCTTGCCCGCGGATTTGTTCTCTTCGAGGAAGGCGCGCAATTGAGGCGCGGCGTCGAGCAGGCGCGTCCACTGTTCGTAGTATAAGGTGACCGGGAAGCGGCCGAGTCCGTAGACGCTGACGCCGCCTTTTTCTCCGACGCGAAATTCGAGCTGGCCGGAACGGCGCCCCGTTCCTTGTTTCTCCAATTCCGCCAAGCGTGATTTGAGTTCTTCGTAGGTCGGCTCTGCCATGGCTCCTCCTTGATCCGCGTGACCGCGAAACGGTCAACTATTATTCCCAGGCTCTCGCAGGCCGCAAGCAGAGGCGATTATACGCGCTGGGCGCTGCGGCCGTGGTGGACGATGAGGTGGGCGAAGAACATGAGCACGAGGACGCCGCCGAAGGTGACCACGATGGTGGCGCCGGTGGGGGTGTCGAGCTTCACGCTGAGCAGGACGCCGAGGGCGGAGACCAGAGTGCCCATGGTCCAGCCGATGGCCAGGCGCGGGCCGATGCGGTCGGCGAAGAGCATGGCGCCGACCGAGGGCACGATGAGGTAGCAGAAGACGAGGAGGACGCCGGCGATGGCCACCGAGGAGGTGACCACGAAGCCGAAGGAAGCGTAGAAGAGAAAATCCCAGAAGCGCACGTTGAAGCCGAGCTTTTCCGGCTCGTCGTGGTGCATGGAGATGGCCAGAAACTTTTTGCGGAAGAGGTAGTGGAAGGCGCCGACGGCGCCGTAGAGGAGCGCGGTCTTCTGCACCTCGGGCCAGGAAACGGCGAGGATGTTGCCGACGAGCATGTCCTTGAGGTGCTCGGTTTCGCCGGTGGCCTTGCTCATGAGCAGGATGGCGGTGGCGGAAGCGACGGCGTAGGCAATGCCGATGAAGGCTTCCTGGGGGATGTGGCCGCGGCGGGTGCGCGCGAAGGCGAAGATGGCCGCGCCGAGAAAGGTGAAGCCGAGGCTGATCCAGTAGGAGCCGTGGCCGTGGGGGTCCATCCCGGCAACGATGGCCACGGTGGCGCCGAGGGCGGCGATCTGCGCGAGGGCCAGGTCCACGAAGATGACGCCGCGCTCGACGACGTGCACGCCGAGATAGGCGTGGATGCCGGTGAGGATCAGGCTGGCCACGAAGGGGGCCAGCAAAAACGGAAGCATTTCCATCGGGTCGCTCTCCTAGCGCGTGGCGTCAAAAGCCTGCTTGAGTTTGGCAATATCGTACTCGAAGAGCTTGAAATAATCGGTGATCTCTTTTTCGCCACCGACCGAAGGCATCATCACCACGACCTTGGCTCCGGTCTCGCGGGCCACGGAGTTGGGGGTCTTCAGGTCGAAGTAAGGCTCGACGAGGATGATCTTGACGCCGTCGCGCTTCATCATCTGGATGAGTTCGACGGTGTGCTGCGGGCTGGGCGGGATGCCGGGGCGCGGCTCGACGTAGCCGACCACGTCGAGGTGGAAATGCTCGGCGAAATTCGGCCAGGAGCGGTGGTAGGTGACGACCTTGCGCCCGGCGTAGGGCTTCATCTGCGCAATCCAGTTCGCTTCGGCCTGCTGGAGGCGCTGCTCGAAGGAGGCGTAGCGCTGCGCGAAATAATCGGCGTCGGCGGGGCGCATCTCGCTGAGCTTGTTCTGGATGCCCTTGGCGATGCGCAGGCCGTTGTCCGGATCGAGCCAGTAGTGCGGGTTGCCCTGGGGGTGGACGTCGCCTTCGGCGCGGGTCACCTGGCCGCTGGGAATCTCGAGAATTTTTGCGAAGCGCGAGGCGTCGAAGTAGCCGGGCGCGGCAACCTGGATCCTGGGGTTGCCGGACTGCTGGATGAGCGGAGGGAGCCAGCCGATCTCCAGCTCGAGGCCGACGACGATGAGCAGATCGGCTTTGCGCAGCTTGAGGAGAAAGCTGGGTTTGGCATCCACGAAGTGCGGATCCTGGTAGCCGCGCGCGATGGATTCCGCGTCCACGCGGTCGCCGCCGATTTCCTGGGCGATGGCGGCGAGGTCGGAGGTGGCGGTCATGATCTGGAACTTGCCGGCGGCCGCGGCGGGCGGGGCGAAAGGCGCGGACGCGAGGATCAGGGCGAGCGCCGTGACAGCGGCCAGAATGCAGTGCGAGAACTTCGTGATGTTGATTTTCATCTTCACTCCTGACAGTTTGCGAAAAAGACGGTACTGAATAGCTTTCTCAAAAGAGTCCTAGAAGGGGTGCGCGCCGTGGGCGCCGAGAACGAACAGGAACTGGAAGAGCAATTCGTTGGCGTTGGCGCCTTCGGCGAAATGGCCGAAGCGGTATTGGCCGCGGATCTGGCTGAATTCGCTGGGCCAGTAGGTGAGGATGGCGGAAGCGCCGGTGTCGGTGAGGGCAGCGTTGGCGGCGCGGCCGCTGCGGTCGAAACGCCCGCCGACGGTCCAGCGGCGGTTGACGCGGTAATCGAGCGAGCTGTAGAGGCCGAAGGCGCGCTGGGTCTGGAAGAGCTCCGCGGGAGAAAGCTGGTCGCGGTGGCTCCAGAAGAACTCGCTGCGCCAGAGCAGGGAATGGTAGATGGCGCGGCGCAGGGGCTTCCAGCGCAGGGTGGCATCCACGCCGTAGAGATTGGTGAGGAAATCGGAGCCCAGGTTGTTGTGGCCGCGTGCGTAGGAGAAGCCGACGTCCACGTTGGTGGATTCGGTGATGTCCCGGTAGGTGCGCAGGTGGCCGACGACGCTCTCATCCTGGCGGCGGCTGGATTGGAAAACATCGGCGGAGTCGCCGCGGAAGACCTGGGCGGTGCCTTCGAGGAACCAGTTCTTGGGCGCGGGGAGGATGCGGGTGACGGAGAAGCCGGCGTCGTTGAGGCCGTCCTCGCCGCCCACCAGGTTGTTGGTGACCAGCGGCCGGTCAATGAAACTCAGCGCGTGGTTGTGAATGGTGTTCACCTTGCCGAAGTCCGCGCGCATCTTGCCGACCTTGGCGACCAAGCCCGCGGGCAGCGAGGTGAAGGTGATGTAGCCCTCTTCGACGTTGACGCCGGTCTCGCCGAAGGAGACGAAGAAATCGCCGCGGGCGTAAGGGTCAATGATGGCCTGCATGCCCATCTCGGATTCGTGCATCTCGAGAGCGGGCAAGGGGTTCATGGGGTTGCGGCCGGCGGCGCCGATGAAGTCGCCGATCATGCTGATGTCGGGGTTGAGGAGCTTGGCATTGCTGGTAGCGCCGCCATAGACCTGGGTCTGGCCGAGCTGCGCGGGGGCCGGTGCGGGCGCGGCGGGATCGGGCGCAGCGGGAAGCAGGCCCGGCTCGGGGTGCGCGGAGGCGAGGAGGATGCGGCTGCCGGCGGCGGGCGGCGCGGTGCGCGTCTCGCGCAATTCCTGGAGCTCGCCGCGCAGCAGGGCCACTTGCTCGGCCAGCAGGCGCACCTGCTCTTCGAGCGTCCGGACGCGGTCGTCCGGGTGCGTCTGGAGCGCTGGCGGGGGCGCGGCCGGGGAATTCTCCTGGGCGGCGGCGCTCAGCGGGAGGAGCAGCAGGGCGGCGGCCCATGTGATGGTGTTGCGCATGGCGAAACTCCTGTTCTTTGCCAAGTAAAACCAGCGTTGGCGCCAGGGCCAACGGGCGGAAGACGACGAGCAACGACAAATTCAGCGAAAAAACCGGGAGTGGACCGCTGCGCGGTCGCGCCTACGAGGGTTACAGCGCGGGAGGCGCGCGCGGCGAAATGGCCCTGGGAAGCACGGTAAAAAGCGGAGAGAGACCGGCAAAGGTTTCCAGCCGGTTCGTCACCTGCACCACAACGATGCCCAGTGGACTGGGTGCGACAGCCGAGCCGGTGACCGAGCAGAATGGGCAGAGATGCGAGGCGGCGGGCCTGGAAGCGAGATCGGCGCAGAAATGGAACTGGGTCGCGAGGAAGACGACCGCGAGGAGCAAAGCTGCAAACCACCGCCGGTAAGACGTTTTCCGCATGCTATTCGTAAGACGGAGCTTAGGGAAGTTTGGTTGCAGGGTCAAGCAGGGCTTGTGCAGCACAGGTGGCGCTGGCACAACCCGCGCGCCCGCGGCAGCGTCAAAGCTGGTACAGTCAAGTGTGGGTTGGCCGCTGCGCGGTCACACTTGCAAAGCGATGCGCACACCAGGATCCATTTTCGCCGCTCCCACCGCCCGCCGCGCGCTGGCATTGCTGGCCTGCGCGGTACTGCTCTATTTCGCCGCGGGCGGCGCGCTCCTGCACCAGCACAAGGACGGAGCGGAAACCGCGTGTCACATTTGCCAGTCGCTGCACCTGCCGGCGCTGGCCGCCGCGCAACAGCACGCCGTCCAGTCGCCGCGGTTGGTTACCTGGAACGCCGCGATTGCGCCGGACGCCGCGGCCTCGGATTCCTTCGGACTGCACCGCGCCTCGCGCGCCCCTCCCGCCGCGTAAATTCCCGCTGTTTTTTTGAAGCGCCAAACGCACGCCGCCCCTGTGCCCGGGCCGCGTCTCCGCCGGTTTTTTGGGCGGCCTCCATTCACCCACAACCGCAGGGAGCCCCCGAGGGGGCGGAGGAAAAATGTTCAGGAATTTGCGCCGTATCGCACTTTTGGTTTTTAGCTGGAGTTTGCTGTTCGCGGCCGCGCCGGGCTGGGCGCAATCGTCGGGCACGCTCGAGGGGGCGGTGAAGGATCCGTCGGGAGCGGCGGTTGCCGGGGCGACCGTGGAAATCACCTACGCGGTGAGCGGCTATCGCCGTGAGACAACCACGGGAAGCGCCGGAGAGTTTCGTTTCACGAACGTGCCGTTCAACCCGTATCACCTGGCGGTGACGGCCGCGGGCTTCGCGTCCTACACGCAGGACGTGGAGGTGCGCTCGAGCGTTCCGACGACGGTGGCGGTCAGCTTGAAGATCGGCAGTGCGGAGACGAGCATCACGGTGGAGGCCCAGGGCGCCGACCTGGTCGAGACCGATCCCACCTTTCACACGGACGTGGATCGCGCGTTGTTCGACAAGCTGCCGCTGGAAAGCCAGTCCTCGTCGGTGAGTTCGCTGGTGACGCTGGCGACCCCCGGAGTGGTGGCGGACTCGAACGGACTGTTCCACGGGCTGGGGGACCACGCGGAGAATTCGTTTTCCGTGGACGGGCAGCCGATTACCGACCAGCAGAGCAAAGTTTTTTCGAACCAGATTCCCGCGGAATCGATCCAGTCCATGGAAGTGGTTTCCGGAGCGCCGCCGGCGGAATTCGGCGACAAGACCAGCTTGATCATCAAAGTGACGACGCGTTCGGGTCTGGGGCAGAGCAAGCCCACCGGCAGCGTCAAGGCTTCCTACGGAAGCTTCGGCTCGGTAAACGGCGGGTTTGACGTGGCCTTCGGCGGGGCGAAGTGGGGAAATTTCATCGCCGCGAGCGCCTTGAGCACCAGCCGGTTTCTGGATCCGCCGGAACTGCAAGCCATCCACGACAAGGGCAATCAGGAAAACCTCTTCGACCGCGTGGACTATCAGTTGAGCGGCGCGGACACGGTGCACGTGAACCTGGGCTATACGCGGTCCTGGTTTCAGACGCCGAATACGTTCGATAACCTGAACGCGGGGCTAACCGACCTCCAGAATAATCCCGTGGGGCAGACGGATCAGCGTTCGCTGATCAAGACCTTCAACATCGCGCCGACGTGGACGCGGCTGGTCAGCGCCACGACGCTGCTGACCGTGGGGGCCTTCGTGCGGCAGGACCAGTATGGCTACTTCCCGAGCGGGAATGTTTTTGCGGATCAGCCGGCGACGGTCGCGCAGCAGCGAAAACTGACCAATGCGGGCCTGCACGCGGATGTGTCCTACGTGAAAGGCATGCACAACATCAAGGCCGGGGCCACGTTCGAGCACACGTTCCTCACGGAGATTTTCAACTTCGGAATTACCAGCCCGCTCACCAATCCCGTCTGCCTGAATGCCGACGGAAGCGCGGACACCAATCCCACGCCGACGGACCCGGCGCAGTGCACGGGCGCGCTGCAGCCCAATCCGAACTTTGTGGCGGCGCTTGGCTGCATTGACCTGAGCAGGCCCGCGCCGGCGGCGGCGGACAACTGCCCGGGCGGGCAAAGCGCGCTGTTTCCCTTCCGCGGGCACACGGACATCAAACAACTGGGGTTGTACGTCCAGGACACGATCACGAAAGGCAATTGGGCTTTTAATTTGGGGATTCGCGGCGATGTCTATCGCGGGATCGTCCACGATACGCAAGCGGAGCCGCGCCTGGGCGTCGCCTATAACGTCAAGAAGACGAAAACGGTTCTGCGCGCTTCCTATGCGCGCGTCATGGAGACCCCGTTCAACGAGAACCTGATTCTCGCCAGCCAGG
Source organism: Terriglobia bacterium (assembly GCA_020073585.1). Taxonomy (GTDB): domain Bacteria; phylum Acidobacteriota; class Terriglobia; order Acidiferrales; family UBA7541; genus Acidiferrum. The sequence continues at coordinate 11,306 of JAIQEV010000059.1, forward strand.
GAGCGAGCAACCCGGTGATCACCGACGTGATCGGCGGGCAGAGCCTGCCAGCGCCGATTCGCTCGGGGCAGCGCAACCAGTTCAATGCCGGGTTTCAGCAAGCCTTTGGGAAGTTTCTGGTGGTGGATGCGGACTATCTGTGGAAGTACACGCACAACGGGTACGACTTCAGCGCATTCGGCAACACCCCGATTTACTTCCCGATTGCCTGGCACAACTCGAAGGTGGACGGAGTATCGGTGCGCGTGAGCGTGCCGAATTACCACGGCTTGACGGCCTTTACGATTCTGGGGCACGTCCGGGCGCGGTACTTCCCGCCGCAAGTGGGAGGATTGGGGGCCACGGTGGCCGGCGGAGAGGTCTTCCGCATCGATCACGACCAGGCCTTCCAGCAGACCACGCACGTGCAATACCAGCCGTGGAAGAGCCTGCCGTGGGTGGCCATGAACTGGCGCTACGACAGCGGGCTGGTGGCCAGCAATCCCAACCTGGTCGATTTTCCGACGGCGCTGGGCTTCCTGGATGCGGACCAGCAGGCCGCGATCGGGCTGTACTGCGGCAACCAGGTGGCGACGCTGACGAACCCGCTGACGGCGGCGGGCTGCGCCGGGCAAACCAACTTCGGGGCCAAGCTCTTGAATTTTCCGGCGCCCGGCACGGGAAACGTGGACCGCAATCCAACGCGGGTGACCCCGCGCAACCTGTTCGACGCCAGCGTGGGCGATGACGACCTGTTCCATGGCGACCGCTACAAGTGGAGCCTGCGCTTCACGGTCATCAACCTGACGAACAAAACGACGCTGTTCAACTTCCTGTCCACGTTCAGCGGAACGCACTTCGTCGCGCCGCGCGCGTACACGGCGGAGCTGGGCTTCCACTTCTAGCGGGGCGCGGGCGCGGCTGGATATTTCCGGCGGGCATCCTGCTAGAATGGAAGCGGAGCGGTACTTCGAAGCAGGTGCGGGAACGAAAGTCGTTTGAACCAATGAGGAATCTCTGAGGAGCCGCGGACAGACAGCCTGTGTGCACGGCCTGTCCCGCTGGCGTCCCGGAAAAACCGGGAAGCGAGCGGGACAGGAAAGCCTAACGGCTGGCTCGTGGCGCCCACCTAATTCAGAGGTTCACGACCTAGTTCCCCACGGCCCAGCAGTCTGCTCCGTTTTTGCTTTGTGATGTGGCGGTGGCTGGGATGGGTTGTGGCGGGGCGCGGGCGGTAGCGTAAGAGCGAAGTGACTGGTGACTCGTGGAAGAGTCGCGGGGCGCGGTTGGCGGAAAAATTTCCAGTCACCAATCACCAGTCACCTCTTAAGAGGAACTTTCCAGGGCATGCGGATTCTGTTCATCGGCGACATTGTGGGCTCACCGGGGCGGCGGATCGTGCACGACCGGCTGGCGGATATCGTGGAGCATCACGCCATCGATCTGGTGATCGCCAACGGGGAGAACTCCGCCTCGGGCTTCGGGATCACGCCGCGGCTGGCGGATGAGCTGCTGGGCGCGGGGATCGAAGTGCTGACGGGGGGAAATCACAGTTGGGACCGGCGGGAGATCCTGGAGCACATACCGCACCAGCCGCGGCTGCTGCGCCCGGCGAATTTTCCGGAGAGCAATCCGGGGAGCGGGGTGTTCGTGGGGACCGCGAAGAACGGGGTGGGCTACGCGGTGCTGAACGTGCAGGGGCGGGTGTTCATGCCGGCCATCGACGATCCCTTCCGCACGGCGGACCGGGAGCTGGCCAAGCTGCCGCCGGAAGTGGCGTTTGTGCTGGTGGATATGCACGCGGAGACCACCAGCGAGAAGGTGGCCATGGGCTGGTACCTAGACGGACGGGCGAGCGCGGTGGTGGGCACGCACACGCACGTGACCACCGCGGACGAGCGGGTGCTGCCGCAGGGCACGGCGTACATCACCGACGTGGGCATGACCGGACCGCACGAGGGCATCATCGGGATGGACCGCGCGAACATCATCAAGCGCTTTCTGGACGGGATGCCCACGAAGTTCGACGTGGCTTCCGGCGACGTGCAGATGAACACGGTGCTGGTGGAAACCGACGACGACGGCGCGCGCAACGCCGCCGGGCGGCTGCGCGCGCGCTCCATCGCACGCCTCTGCTTTCACATCGATTAACAATTATTTCTGCGACCGCGAAGCGGTCAACTTTTGTGGCGTGGCGGGGAGTAACTGGTGACTCGTGACTAGTGACTCGTGGAAGAGTCGCGGGGCGCGGCTTGCCCCGCCCTTGCCGAGCGCGCGGTGGTGAGAAAGGCGAGCGGGTTCCGAGCGGGCTTACTTGGCTTCTTTTTTGGGGGCGGGGGAATAGTGGAGGTGGACGATTTTCCAGGCGCCGGCGCGCTTGAAGAAGACGTCGGTTTCCTGGAAGTCCTCGTCGGTCACCGGGCCCTGGGCGGTGCGCGTGCGCACATGCAGGAGGTAGCTGGCAACGGCGGTGTCCTGGCTGGGGCCGATCTGCACGCGCAGATCGGAGATCTCCGCGGCGGCGATGCGGTTGCCGCTGGCGATGTAGGCGGTCCACTCCTTCCGGTAGGCGGGGAGGTCCGTGCGGCCTTCCGGCAGAAACTGAATGAAGTCCGGGGCATAGAAGGCGAAGTAGTCGGGAAGGTCATTGGCGGCGTAGGTGTCGTTGAACTTCTTTTCCAGGCCGCGGATCTCCTGCTCGGCGGCGGCAGTCTGGGCGGCGGGCTGCTGGGCATAGACGGCACCGGCCAGGGTCAGAAGAATGGCCGCGAACAGTTTGCTTTTCATGGATAGCGCTCCTGGGCTGTAGTTATAGGAGCGCCGGGAAGTTGTCAACAGCGGGAGCGGAAAGTTGGCGTTCCGGCAACCCGGCGGGGGAAATGCGGGCAACCCGCGCGGGTGGGATATAATCTGAAGATTCATGCGACAGGGTGTGGGTGTGCTTCTCCGAATGATGGTGGCGGTGTCTCTGCTGGCGGGCGTGGCGGTATGCGCCTGGGCGCAGGACGATGACGCGGACACGCTGACGGCGAAACAGCGGCTGTTTCCGGCGATCGGGCCGGGGCTGCGGGCGGTCAAGCGCGACGCCGCGGGGCATTACTACGTGCTGGCCTCGCCGGCGCCGGGGCTGACGGTCTTCGACGCCGCGGGGAAGAGCCTGCTGCAGCTCTCCAGCGCCGTCCAGACGGGCGTTCCCGCGCGGGTCAAGCCGCCCATCCTGTTCGGCGAGGATTGCGACGTGGACGCCGCGGGGCGCACCTACGTGGCCGACCGCGGGGCCGGAGCGGTGAAGATCTTCTCGCCCACGGGGGAGCTGCTAAAGAGCATTGCGGTGGCCATGCCCATCTCGCTGGCGGGCATTTCCGGGGGCGAGATCGCCGTCTCCACGCTGCGCGGGCCGCACCTGGTGACGGTCTTCGACCTGAACGGGCGGGAGGTGCGGGAGTTCGGAGATCCCGCGGACATCGCCGCGCGCGCGGACCTCAACCGCTTTCTGAACATCGGGCGGCTGGCCCGCGACGCCCAGGACCACCTCTACTACGCCTTCGACTACCTGCCAGAGCCCACGGTGCGGGAGTTCGACCGCCAGGGCTACTCCAGGACGGAGATCCAGGTGAACACGCTGGACGTCCTGCCCAAGGCCCAGGCCATCCGGCGGGAGATCCAGAGGCAGGAAAAACGGGGGGATTCGCCCTCGTTTAAGAGGGTACTGACGGCGGTGGGGGTGGACCCGGTGAGCGGGGAGGTGTGGATAGCGTTGGAAAACACGCTTTACCATTTCGACCGCGAGGGCAACCGGCGCGCGGCGTACCGCCTGTACACGCCGGAAGGAGCGCGCCTGGAAGCCACCAGCATCCTGATCGAAGCGCAGCGGCTGCTGATCGGGAGCGACCCGCTGGGGGTATACGAATTCGCGCGGCCGGACCAGCCGAGATGAGCGGGAGGGGCGCCGCGAGGGAGTGCGCGAAAAGGACGCGGGGAGCCGCGCGGGGCCGCAAGAATTGCAAATAGCCTTATAAACATTGGCGATTGCGGGGCGAATGCCCTATTTTGGTGCTTGTGGAAAAACTGTGGATGGGATGTGCAACCCGGTGAATCCCCGCGCACATTTTTCCCTTGCCCCCACCCGGCCAATCGGAGACAATCCCGCCCGCATCTCACAAGCGAGTGTTGTGAGCCGGCAAGCTGAAACGCACTGCGGGGGGAGCAGGCAGGGGCAGAGTAACCCGTTGCGGTTCGGATAAGACCCTCGAAGCCCGACGAAAATGGCTTGGGATAAGCTTCCACAGCTTTTCCACACTTGTGGAAATGGCGCGGGGGCCGGTCGTGCTTCAAATGCAGTTCTAAGTTTCGATCTGGATCCGATGACTAACGCGATCAATACCTGGGACAAGTTCCTCGAGCACGTCAAACCCCGGGTGAACACCAACACGTTTTCGACCTGGTTCCAACCGACGCGCCTGGAGCGCGTGGAAAATGGAACCCTGTTCGTGCATGTGCCCAAGGTGGTCTTCCGCCGGGTGCTGACACAGACCTACGGGGAGATTGTAAAGGCGGTTTTGCACCAGATCGGGCTGCCGACCACGCAAGTGCAGTACGTCTGCACCGAAGAAGAGACCCCGCCGGCGCACAGCGCGGCACCGGTGGTGCCGATCCGGCAGTCCAAGCTGGACTTCGACAACGCCGAGCACCAGCTCAACACCCGCTACACCTTCGACACCTTCGTGGTGGGCGGGTCGAACGCCTTTGCACACGCCGCGGCGCGGGCGGTGGCCGAGCAGCCCTCGAAAGCCTACAACCCGCTGTTCCTGTACGGCGGGGTGGGCATGGGCAAGACGCACCTGATGCACGCCATCGGGCACACCATCAAGAAGCGCAATCCGGCGGCGCGGCTGACGTACATCAGCGCGGAAAAGTTCACGATCGAAGTGATCAATTCGCTGCGCTTCGACCGCATGATCAGCTTCCGGGACCGCTTCCACACCGTGGACGTGCTGCTGGTGGACGACATCCAGTTCATCGCCGGGAAAGAGCGCACCCAGGAAGAGTTTTTCCACACCTTCAATTCGCTGTACGAGCAGCAGAAGCAGATCGTGATCAGCTCGGACTGCCTGCCCAAGGAGATCAATTCGATCGAGGAGCGGCTGCGCTCGCGCTTCGAATGGGGATTGATCGCGGACATCGCGCCGCCGGACCTGGAGACCAAGATCGCCATTCTGCAGAAGAAGGCGGAGAACGACCGCTTTCCGCTGCCCAACGACGTGGCGGAGTTCATCGCGCGGTCCATCAAGTCCAACGTGCGCGAGCTGGAAGGGGCGCTGACGCGGCTGATCGCCTACGCCTCGCTGACCGGGACGATCGTTTCGCTGGCCACGGCGCAGCAAGTGCTCAAGAACATTATCGCCACGCAGGAAAAGCGGGTGACCATCGAGGTGATCCAGAAGCGCGTGTGCGAGCACTACAACCTGCGCGAGCAGGACCTCAAGGTGCGGAGCAACACGCGGGCCATCGCTTTCCCGCGCCAAGTGGCCATGTATCTGGTGAAGCAGCTGACCACGGCCTCGCTGCCGGAGATCGGGCGGCAGTTCGGCGGCAAGCATCACACCACGGTGCTGCATTCCATCAACAAGATCGAAGAGCAGCGCAAGAACGACAAGGACTTGAACCGCACGATCACGCGGCTGCTCGACGTCCTGCAGTAACCCATACAAGAATATTCCTTTCCGCTACTCCGGTATTTACCCTGCGTGCCGGAGGTGTGTCCCGTTCTGGAGGACTACAAAGCGCATAATTTTCCGTGGAGCGGCGATTTTGCCGGCGAAGAGGACGCGGAAAAGATGTGGAGAAGCGCTGCACAAGCTGCGGAAGGATTGTTGGAGGGGTGGAGGAAATTTTGGATTTTGCGGGCGGAAGGCGGGGCGGAGCGGAATTTTCCGCGATACTCACAGCGCGGGCACATTATAGTTTTCCGGCAAGCCTCGCGCTGCGCGCTGGTTACGCGGTTTTCCACGGACACACAAGCATCATCACAACAACAAGCCTTTTTTTGATTTAAGAATTGGACTGCTTTGATGAAGAGCTTTCTTGGTGTGTGTATATCGCGAGCTGTGAAAAACCGGCCGTGGCATGGAGCCGGCGAAACGGAGCGGCTGCCCGGAGGCTTGGCACAAGGGGCGGTCCGGGAGGAGCGCTATTTCCACAAGCTTTTTCGGAGGGACCCGCTTTATACTTGGGCGAAAAACGAGTAGAGTACGGCTGCAGAGCAGGGCCGAGGGAAGCAGCCGATGGCCGCACCTGGAACCGCACACGAGGAAAATCAAGCGATGGAATTCAGCGTCACTAAATCCGCGCTGTTGAATGAGCTCAACACGACGCAGGGTGTCGTGGAGCGCAAGACCACCATCCCCATCCTGTCCAACCTGCTGGTCGAGGCCGCGGGCGCGCGCCTGACGATCACGGCGACGGACCTGGAGCTGAGCATCCGCACCTCCTGTGAAGCGAAGATCAAGAAGGAGGGCTCCGGGACGATCCCCGCGAAGAAGCTGCTGGACTTGGTGCGCCTGCTGCCCGAGGGCGATATCAAGTTCAAACTGCTCGAGAACCACTGGGTAGAGATCGTCAGCGACAAGAAAAAGTACAAGATGGTGGGCATGGCCAAGGAAAATTTCCCGGCCATCCCGGCGATGCCGCACGCCCTGGTGAAGATCCCCGCCAGCGTGCTGGAAAGCCTGATCGGGCGGACGAAATTCGCCATCTCCATGGAGGAGTCGCGCTACACGCTGAACGGCGGGCTGATGATCCTGAAGCCGGACACCCTGGCTATGGTGGCCACCGACGGGCACCGCCTGGCGCTGGCGGAGACGGATCAGAAGCTGGCCGGGCTGAACGGCGAAGTGCGCGTGCTGATTCCCAAGAAGGCCATGGACGAAGTCGAGAAGCTGGCGGCTACGTCGGGTTCCGACGCGCAGATGGATTTCGCCAAGGACGAGAGCCACCTCTTCTTCCAGGCCGGGCACCGGCTGCTGATCTCGCGCATCCTCACCGGGCAATTCCCGAATTACGAGGCGGTGCTGCCGAAGGAGAACAACCGCACGGTGGTGCTGGAGCGCGCGGAGCTGAGCGACGCCGTGCGCCGCGTCTCGCAACTGGCCGACCAGCGCTCGCACGCGGTGAAGTTCGCGGTGTCTTCGGAAGGCGTGGAGATTTCCGCGCAGAGCCCGGAGTACGGCGAGGCCAAGGAAACGATCGAGAAGGAATACAAAGGCGAGCCGCTGGCCATCGGCTTCAACGCGCAGTACATGCTGGATTTTCTGGGCGCCGCGGCCGACGGGCCGATCAGCATCGAGCTGAAGGACGAGCAGTCCGCGGGGCAGTTGCGGCCGCTGGCGGACGAAAATTACCGCTACCGCTACATCATCATGCCCATGCGCATCTGATCCCCGTACGTCTTTGAGATTCCAGATTGGAATCGCAAAGAAAGCAGATGCGGAGACCCCCGTCAGACCAAAAAGAGCGATAAGGTTTCACGCCGAATCCCCGCCGCGCGGCACGCCATAAGTAATTGATATTTCAGTGGTTAGATAAACAAATTTCACCTTCTTGGCCTTGAGAAAAGGGCCTATTTCGGGTACACTTTGAGTGTAGTTGTTGGGCAGTTCGGTGTCCTCTGAACGGCTCGTCCCGGGAAAAAGCCGGGGCACGTCGGCCAGGCAATTTGCTTCCGATTTACGGCTCTGCGCCAGGAGCCGGGGGAGTGAAACGAGCCTGGAAAGTGTAAGTCTCCGCCAGGTCGCGCTGCGCGCGACGGGATGGAGCAAGGAACCCTACGATTCCGATGGAACGCATCGGAACAAAGGGTAAGGCGTTGACCCCGATGGGGGCATCGGGGCCAGCAAACGACGTAGGGAGCATTCCGCAAGCGCGCCTTCCCCTGTTGTGCAGAAACTGCAGTGCCGAATTTTTCGCGGGATTTTTTGCGCACGCGTTCGTGCCGCGCGGCGGGGAAAGCGCGGCAATCGCCGGTCAGGAGAGCTCATGGGTGACAAAGAGACAGTAACCGGGAAAGCGCCGGGCCACCAGTACGACGCCAAGTCCATCAAGGTGCTGGGAGGCCTGGAGGCCGTGCGCCTGCGCCCCGCCATGTACATCGGCTCGACGGGCGAGATGGGGCTGCACCACCTGGTGTGGGAAGTGGTGGACAACTCGGTGGACGAGGCCATGGCCGGGTACGCGGACGAGATCAACGTCACGGTGCACGCCGACAATTCCGTGACCGTGGTGGACAACGGGCGCGGCATTCCGGTGGACATGCACGCGACGGAGAAGCGTCCGGCGGCGGAAGTGGTGCTGACGGTGCTGCACGCCGGGGGCAAATTCGACAGCGACACGTACAAGGTTTCGGGCGGCCTGCACGGCGTGGGCGTGTCGGTGGTGAACGCGCTGGCCGACTGGCTGGAGCTGGAGATTTCGCGCGACGGCGGGGTGTGGGAGCAGGCCTACGAGAAGGGCAAGCCGACTTCCAAGCTGAAGCAGACCGGGAAGACGCGCAAGACGGGCACGAAGATCACCTTTCACCCGGACCCCACGATTTTCGAGAAGACGGTGTACAGCTACGACACGCTGGCGCAGCGCCTGCGCGAGCTGGCCTTCCTGAACAAGGGCCTGAAGATCACGCTGGCCGACGAGCGCACGGAAAAGACGGCGGAGTTCCGCTTCACGGGAGGCATCGGGGAGTTCGTGAAGCACCTGAACCGCGGGAAGACGGTGCTGCACGATTCGCCGATCTACATCGAAGGCAAGCGCGGGAACGTGGAGATCGAGATCGCGCTGCAGTACAACGACACGTACGGCGAAAACGTCTTCGCCTTCGCCAACACCATCAACACGGTGGACGGGGGCACGCACCTCTCGGGCTTCCGGTCCTCGCTGACGCGCACCATCAACAACTTCGCGGCGGCGGCGGGCATGCTGAAGGAACAGAAGGACGAAGTCACCATCAACGGGGACGACGTGCGCGAAGGGCTGGTGGCGGTGGTCAGCGTGCGCCTGCCGCAGCCGCAGTTCGAAGGGCAGACCAAGGGCAAACTGAACAGCGACATCAAGGGCGACGTCGAGCAACTGGTGAACGAAAAGCTGGGGGACTGGTTCGACAAGCACTCGACGGTGGCGCGGCGCATCATCGGCAAGTGCATCGAGGCGGCGCGGGCGCGGGAAGCGGCGCGCAAGGCGCGGGAGCTGACGCGGCGCAAGTCGGCGCTGGATTCCAGCGGGCTGCCGGGCAAGCTGGCGGACTGCCAGGAACGCGATCCGGCGCGCTGCGAGCTGTTCGTGGTCGAGGGGGAATCGGCCGGGGGCTCGGCCAAGCAGGGGCGGGACCGCAAGTACCAGGCGATCCTGCCGCTGAAGGGCAAGATCCTGAACGTGGAGAAGGCGCGCTACGACAAGATGCTGGGGCACGAGGAAATCCGCTGCATCATCACGGCGCTGGGCACGGGCATCGGCAAGGACGATTTCGACGCGGGCAAGCTGCGCTACCACAAGATCATCCTGATGACCGACGCGGACGTGGACGGCTCGCACATCCGCACGCTGCTGCTGACGTTCTTCTTCCGGCACATGAAGGAGCTGATCGAGCGCGGGCACATCTACATCGCGCAGCCGCCGCTGTACCGCGTGAAGCGCGGGAAGAGCGAGCGCTACATCCGCGACGAGCGGGAATTCACGCGCGAGCTGATGAAGCGGGCCACGGAAGACCACGTGGTGAAGGCCCAGGAAGGCGTGACGCTGCAGGGCGCGGGGCTGACCTCGTTCCTGCTGAACGTGCAGGAGTACGAAGCGGTGGCCGCGAAGCTGGGGCGGCGGCTGCGCGAAGCGGGGCTGGTGGAGCTGCTGGCGGAAAGCGGGCTGGAGAAGAAGACGGACTTCGAGGATAAGAAGGCGCTGGAAAAGCTGCTGAAGGCAGTGGAGAAATCCAAGCTGAAGCTCGACGGGAAGATCGTGTTCGACGAAGAGCACAGCCTGCACGAGATCCAGTTCGGGGCGCCGCACAATACCAAGATCAACTGGGCGCTGGCGGCGACGGCGGAATACAAGCGCTTGCGCGCGCTGGCCAAGCAGGTGGGGGAGTACAACTACCCGCCGTTCACGGTGGCGCGCAACGGCACGAAGGTGAGCAAGGAGAAAGCGCAGGACGTGCTGAGCTACGTCCTGGAGGACGCCAAGCGGGACTTCGCCATCACGCGCTTCAAGGGCCTGGGGGAGATGAACCCCGAGCAGTTGTGGGAAACGACGATGAACGCGGAGTCGCGCACGCTGCTGCAGGTGAAGCTGGAGGACGTGGTCGAGGCGGAGAAGATTTTCACGACGCTGATGGGCGAAAACGTGGAGGACCGCCGGAAGTTCATCGAGGAGAACGCGCTGGAAGTGGTGAACCTGGACATTTAAGCACGGCCAGGTTGGGGAAACGGGGCGCGGGGATGCGGTATCAACTGGGGTGGACGACGGAGCCGGGGCTGCGGGGATTGAGCTGCAGCGGGTTTCGCGCGACGGCGCGCGCGGCGCCGGATAACGAGCGCGGCGTGGCGGTGGAATTCGCGGGCGCGGCCCAGCGCGATGCGTTTTTGCGGGAGCTGGAAGAGCATTTCGCGGCGCGGCGGTTCAGCAATGCGGCGGATGCCTTCGATACCGTGAAGGCGTACGTAGTGGAGCGGCTAGCGAGCCGGTAAGAGTTTGCAAGGCAGGGCGGGCACGACAGTGTCGTGCCCCTACAGGAGTTCGAGGAATTCTTCGAGCGTGAGGCCCGACTGCTTGAGGATGTCGGAGAGGGTGCCTTTGGCGAGTTCCGAGTGCATGGGAACGACTGTCTTGCGGACCTGGTCGCCAGCGCGTTTCTCCAGGGAAACATGGCTGCCTTTCTGGCGCAGTTCGCGGAAGCCGGCACGTTTTAATGCTTTGACAGTCCGCTCGCCGGAGATGCTCGGCAGCTTGGGCATGTCAGTGCGAGACTTCGACGGTGGTCCAGAAGGCCGCGCCTTCGGCGGGTCTTTCTTCGGGGACGCCCCAGGTTTCGAGGTAGAGCTCGATGGCTTCGCGAAGGCTGGCGCGGGCGCTTTCCACATCCTTGCCCTGGGAGGTGATATTCAGCTCCGGGCAACGGGCGACGTACCAAGCGTCCTCTTTGGTGATGAGGGCCGAAAAGCGGTAGTTCATAGGGCGATGCTAGCGGAATTAGCGTAAGCAGGCAAGGCTCGAGAAGTACGCAGTACGATTCTTAGCAGGGCAGAACACGCGAGGAACAATGGCCGACGAGACAAATACATCCGTACTGCTGCCGGTGGACATCGAAGCCGAGATGAAGAAATCGTATCTCGACTACGCCATGAGCGTGATCATCGGGCGGGCGCTGCCCGACGTGCGCGACGGGCTGAAGCCGGTGCACCGGCGCATCCTGTTCGGGATGTACGAGCTGGGGCTGACGTCCACGAAGTCCTACCGCAAGTGCGCGAAGATCGTCGGCGAAGTGCTGGGCAAGTTCCACCCGCACGGGGACTCGCCGGTCTACGACGCCTTGGTGCGCATGGCGCAGCCCTTCAACCTGCGCTATCCGCTGGTGGACGGGCAGGGCAACTTCGGCTCGGTGGACGGAGACATGCCGGCGGCGATGCGCTACACGGAAGCGCGGCTGGCGAAGATCGCGGAAGAGCTGCTGGCGGACATCGAAAAAGAGACCGTGGATTTCCTGCCGAACTTCGACGAGACCGAGCAGGAACCCACGGTGCTGCCGACGCGCGTGCCGAATCTGCTGGTGAACGGGGCCAGCGGCATCGCGGTGGGCATGGCCACGAACATCCCGCCGCACAACTTGCGGGAGATCATCGAGGCCACGGTGCTGGTGGTGGAAAAGCCGGAAGCCACGCTGAAAGAGGTGATGAAGCTGGTGCCCGGGCCGGATCTGCCGACGGGCGG
>JAIQEV010000013.1 GCA_020073585.1 Terriglobia bacterium
GCCTTCAGCTCCACCCCCATGGACTTCACGTAGCGCAGCCCGCCGCTGGAATGCCGGATGGCCTTGGCGATCTTGTTGGCGATACCCACGTCGGAGGTGTTCAGGTTGACGTTGTAGGCGATGAGAAATTTCCGCGCTCCCACCACGGTGGTTCCCGCCGTGGGATGCAGCTTCGGCTCGCCGACGTCCGGCTGCCGGTCGTGATTGCGCTTCACCTCTTCGCGCAGGCCCTCGAACTGCCCGCGCCGGATGTTTTCCAGATTGATGCGGTCGGGGCGCGTCGCGGCGGCTTCGTAGAAATAAACCGGGATGCGGTAGCGGCTCCAGATCTCCTTGCCCACGCGGCGCGCCAGCGCCACGCAGTCCTCGATGGTCACGCCCTCCACGGGAATGAACGGCACCACGTCGGTGGCGCCGACGCGCGGGTGCGCCCCGGTGTGCGTCGTCAGGTCGATCAGCTCCAGCGCCTTGCCCACGCCGAGCAGCGCCGCCTCGGCCACCGCGTCCGGCTCGCCCGCCAGCGTGATCACGTAGCGGTTGTGGTCGGCGTCCATCTCGCGGTCGAGCACGTACACCCCGGTCACGCCGCTCATCACCGCGACGATCGCGTCCACTTTGGCCGCGTCGCGCCCCTCGGAAAAATTCGGCACGCACTCAATCAGTCGTTTCATGGCTTCGTTGATCGCCCTGTAGCGCGGGGCGTCAGCCCCGCGGCTTTTTCTTGGGTATGGCGGTTGTCCCGGGCCTGCCTGTTGACCGCTTTGCGGTCACGCATACAAAGGACGCCGTGCCCGTTTTCCTTCACTTACGCGCAGGCCTCCGCGCGCGAATAAATAACTTTCCCCCGCTTGATGGTCATCCCGCAGGTGTTCACCCCAAAATAATAGGGAATTTCCCGGTAGTCGGCCACTTCGAAGACGGCCAGGTCGGCGAGCTTGCCAACCTCCAGGGAACCCAGCTGCTTTTGCCGCCCCAGGGCATACGCCGCGTTGATCGTGGCCGCGGCGATGGCTTCCCCCGGGGTCATGCGCATCTGCGTGCACGCCAGCGAAAGAATCATGGGCATGCTCAGCGTCGGGCTGGTGCCGGGGTTGTAGTCCGTGGCCAGCGCCACGATCGCGCCCGCCTCGATCAGCTCCCGCGCCGGGCCGTAGTGCTCGAGGCCGAGGTGAAAGCAGCAGCCCGGTAGCAGGGTCGCCACGGTGTTCGATTTCGCCAGCGCGCGGATGTCCGCGCGGTTGATCTTTTCCAGGTGATCGCAGCTCGCCGCGTGCAGCTCCACCGCCAATTGTGTCGCGCCGGTACGCGCCAGTTGTTCCGCGTGCAGCCGCGGCGTCATCCCGCAGGCGCGCCCCGCCGTCAGCACTCGCCGCGCCTGCTTCACCGAAAACGCCCCGCGGTCGCAGAAGACGTCGCAGTATTCCGCCAGCCCCTCGCGCGCCACCTGCGGAATCAGCCGCGTCGCCAGCAGCTCCACATAGTCGTCGGCTCCGCGGGCCTTGCCCCGGTATTCCCGCGGAACGACGTGCGCCCCCAGAAACGTCGAGACGATCTCCAGCGGCTGCTCCTGCTGCAGTTCGCGGTGCAGGCCTAGAATCTTCAACTCGCTTGCGATATCGAGCCCGTAGCCGCTCTTCGCTTCCACGGTCGTCGTGCCGTTCGCCGCAAACTGCCGCAGCGCCGCGTGCGCCCGCTGCTTCAGCGCCTCGGCCGTCGCCGCGCGCAGCTTCTTCACCGAGTTCAGAATCCCGCCGCCCTTGCGCGCGATCTCTTCGTAGCTGGCCCCGGCGATCCGCAGATCGTACTCTTCCGCCCGGCTCGCCGCATGGATCAGGTGCGTGTGCGAATCCACAAACCCCGGCAGCGCCACCCGCCCGCCCAGCTCCAGCCTCTCCGCGCCGCGCGCCTCGGGATGCGCCTCCACCTGCGCCCGCGTGCCCACCGCCGCAATCACGCCGTTGCGCACCAGCACCGCCCCATCCTTCACGATGCCCAGGTTGGACAGCGCCTTCCCGCGCCGCGGTGCGCGCCCGCGCAGCGTCAGCAGTTGGGAAGCCCCGGTAATGAGCAGGGAATTAGCCAAAGTGTTTGCAGAATCTCCGAAAACGTCCTGTAGCGCGGGGCGCCAGCCCCGCGGCTGTTTCTTTCCGGGAACGCGGCGCAACTCGTATGCGCAAGATCCGCAGCCTCGCCGCCCCGCGCTACAGCATCGGCACTTTCACGCCGCTCTTCTTGGCGAAGGCGATCGCCTCGTCGTAGCCCGCGTCCACGTGGCGCACCACGCCCATCCCGGGATCGTTCGTCAGCACGCGCTCGATCCGCGCGGCCATCTCCTTCGTGCCGTCCGCCACGGTCACCTGTCCCGCGTGCAGCGAATAGCCGATGCCCACGCCCCCGCCGTTATGAATGGAAACCCACGACGCCCCGCTCGCCGTATTCACCAGCGCATTCAGCAGCGGCCAGTCGGCCACCGCGTCCGAACCGTCGCGCATCGCTTCCGTCTCGCGGAACGGCGAAGCCACCGAGCCGCAATCCAGATGGTCGCGCCCGATCACCACCGGCGCTTTCAGTTCGCCCTTGGCCACCAGGTCGTTCAGCGCCAGCCCGAATTTGTCGCGCTCCCCGTAGCCCAGCCAGCAGATGCGCGACGGCAGCCCCTGGAACTTCACCCGCTTCTGCGCCAGCCGGATCCACCGCCCCAGGTGCTCGTCCTTTGGAAACATCTGCAGCACCAGCTCGTCCGTGCGCGCGATGTCCGAGGCCTCGCCCGAAAGCGCCGCCCAGCGGAACGGCCCCTTGCCCTCGCAAAACAGCGGCCGGATATACGCCGGCACGAACCCCGGGAAGTCGTAGGCGTTCTTCACGCCCTGCTGAAAGGCGAACGTGCGGATGTTGTTGCCGTAATCGAACGTCACCGCGCCCAGCTTCTGCAGCTCCAGCATGCCCCGCACGTGCTGCGCGATCGCCGCCAGCGCGTGCTTCTTGTACTCCTGCGGGTCCTTCTTGCGCAGCGCCAGCGCCTCCGCCAGCGTCATGCCGTTGGGCACGTACCCCCCGATGGGATCGTGCGCGCTGGTCTGGTCCGTGAGCATGTCCGGCACCACGCCGCGCCGCGCCAGCTCCGGTATCACGTCCGCGCAGTTGCCCACCAGCCCCACCGACGCGGCCTCGCCCTTGCGCACCGCGTTTTTCAGGATGCGCAGCGCCTCGTCCAGGCTGGTCACCATCACGTCGCAGTAGCCGGTCTTCAGCCGCTTCTTGATGCGCTCCGGGTCCACGTCGATGCCCAGAAACGCCGCGCCGTTCATCGTGGCCGCCAGCGGCTGCGCTCCGCCCATCCCGCCCATGCCGCCGCTCACCACCAGCTTCCCGCTCAGGCCGCTGCCGAAATGTTTCCGCCCCGCCGCCGCAAACGTCTCGAACGTCCCCTGCAGAATTCCCTGCGACCCGATGTAGATCCAGCTCCCCGCGGTCATCTGCCCGTACATCATCAGTCCCTGGCGGTCCAGCTCGTTGAACGCGTCCCAGTTGCTCCAGTGGCCGACCAGGTTGGAATTGGCCAGCAGCACCCGCGGCGCGTATTCGTGCGTGCGGAAAACCGCCACCGGCTTCCCCGACTGCACCAGCAGCGTCTCGTCGTTTTCCAGCGCGCGCAGCGACTTCACGATCGCGTGGTAGCACTCCCAGTTGCGCGCCGCCTTGCCCGTTCCCCCGTAGACGATCAGCTCGTCCGGCTGCTCGGCCACTTCCGGGTCCAGGTTGTTCATCAGCATGCGCAGCGCCGCTTCCTGCTGCCAGCCCTTGCAGGAGAGCTGCGTGCCGCGCGGCGCGCGGATGGGCCCCGGCGCGGCCATCTTTTCGGTAGTTACTTCGCTCATCGGAGTCCTCGGAAAGCCCACTCGCCAGCATCTTAGCGCAGGGGCTTGCGAATTGCATCCCGCCGCCGCACCGCCCGATTGCGCCCGCTGGCCCGCTTTAGTACAGTGACGCTAAGGGCTCTGTAATGACCTACGGCACGTTGCCTTCGCGTTTTCTCAACGCCGTGGATTCCATGCCGAATCCGCGCGCGCAACTCGTGCGCCGCGAGGGCCGCTGGGAGGCCGCCTCCTCCGCCGAATTCCTGCGCCGCGTCGCCGGCCTGTGCGCCGCGCTGATCGAATTGGGCGTCAAGCCCGGCGACCGCGTCGGCCTCTTCACTCCCAACCGCCCCGAATGGCACGTCGCCGATTTCGCCATCACCGGAGCCGGCGCCGTCAACGTTCCCGTCTACTTCAACGAATCCCCCGAGCGCATGACCTACATCCTCAACCATTCCGGCGCCAAGGTCGTCTTCGTGGCCGGCGCGGCCCAGGTGGAGAAGCTTCTCGCCGTCCGCGCGCTGCTCAAGACCGTCGAGCACGTCATCGTCGCCGACGGCGGCGCCGAACTCCCCGCGGAATGCCTGCGCTACGAAACCCTCACCGCCTCCGCTGGCGACCACGAGATCGCCAGCTACCGCTTGCACGCCTCGCAGGTCCTGCCCGGCCAGCTCGCTTCGCTCATCTACACCTCGGGCACCACCGGCGAGCCCAAGGGCGTCATGCTCTCGCACACCAATTTCTGCTCCAACGCCACCGACGCCTGCGTCGCCTTCGATCTCCAGGCGGGCGTGGACGTCGCGCTCTCCTTTCTCCCGCTCTCCCACGTTTTCGGCCGGCTCCTCGATTACGTCTATCTCTTCAACGGCGTCACCGTGGCCTACGTCGAGCAGATGGAGCACGTTCCGCAGGCCCTCGTCGAGGTGCGCCCCACGGTGCTCGCCGCGGTTCCGCGCTTCTTCGAAAAAATTTATGCCCGGCTGATGGAGCAGGGCGGCCATGCGCGGGGCATCAAGCGCCGCCTGTTCCGCTGGGCCATGCACGTCGCCAGCCGCTCCGTGGCCTGGCGCACCGTGGGCCGCGACCCCGGCCTGGCCGTGCGCCTGCAGTGGACCCTCGCCGACAAGATCGTCTATTCCAAGATCCGCGCCGCCACCGGCGGCCGCCTGCGCATCGCCTTTTCCGGCGGCGCCCCGCTTTCCAAGGACCTCGCGGAATTCTTCTGGTCCGTCGGCGTGCCCATCTACCAGGGCTACGGCCTCACGGAGACTTCGCCCATCGTCTCCAGCAACTATCCGGTGAACCGCATCGGCAGCTCCGGCAGGATCATCCCGCACGTCCAGGCGCGCATCGCCGAGGACGGCGAAATCCTCGTCCACGGCCCCTGCGTCATGCAGGGCTACTACAAGGATGCGCAGGCCACCCGCGAGGTCCTCAGCGAGGACGGCTGGTTCGCCACCGGCGACATCGGCTTCCTCGACGCCGACGGCTACCTCTTTATCACCGACCGCAAGAAGGACCTGCTGAAGACCGCGGCCGGAAAATTCGTCGCCCCGCAGCCCATCGAGAACAAGCTGAAGACCAGCCCGTGCATCCTCAACGCCATGGTCGTCGGCGACCAGCGCAAATTCGTCGTGGCCCTCATCGTGCCCAATTTCGAATCCGTCGCCGCGCTGGCCCGCGAGCAGGGCAAATCCTTCGCCTCCCCCGCCGACCTGGTTGCCGACCCCTGGGTGCACTCGCTCATCGAAACCGAGGTGCAGCGCCTCACCGCCAACCTCGCGCAGTACGAATCCATCAAGCGCTTCGCCCTGCTCCCCGAAGACTTCACCTTCCAGAACGGCGGCCTCACCTACACCATGAAGCTCAAGCGCCGCGTCGTCGAGCAGCAGTTCCGCGACGTCATCGACCGCCTCTACGCCGACGTCGCCGAGCCCCGCCCCATCTATCAGCAATAAACAAGTTCAAAGTCGAAAGTTGAACAGTTAAGAAGTTGCACCGCCCGATCGCTGCGCGCCCTCGCCCCGCTCTCGCTCTTCTTTGACCGTTTCACCCGCATTTCTCACAAGCTCATCGGTAGGGGCACGGCATGCCGTGCCCGCTGCGGCACCAGCACGATTGCATGTTCCGTGGCGCTCCCGCCGCCAAGCCCTCCTCTTTTCTTCCCTCTGCGCCTCTGCGTTATCTTTACTCTTCCCCCGCCCGCCGCACCACGAACACGCTTGCCTCTCCCGGCGCTCCCCGCGCGCTCTTGAACTTCCTTTTGCCGCCCGGCCCGCTCCGTTCTACAATCCTCGTGAGGGAACCCCCATGGCAGATGAACTGGTAATCGCAGGCCGCGCTTTCAAATCCCGGCTGATTGTCGGCACCGGCAAATACCGCAGCTTCCAGGAGATGGCCAAAGCCCACGCCGCTTCCGGCGCGGACATGGTCACCGTCGCCGTCCGCCGAGTCAACCTCACCGACAAGTCCAAGGAATCCCTGCTCGACTACATCGACCGCGAAAAGATCTTCATCCTCCCCAACACCGCCGCCTGCTACACCGCCGACGAAGCCATCCGCACCGCGCGCCTCGGCCGCGAAGTCGGCCTCTCCAACTGGGTCAAGCTGGAAGTCATCGGCGACCAGCAAACCCTCTTCCCCGACACCGAGCAGCTCATCGCAGCCACCAAGGTCCTGGTCAAGGAAGGCTTCGTCGTCCTGCCCTACACCAACGACGACCTCATCGCCGCGCGCAAGCTCATTGACGCCGGCGCCGCCGCCGTCATGCCCCTCGCCGCGCCCATCGGCTCCGGCCTGGGCATCCAGAACCCCGCCAGCCTGCGCATCCTCCGCGAGCGCATCACCGAAGTCCCCATGATCGTGGACGCCGGCGTGGGCACCGCCTCCGACGCCGCCATGGCCATGGAGCTCGGCGCCGACGCCATCCTCATGAACACCGCCATCGCCGAAGCCCAGGACGCCGTCCTCATGGCCGAAGCCATGCGCGACGCCACCGCCGCCGGCCGCAAAGCCTTCCTCGCCGGCCGCATGCCCAAGCGCCTCTATGCCGCCGCCTCCAGCCCCCTCACCGGCCTCGTCCGCTAGCCCTCCTTCCTCGTAGGGGCACGGCACGCCGTGCCCGCTCTTCTCGCCATGCCTGCCCCTCCTTGTCGGGGCCGTGCCCTCTGCAACACCAGCACGATTGTATGTTCCGGCGCTGCTGTGACCGCCGCCCACCCCTCGTCATACCACCCCGCAGCCTCCATCCTCGACGTGTCATCCTGAGCGAAGCGAAGGATCTCAACCGATCCCCTCTACAACTTCAGACCATTCAGGCGGGCGGTCCGGGTCTAATGGGAAGGCAGGCCACCACCGTCCCTCTTGTCGGGAATTTGATGACTTGCAATGTATACTTTCCTTATCTTATGGAACTAAACCTTGCCATCCATAGCGCGACTCAAATTCTTGAAGAAGAGCGCCGGTATCCCACGGTTGCGTACAAAGTGGTTAAGGAGCCTTCGAGCGACAAGCCTCATCCTTTGGAACGAATAGCAGACTCTGTTGATTCGCTTGCGGCCTTTCAGGAATTGCGGGATAACCGTGGTCAAAATCCGCGCACTGTGCTTAAGGGTGACTATCGATATCAGTTTCAAAGCAGCAACTACAAGCTACTTGTGAGACTTCTAGGTCGCATTGCGGATACAGATCGGACGCCATTCCTGGAAGCGATCGCGACAAGGATGAATGACTTTCCCGGTTGCCAGAAAAACGAGAGAGCATTTTACCCGTCCTGGAATAAATGCACATCCGAGATGCCTTTGGTCGCTGAGTATGTCATTCGCAACGGCGGAAGAGAGGTGTTTTTCGAGAAACTCAAATCATCCCCGATCACCCCTGGAATGGTCATTTTGCTACTGCAGCTCGAGGACATGATTGCGCTTAACTATTCGATTTTTTCGGAGTCAGAGTACCTGATCCTGAAAACTGCTGTTGGAGAATTGGAGAAACTCGCACTCGAGACGTTCCTATATGCGAAGGAACATTCATACAGAGCCATAAGCCCCGAATGGCAGCAGTCCGGGTTCGATGGCGGTCAGGTTAGCTACGCCATCTTCGAACGTTGCGGCTCCATTGTTGAACTTTGTCGAAAAGCAGGCTTCCTACATTTGGAAAGTTCCCTCATGGAAGAGGTCAATCTTGAGATTAACCAAGACAAGTATGTCGTTGAAAATTTTCTCGAGAAACTCGGTTTCACCAAACCACTTCTCACGTCTCTCAATGAGGCAGAACGGTTGAACCATCCCAGTGCTAGCCCACTAGAACTGAAATCCAGCATGGGACATCTGCGCAGTTTCTTGGAGCATCTTCACAAGGAGGGAATACCTCGGGTCTGCGCGAAGAAAAAAATCTCTCCCCCAGCCGACGATAAGTGGGGAACCGAACTCGCCTTTCTTCGGGTCAACGACGTCCTATCAAGACAGGAAGAACAACTCGTCGTGGGGCTCTATGCGGTCATCAGCGACGAGGCCGTTCATCCTCTAATCGCTAGGAGAGAATATGCAAGGCTCTCCCGCAACGTGCTGAT
Organism: Terriglobia bacterium; assembly: GCA_020073585.1. GTDB lineage: Bacteria > Acidobacteriota > Terriglobia > Acidiferrales > UBA7541 > Acidiferrum. The sequence goes on from JAIQEV010000013.1 coordinate 8,425, forward strand.
CGAATACGCGCTGCTTTTTCTTCGGAAGCTTGAAAAACTACAAGGTTCGGCGTGTGGCCCTCGATAAGAGCGAGCACCCCATCTCTCTATTCCACGCTGACCTGCAACGGTGGGGGCTGGTAAAATAATAAATTAAAGAGGCGAGCCACGTGAACCTGCTCACCAATGCCGTAGAGTCAATACAGGTCGGCGTGGAAGACTACCAATCGGGCGCCCGGCCTCGGTTGCTCTCGGCTGTACGGAATATCCATGCTGGAATCTTGTTGCTTTACAAAGAGGCACTGAGGCGCGAGTCCCCTAACGACAGCAAAGATGTATTGATGATGGCGAAGATAGCTCCTTCGCGGGACCCGAACGGCAGAGTCGTGTTTGTCGGTGTCGGCAAAAACACCGTTGATGTCCGGCAAATCCGGGAGCGATTTGAGGCGTTACAGATAGGCACAGATTGGAAGCGATTCGTCCGAATAAACGAAGTACGAAACGATGTAGAACACCTGTACCCGCGTTTGGACCAAAAAGCCTTGGAAGGTTTGATTTCTGATTCTTTCCTCCTCGTTCGAGACTTCATCGCGAATGAACTGAAGCATGACCCGCTCGAACTTCTTGGCGAGGAAACGTGGCAGACCATGTTGGAGGTCACGGAGGTATATCAGAAAGAAAGGCAGGAATGTGACCGGCTCATTGCAGGTGTGAATTGGGGTTCTCCGACATTACAAGATGGAGTGGCTGATCTGACATGCAGGGAATGTGGCTCGGACCTGCTCAAGCCGGTCGAAAGTCCAATTGGCGAAATGATCTTTCAGTGTAGCTCATGTGGGGAGGATGAAAGCCCTGAATCCTATGTACCTAAAGCGGTCGCCTTCGCGCTACGTGGTGCGAGTTACGAGGCAGTCAAAGACGGCGGAGAAACGCCTTATGTTCGCTGTCCAGAGTGTGGCGAGGAAACTTACGTAATAGAGGAACGTCGTTGCGCGCTTTGCAAGCATAAGGCGGAGCATAGCTGTGCGAGATGCGGCTGTGAAATTCCGGCGGAGGAATTAGATTCATCACCATTTTGCGGGTATTGCGCATACATGATGAACAAGGACGACTGAAAGCGAGTCCGCAAAACGGACAAATAAAATCGCAGAGACGTATAGCGGGATAATGCGGCAGATGGCCTAGACTTCACGAGTAAGCAGGGTGGCCCTCAGTTTTAGGTGGGGCCTTTGTTCGCGGCTGGCGCACTCTTTGCCGCAGAAACCCACGCCCACCCGTTTCCCCCTGCCAGTTCGAACAGACACCCCGCTATCCCCCGGCAGGCAAACCACTTATCAGTATCTAATTGACAACCAGTACCTCTGCTGCTATCATTCCCCGTGAATCGCGGCCCGCACCTCCGCCCGCTCCCCTCATTACCTCTCCTTACTTCACAACTTCATCTCACGCTCTTCCAAAAACCGGAGCGCCCCGCAACTCTCCTGCAATCAATGAATTGCCCACTCTTTGCACTCTTCCAAAAACCGGAGCGCGCCGCAACCCTCCCGGAATCAAAAGCATGCGCACTCTTTGCAAAAACACCGGGGGTGTGGGGCCTTACTTTCAACTTTCAACTGTCAACTTTTAACTCCCTTGCCATCAGCAGTTCCAAAACAAAGGACTTCATCTCTACTGGAATCTGCAGTTACAAGAAAACCAGGGGGGTGGGGGTCATTCTGTTAACCAGCTCACAGCGTGCGGAAGAAGAAGTGCCAGGTCACATTCACCAGCGTATGCACGATCGCCGAGGCGAAGATCGACCCGCTCTTGCGCCACGTCCAGCCGTAGCACAGGCCGGCAATCGCCGCCAGCAGCGCGTAGCGCCAGTTCGGGAAGCCGTTGTTGGCGATGTGCGCCAGGCCGAAGAGCAGCGAGGCTGTCCACCAGCCGGCAAATTCGCTCTTCGACGCGCGCCCCAGCAGGTTCTGCAGCAGCCCGCGGAAGAAAAACTCCTCGGGCCACGCGGTGAAGAAGAAAATCCCCAGGACCGTGAGGGGAATCGTTTTCCACGCTTGAAGCTGCGGCTCGAAGCGGATGAAATGGATGGCCTGGCCCAGCGGCGCGGCGATCAGCAGAAAGACCGCGAAGCTGCCGAAAATGTAAACTCCCCAGCCGCGGCCCCAGTCGAGCGCATAGCCGGTGCCGTCCACGCGGCGCGCAAAGAGGAAGGCCGCCAGGGCGATGCTCAGGGTAAAAAGCACCGCCAGGACGTGTCCGGGCTGGCCGCTGGGGAAGGCCAGGAGCTCGCGCAGCGGCAGAAACTTCACCGCGGCCCACAGGCCCGCCAGCGTCAGGAAATCCTGCCAGGCGCCGGGCGCCGCGCCTTCCGCCGAGGCCGCGAGCAAGAGCGGCAAAAACACCAGCGCCGCGGCAATCCCGGCGGGGCGGAACGCCAGCACGCCGTTTTCGAGCGCGTACAGCAGATACGCGAGATACGCGGCCGCCCCGAGAAGGTAGCCCGTTCCGGAGCCGAACAACGCGCCGAGCCATTCGGAGACGCCGCGCGCCGAGGGGAGGAGCGCCACCGCCAGCAGAAACGCGAAGACCGTCAGCGTCGCGGCAAAACCGCGCCCGCCATAGCCGTGCCACGAAGCGTAGAGCGCCACGCCCAGGCACATCCCCGCCCACAGGCCGAGGCCGGCCAGAGTGGGAAGTTGCGCACCGGGTTGACGCGAGGGCGACAAAGTACGTTAGTGTATCGCACAGAACCAAGCGGGCCTATGAGCGGAAAATGAGCGGACCAATCCCAACCCCGGCGCAGACCGCCGCGCAGCGCCTCGCCTACATTGATTGGATGCGCGGCCTCGCCTGCGTGCTCATGTTTCAAACGCACGCCTACGATTCCTGGCTGAGCCCGGCCGCGCGCAAATCAGCATTCTTTCTGTGGTCGCAACTAGGCGGCACGTTTCCCGCGCCGCTTTTCGTCTTTCTCGCCGGCGTTTCCTTCGCGCTGGTGACGGAGCGCCTTCGCGCCAAGAGCGTGGCCCGCAACGCCGTCGCCCGCGCGACCATCCGGCGCGGCGCGGAGATTTTCGGCCTGGGCCTGCTCTTCCGCGTGCAGGAATTCGCCCTGGGCTATCCCTCGGCGCCGTGGACCGATCTCCTGCGCGTGGACGTCCTGAACATCATCGGCCTCTCCATGATGCTGATGGGCGTGCTCTGCTGGGTGGCCGCGGCGGCCGCGCCGGGCGCGCTATCTCTCGCGGGAACGGCCGCGAGCGTGCGCCTGCGCAACATTTTCGCCGCGCTGGCCGCGGCTGCGCTGGTGGCTCTGGTCACCCCGCCGCTGTGGACCACGCACCGCCTCCGCTGGCTTCCGTGGTTCCTGGAGTCCTACGTCAACGGCGTGCACATCTTCAAGGAGCCGCAGCCCTGGCTCTTCCCGCTCTTCCCCTGGGCGGCATTCGCCTTCGCGGGTCTCACCGCCGGTTTTCTGCTCTTTTCCGAGTACGCGAAGAAGAGACAAGCCGCCGTCGTCGCCGCTCTCGGCGGGGCAGGCATTCTCGCTTCTCTGCTTTCTATCTTTTTTGATCGCGCGCCCGTGCGCCTCTACGCCGTTTACGACTACTGGCACACCAGCCCCAACTTTTTCCTCATGCGCTGCGGCCTGCTGCTGCTGATTCTGTTTTTGGTTTACGCGTGGTGCCGCTGGGGCCTGGCGCTGAAAGGCTTCAGCCCCATCGTGCAGCTTGGCAATACTTCGCTGCTGGTCTATTGGGTGCACATCGAATTCGTGTACGGGGGCTTCTCGATCCTGCCCAAGGGGAAGTGTTCCATCGCGCAGGCCAGCGCCGGCCTGCTGGTCATCTTTCTGGCCATGCTGGCGCTGTCGCTGGCGCGCACGCGCCTGAAAAAGGATCGCCTTATGGTTTTCCTGGCGCGCTGGAAGAATTCGCGGGCTGCTGTGGGATCCGGATAATCACTTCGCCGGGGCGCGCCAGGCCCAGTTCGTCGCGGGCGATTTTTTCGATGAGCTGCGGGTCGCTCTTCAGCGCCTTGACCTGCCCGGCAAGCTGCTGGTTCTCGTCGTTCAGCCGCTGCAGCTCTTTCTTCAGCGCGGCGATCTCTTTCTGGGTGCGCCGCATGGCCAGAAAGCCGTGCGTGCCGAAAATGTTGTCCATCAGCAGCAGCACGACAACCAGGCCCAGGAACGTGCGCAGGTGCCGTTGCAGGAAAGCTTGCAGGTTGTCCGGGAGGGCCATGGCGCGCTACTCCTTCAGCAGCCAGTGGGCCGCGTCGCGCGCCAGGCGCGCCGAGGCGTCCGCGCCGTCCGTCTCGGTGTAGATGCGCAGCAGGGGCTCCGTGCCGGACATGCGGCAGAGCATCCACGCGCCGTCGTCGAAGACGAATTTCGCGCCGTCGGTGCGGTCGATGCTCGCGACTTTGCGCCCGGCCAGCGTGCGCGTGTCCGCGCCGATCCTGGCCAGGGCGCGAATCTTTTCTTCTTCGCTGAGATGCAGATTCTGGCGCAGCGGCCAGAATTCGCGCCCCAGCTTGCGGAACGCCGCGCGAATCTGCTCGCCGAGCGAAGCGCCGCGCGCCGCGGTCATCTCCGCGACGAGCAGGCAGGCCAGGATGCCGTCCTTTTCGGGGATGTGCCCGCGGATGGAGAGCCCGGCGCTCTCTTCGCCGCCCAGCGCGATCTTGTCTTCGCGGATGAGCTGGCCGATGTATTTGAAACCGACAGGCGTCTGGTAAGTTTTCTGCCCGCGGGCCGTCGCGGCCGCATCAATCATCTGCGAGGTGGCCACGCTGCGCGCCGCGGCCAGGTTCCAGCCGCAGGTCTCGCAAACGTAGTCGTAGAGGAGCGCGAGAATGTGATTGGGGGAGATCCAGGCGCCGTCGCGGTCCACGATGCCGAAGCGGTCGGCGTCGCCGTCGGTGGCCAGACCCGCGGTGGCTCCGGCTTCGCGCACGGCGTGGCTCAGGGGCTCGAGAATTTCCGCGGAGACGTCCGGGCCTTTGCCGTCGAAGAGGACGTCGCGCGTGGTGTGGATAGCCTGCACGGGAATGCCGTGCGCGGCGAGCGCGCGGTCGAGGTAGCCGATGCCGCTGCCGTGGCGCGGATCGACAACGAATTTCATGCCGGATTTGCGAATGACGTCGAAGCGCACCAGCTCATCCATGCGCTGGAGGAAAGGCTCGGCGAGAGAAACGATTTCCGCGGCGGGCGGCGCGGATTTGCCGCGGTGTTTCGGGGGAGGCACGCTGCCGGAGGCGGCCAGCTTGGCGACGCGGGCTTCGATGTCTTTGGTGATTTCGGGGAGCGCGGGGCCGGCGTCGGCGGAAGAGAATTTCAGGCCGTGGTATTCGGCGGGATTGTGGCTGGCGGTGAAGTTGATGGCGCCATCGAGTTTGCGGCGCATGATTTCGAGGGCCACGGCGGGGGTTGGCGCGAAGGTGCTGGCGCGCAAGACGCGGATGCCGTGTTGCTGGAGCACTTCAACGGCGAGGCTGGTGAACTCTTCGGAGTAGAATCGCGTGTCGCAGGCGACGAGCAGCGTGGGGCGCTGCGCGCGGCTCTTGGCGTGCTCGGCGATGGCGGTGACGGCGAGGCGCACGTTGGCGAAAGTAAAATCGTCCGCGATCAGCCCGCGCCACCCGGAAGTGCCGAACTTGATGGGGGAAGCAGCCATGCCCGGCTATTCTAGCCTGCCGCGCGGCAAGCCCAAAGCGCTGTTCGCGGGAGACGGAGGGAAACGATGATCGCCGGAGGACAAAACCGTGTGGTGCTGGTGACGTGCGGATCGCTGGCGGAGGCGCGGCGGATTGCGCGCGGGGTGGTGGAGGCGCGCCTGGCGGCGTGCGTGAATATCGTGAGCGCGCCGGTGGAGTCGATCTATCGCTGGAAAGGGAAGGTGGAGCGGGCGCGCGAGTTTCTGTTAGTGATGAAGACGACGGCGAAGCGGCTGCGCGAGCTGGAGCGGGAAGTGCAGCGGCTGCACAGCTACGAGGTGCCGGAATTTATCGCGGTGCCGATTGTGGCGGGTTCGCGCGAATATCTGCGCTGGCTGGGCGGGAGCGTGAAGGGTGTTCCGCGGTGACGAATAAGGAACATCGGCGGTACGGGCTTCAAGCTGTGCATTTTTATACGCGGGCACAGACTGAAGTCTGTGCTACTGGGGCTAGATGTACATCAGGGCCTGGTCGAGGTCGGCGATGATGTCGGCGACGTCTTCGATGCCGACGGAGAGGCGGACTAAGCCATCGGTGATGCCGATGTTCTGGCGGATTTCGGCGGGGATGGAAGCGTGGGTCATGGAGGCGGGGTGGGAGATGAGGGTCTCGACGCCGCCGAGGCTTTCCGCGAGGGAGCAGAGCTTGACGTTGTTGAGCAGGGCGCGCGCGGCTTCGGCGGAGCCCAGTTCGAAGGAGAGCATGGCGCCGGGACCCTTCTGCTGCTTGCGGGCGAGTTCGTGCTGGGGGTGCGAGGGCAGTCCGGGGTAGAAGACCTTCTTGATTTTGGGGTGGGCGTCGAGGTGCTTGGCGACGGCCATGCCGTTGACACTGTGCTGGATCATGCGCACGGCCAAGGTCTTGATGCCGCGGGAGACGAGGAAGCAGTCCATGGGGGCGAGGCCGGAGCCCGCGGAGCGCTGGATGAAGTAGATTTTCTCGGCGTCGGCGGGGCGGGTGAGGACGACCGCGCCGCCGGTGGCGTCGCTGTGGCCGTTCAAGTACTTGGTCATGGAATGGACCACGATGTGCGCGCCGAGGGCCAGGGGATTCTGCAGGTAGGGGCTGAGGAAGGTGTTGTCCACGACGAGGGTGACGCCGCGAGCGTTGGCCAGAGCGGCGGTGGCGGCGATGTCGGAAAGAATCATGGTGGGGTTGGTGGGGGTCTCGAGGTAGATCATCTTGGTGCTGGGGCGCAGGGCCGCGGCCAGTTGGTCCTGCGAGGAAGTGTTCACGAAGCTGAATTCCAGGCCGAACTGCACGAGGAGCTGCGTGGCGAGGCGATAGACGCCGCCGTAGACGGCCTCGGAGACGACGACGTGGTCGCCGGGACGGAGCAGGCGGAAGACGGCGTCGATGCCGGCCATGCCGGAGGAGAAGACGTAGGCGCTCTGGCCGCCTTCGAGCTGGGCCACGCAGCGCTCGAGGGCCTTGCGGTTGGGATGGTTGGTGCGGGCGTAGTCGTAGCCGGCGGTGTACTTGCCGAACTCCTGCTGCACGTAGGTGGAGGTCTGGTAGATGGGCGCGACAACCGCTCCGGTGGAGGGATCCGGCTCCTGGCCGACGTGGATGGCATCTGTGGCAAAGCCCATGGTGTTCTCCTTGCGTTGCGACACCCGGCGCGCGAAGGCGCGTTCTCAGAACCGCAAATGGCGGAGCGTCCGGGGTGTGCAGGCTCGCAAGCCCGCTTAGTTTTCGGACGAGCAGAGTCAAGTGAAGTTACAAGAGCCCACGCGGGGAGTCAATTGCCGGGGAAAAGGGGCCGTGGGCCGATTTGGCCTGTGCGGCGGCGCGAGCAGGCCGCCCGGCTGCCCGCAAATCCGGCGCAATCAGAGATCGAGAGGGACGAGGCCCGCGGGCAAGCAGCCGGCACGCTCCCGGGAGCATCCGAAAAGAGTAGAGGCGGCACTTGACCTGGGTAGCCCGGGCGTAGAGGATGGAGTCCAACACATGCGACGGTCTTTTCTCTGTTTCACGATCATGATTCTGGGAGTCCTGGCCCTAGCCCTGGCGGCCGGCGCGGGGCGCGCGCAGGAGAAGAACCCGGCGCCGGGCAAGGGCAAAGCGCCGGCGCCCGCGGCGCAGAACCGCCTGACCATCGAAGTTACCGGCGGCGAGAACAACGTGCCCGTGGAAAATGCCAGCGTGTACGTGAAGTTCGTCATCGAGCGCAAGCTCATCAAGGACAAGAAATACGAGCTGAACGTCAAGACCAACCGCGACGGCATCACGCACGTGCCCGACGCGCCGCTCGGCAAAGTGCTGATCCAGGTGATTGCGGAAGGCTGGAAGACCTACGGACGCTGGTTCACGATCACCGATGCGCAGCAGACCATTCAGATCCACCTCGAAAAACCGCCACGCTGGTACTGAAAAGCCGCAGAGATCCCGAGAGTAAGAGCCGAAGAGTGAAAGAGTTGAACGGAGAAAATAGCGCGGCGGTGCGCGGCGATTTTTTTCTTAGTGGATTGGATTGTCCGGTTCCTGACTGTTCCACGGTGCAACTTTTCCGCATCCGTATTGCCCGCAAATTGTGCAAACCGCATCAGGGCATTGATGCGCGTAGAGTTAGCGCGAGCGCAGCGTGCTTTTCCACACGGTTTTCAACACTTGTGTGCAAATTGTAAGCGGAGAGAAATGTGCTGCGGCGATTCGGCATGCGGCTTGCACAGAGGGCGCTCCGTGACATTTTTTGCCCGCGGTTTTTTTGACCCGTTCGAAACAGGGGTGTTAGAGTAGCGCACAGATTCGCGTGGACCGCTTTGGGGTCACGCCTACATATGGACGCTGAACAGACCGAAGTGTACTTCTCGCGCTTCCAGATGCTATGGGGCAATCTGCTGGCCCGGCCGCTGCGCTCCGCGCTGGCCGTCATGGCAATCGCCATTCAAGTGATTCTGGTGCTGATGATTGTGGGCCTGACTTCGGGCGTTGTCTCAGAATGGGGCAAACGCGTGGAAGGGGTGGGCGCGGACATCCTGGTGCAGCCGCCCAACTCCTCTATTTTCTTCGCGCTCTCGAGCGCGGTGATGCAGGAATCGGTGGGGGAGACGATCGCGGAGCTGCCCGGGGTGGATGAAGTGGCGCCGACGCTGATCCTGATGGATCAGAAGCAGTTCGCGGTGGTGTACGGGATCGACTACCGGCGGTTCAACGCGCTGAGCCAGGGATTCCTGTACCGGGAAGGGCGGCCATTCGAGGGAGCGGACGAGGCGCTGGCCGACGATATCGTGGCGCAGACCAAGCATCTGAAGACGGGCGACGCGATCACGCTGCTGAATCACAACTTCCGGATTTCGGGGATCGTGGCGCACGGGAAGGGGGCGCGGTTCTTCGTGCCGTTGCGCACGGCGCAGGACATCGCCAGCGCGGAGAAAAAGGTGTCCATGTTCTACGTGCGCAGCAAGGGGGACACGGCGGGGACGCGGGCGGCGATCGTGAAGCTGCTGCCGAAGAACAGCATCCGCTCGACGACGGAATACGTGACGCTGATGAATTCCTCGAAGCTGCCGGAATTGAAACCGTTTATCCGGACGATGGTGGGGCTGGGGCTGGTGATCAGCTTCCTGGTGGTGCTGCTGACGATGCACACGATGGTGCAGGAGCGCACGCGGGAGATCGGGATACTGAAGGCGCTGGGCTTCGCGCGTTTCGACATCGTGCGGCTGCTGCTCACGGAGACGCTGGTCATCGCGGTGAGCGGGAGCGCGCTGGGCATCGCGATCACGTTTGTGGCACAGGCGGTGCTGAAGCAGACCTCGCCGAGTCTGATGATTCTAATCTCCCCGGGCTGGGTGTTTTCCTCGATTGCCCTGGCGCTGCTGGGGGCTTCCGCCGGAGCGGTGTATCCGGCGATGCGTGCGGCGGGCTACGATCCAGTCGTGGCGCTGGCGTACGAATAGGCTAAAGGACCAGAATACAGGAAGCCTCAAAAAGGGCGTGCCAGGCCAGGACCGAGAAAGGTAAAAAATATTTTGCGGGCGGGGCAAATAAATGCTCCGCCCGCGATTTTTTTTGGTAGGATTTCTGATTCTTTGGCGGCCAGGAGACCAGGTCATGACGCAGTCATCGGAGAAACACTACAAGGCCAAGATCGTGAGCCGGAGGGAGCTCTCCCCGAACCTGTGGGTGATGCGCGTGCACCCCGGGGGCAATTTCCATTACGTGGCGGGGCAGTACGCCACGCTGGGCGAAGAGAAGAACGGGAAGCTGATCGAGCGGGCATATTCGATCGCGTCTTCGCCATACGAGCAGGATCTGGAGTTTTTCATCGAACTGGTGCACGAGGGGACCCTGACGCCGCACCTCTACGACAAGAAACCGGGGGAGACGCTAAACATCCGGCGCATCGCCAAGGGCCGCTTCACGCTGGACGTGAAGAGCGGGCGGACGCACCACCTGCTGCTGGCGACGGTGACCGGGGTGGCGCCGTTTGTCAGCTACATCCGGACGTTTCATCACGACTGGAAGAAGGGGAAGGCGCCCGGCGACCACCACTTTTACCTGCTGCAGGGGGCGAGCCACTCGAACGAATTCGGGTTCCGCGACGAGCTGGAGAGCATCGCGGCGGAAGTGCCGTGGCTGAAGTACGTGGCGACGGTGAGCCGGCCGTGGGAAGACCACTCGTGGAAGGGGGAGACGGGGCGGGTGGACGACGTCATCCGCAAGTACACCGACAAGTGGAGGCTGGACCCGGAAAAGACCAGCGCGTACCTGTGCGGGCATCCGAGCATGGTGGACCACGGGCGGGGAATCCTGCAGCGCGCGGGGTGGAAGAAAGAGACGATGAGCGAGGAAGTGTACTTTATCCCGTCGACGGACGCGGCGGGACACTAGTCCGGCCGCGGGGCGGCGGAGCGGGTGTGGATCGGGACGCGCTGCCGCGCGCCTTTCACTAAAAAAATTCAACATCAGGTTGTGATCACGAGGCGGAGGTGTGTTTACTCTCCGGCGCGAGGAAGCTTGACGGATTCGGCGGGGCGAACCTAGGCTAGAACTTGCTCGGGATTCGGGAGCAGGGCACGCGGCGCAGGCGGGCATGGGCGCGGAAACGACTTCGGCTGGAAAGGCGGCAGGTACGAGATGAGTCCTTCGTGGCAGAGCCAGGCCGATATGAAGCGGCAATGCGTGTATTGCGGGAAGATGGTGACCGGGCCGCGTCCCGCGTGTCCCTATTGCCGCGAGGCGCTGCCGGAACTCAAGAAAGTTGCGGCGCCGAGCGCGCCTGCCGGGTCGGACGGGCGCCGGGAAGTGCGGCGGGGGCTGCTGTACATGCTGCTGGCCGCGGTGGTGCATTTCTTTGCCGGGGGCTATAGCTCGCTGAGTCTGCCGATTCCGATCAACCCGGTGGTGTTCGAATACCTCACACCGTTGCTGTTTCTCTCCGGGCTGGGGTTTACGCTGTACGGGTTGATCCTGCGGATGAAGAGTTGAAGCCGGGTTGCGGTTGCTTTCTCCCTCGTTGAAGACCTCGAAGTTATCGCACGCAAAAATGGAATAAGCAGGCCCGAGTGGCAACGCGGGCGAAGTGTGCTCCGCGGCTGAAGCCGCAGTCCGGCGATGGCGCCGGGATATATGCGGGTGACCGCTACGGGGAAGCTACGGCTGCCACTTGAAGAAGAGAGCGGCGAGGGGCGGGAGGGTGACGCAGAGGGAGAAGGGGTGGCCGTGACAGGGGTCGGAGGAGGCGGGGACGCCGCCGTGATTGCCGACGTTGGAGCCGCCATAGGTGGCGGAGTCGGTGTTGAGGATCTCCTGGTAGAAGCCGGAGTGGGGCACGCCGATGCGATAGGCTTCGCGGACGACTGGGGTGCAGTTGACGACGACGGCCATGAGGTCGCGGGGGTTTTTGGCGAGGCGGAGGAAGGAAAGGACGCTGTTGTCGGCGTCGTGGCAGTCGATCCACTGAAAGCCGTGCCAGTCGAATTCGACCTGATGGAGAGAGGGCTCGGAGGCGTACAGGCGGTTGAGATCGGCGACAAGCTTCTGGAGGCCGCGGTGGGAATCGTAGTGGAGGAAGTGCCAGTCGAGGCTGGCCGCTTCGGTCCACTCGGAGCGCTGGGCAAATTCGCCGCCCATGTAGAGGAGCTTTTTGCCGGGGTGGGCGTACTGGTAGCCGAAGAGGAGGCGGAGGTTGGCGAACTGCTGCCACATGTCGCCGGGCATTTTGTGGAGCAGGGAGCCTTTGCCGTGGACGACTTCGTCGTGGGAGAAGGGCAGGATGAAGTTTTCGCTGAAGGCGTAGAGCATGGAGAAGGTGAGGTTGTTGTGCTCGAATTTGCGGTGGATGGGGTCGGCGGAAAAGTACTTGAGGGTGTCGTTCATCCAGCCCATGTTCCACTTGAGGCTGAAGCCGAGGCCGCCGAGATAGGTGGGGCGGGAGACGCCGGGCCAGGAGGTGGATTCCTCGGCGATGGTGAGGACGCCGGGGAAACGGGAGTGGGCGACTTCGTTGAGGTGCTTGAGAAAGGCGATGGCTTCGAGATTTTCGCGGCCGCCGAATTCGTTGGGGATCCATTCGCCTTCGTTGCGGGAATAGTCGAGGTAGAGGATGGAGGCGACGGCGTCCACGCGCAGGCCGTCGATGTGGTACTTGTCGAGCCAGAAGAGGGCGTTGGAGATGAGGTAGTTCTGCACCTCGTTGCGGCCGTAGTTGAAGATGAGGGTGCCCCAATCGGGGTGCGCGCCCTTGCGGGGGTCGCAGTGCTCGTAAAGATGGGAGCCGTCGAAGAAGGCGAGGCCGTGCTCGTCGCGGGGGAAATGGGCGGGAGTCCAGTCGAGAAGAACGCCGATGCCGGCGCGGTGACAGCGGTCCACGAACTCCATGAAGTCGGCGGGGGAGCCGTAGCGGGTGGTGGCGGAGAAATAGCCGAGGGTCTGGTAGCCCCAGGAGCCGTCGTAGGGGTGCTCCATGACGGGAAGCAGTTCGATGTGCGTGTAGCCCATCTCCCGGACGTAGGGGATGAGCTGGTCGGCGAGCTCGCGATAGGTGAGCCAGCGGTGTTCTTCGTGAGGGACGCGGCGCCAGGAGCCGAGGTGCACTTCGTAGATGGCGATGGGGGATTCGAGCCAGTTCTTGCGCTCGCGCTGGCGCATCCACTCGGCGTCGGCCCAGGGGTGGGTGTCCAGACGGGCGACGACGGAGCCGGTGTTGGGGCGAAGCTCGGAGCGGAAGGCGTAGGGATCGGCTTTGAGGGGCAGGAGCTCGTCGGCGGGGGAGATGATTTCGAATTTGTAGATGGCGCCTTCGGCCAGGCCGGGGACGAAGAGCTCCCAGATGCCGGAGGAGCCGCGGGGACGCAGGGGATGGACGCGGCCGTCCCAGCGGTTGAAGTCGCCGACGACGCTGACGCGGCGGGCGCTGGGAGCCCAGACGGCGAAGTGCACGCCGGAAACGCCGGCGACGGTGTGCAAGTGCGCGCCGAGCTTTTCGTAGGTGTCATAGTGGCGGCCTTCGCCCATGAGGTGCAGGTCGAGGTCGGAGAGGAGGAAGGGAAAGGCGTAGGGGTCGTGGATTTCGAAGGATTCGCCGAAGTTGGCGCGGTAGAGGATGCGGTAGGCGGCAGGCTGCAGGGCGCCTGACGGGGGATCGGCGATGCGGGCTTCGAAGAAGCCTTCGGGGCGGAGGCGGCGGGCTTGGATGGCGCGCGCGGCACCTTCCACGAGGACGCTGGCTTCCTCGGCCCAGGGAAGGAAGAAGCGCACGGACCAGGCGTGGTCGGCGGGAGCCGCCGCGGGATGCGGGCCGAGCAGGGCGAAGGGATCGGCGTTGCGGCCGCGAAGGAGCGCGTCGATCTGAGAGTCGAGCGGAGATTTCCTGTGTGGCGCAGGTGCGCCGGGCTGGTGCGCGACCGGCGCGGATGTGCGTTGCTTCGACACTGGCGGTGACTCCGGGACGAAGAAGGCGCGGCGTGGAGCGGGCCTTGCCGCCTCCGTCAATTCTAGGATGTTGCGGGGGGAATTGCCAAACGTTCCGGCGCGAGGTGTGCAGGGGAGGCGGATGGCAGGCGGCGGTGATTGCTGGAGGCTGGAAGATGGAGAAGGCGCCCGGCATTTTTGCGTGACGGATGTAGAATGCGAAGCGCCGTTCAAGGGGCGGAGGAGAAACATGGATAACTCTCGCAGGCTGGTTCTTTTGCTGTGCTTGGCGGCGGGGATGGCGGTGACACCGATGGCGAACGGGCAGGACCGGGAACAGGGGCGGTCGATGGTGATCTCGCGCAACGGGATCGTGGCGGCGGAATCGCCGCTGGCGGCGCAGGCCGGGGCGCGCATGCTGGAGCGCGGAGGCAACGCGGCGGATGCGGCGATCGCGGCGAACGCCATGATGGGAGTGGTGGCGCCGATGATGAACGGTATCGGCGGGGATCTGTTCGTCATTTATTACGACGCGAAGAGCGGGAAGCTCTATGGATTGAACGCCAGCGGGTGGGCGCCGAAGGGGCTGAGCATCGAATTTCTGCGGCAGCAGGGATTTACGGAGATGCCGCGGTTCGGTGTGCAGGCGATCACGGTGCCGGGCGTGGTGGATGGCTGGCAGAAACTGGCGGAGCGATTCGGGCGGAAGAAGCTGGGGGAGGACCTAGGGCCGGCGGTGCGCACGGCGCAGGAGGGTTTTCCGGTGACGGAGCTGACCGCCGGCTTCTGGGGTCAGTCTGTTGAACTTCTGCAGAAGGACGAAGCCGCCGCGGCGACGTATCTGCCGCAGGGGCGGGCGCCGCGGATCGGGGAAGTGTTTCGCAATGCGGATCTGGCGTGGTCGCTGCAGCAGATCGGGGAGCAGGGGCGCGACGCGTTTTACAAGGGGGCGATCGCGAAAAAAATTCTGGCGGCGATGAAGAGCCACGGCGGGACGATGACCGCGGAGGACCTGGCGGAATATTCCAGCGAATGGGTGGAGCCGATTGCCACGACGTACCGCGGGTGGACGGTGTACGAGCTGCCGCCGAACGGGCAGGGGCTGGCGGCGCTGGAGATGCTCAACATCATGGAGACGTTTCCGCTGGGGGAGTACGGGTTCGGCACGGCGAAAGCGCTGCACGCGATGATCGAGGCGAAGAAGCTGGCGTACGCGGATCTGGCGCGGTACATCGGGGAGCCGCGAGGACAGAAGCTGCCGGTGGCGACGCTGCTGTCGAAGGCCTGGGCGGCGGAGCGGGCGAAGCGGATCGATGCGGAGCACGCCAATTGCAAAGTGGGGGCGGGAGAGATGCGCGGGGGAAGCGAGACGACGTACCTGAGCGTGGTGGACCGCGAGGGGAACATGGTGTCGCTGATCCAAAGCAACTACGAGCATTTCGGGTCGGGGATGGTGGCGCCGGGGACGGGATTTGCGCTGCAAGACCGCGGGGCGCTATTCAATCTGGAGGCGGGGACGCCCAACGCGCTGGCGGGGCGGAAGCGGCCGCTGCACACGATCATTCCGGCGTTCGCGGAGAAGGGCGCGACGCGGATGGCGTTCGGGATCATGGGCGGGTGGAACCAGTCGCAGGCGCACGCGCAGTTCGTGGCCAACGTGGTGGATTTCAAGATGAACATACAGGCGGCGCTGGAAGCGCCGCGGTTCAGCAAGTACACGTTCGAGGGCTGCGATGTGGCGATGGAGAATCGCTTCGCGGAAAAGGAGCGGCGCGAGCTGGCCGCCAAGGGCCACCAGATCGAGCTGCGCGGGGCGTTTGCGGGGAGCGTGGTGGGCGGGGGGCAGGCGGTGCTGCGGGATTTTGCCGCGGGGGTGAACTACGGGGCGTCAGACCCGCGCAAGGACGGAGCGGCCGTGACGGAACTGCCGGTGGAGTAGGAGCCGGGACCGGAATGGCCCGGGAGAGGGCAAATGGTTTCCCGTAGTATGCCGGTAGGAAGCACTGTTCCGCTGCGCGGGCGGCAGCGAATCTTCGGTGTATTTCTAAGCCGTTTTGAATAAAGCAGATAGTTGCGGGCCAGTGTGGAACGGGCCTTGCACTATGTCTGGTGTCCGGGTTCACACGCGGGAAGCTGCGACTCGGCACGGAGGTCTGCCTTCCCATGCCCCGGCTCGCCTTGATTATCCTCGCTGGTCTCGGCGCCTCTCTTTTTCTGGTGGCGCCGTGCAGCCGTGCCCATGCGCAAGTATCCGGGCGCTATCAGTGCGTGGGAGCCAAGGTTCGGGGGAAGGCGGTGCCGTGCAAGAGCCGGCCGCTGCTGCTGACCGAGGATGGGCGGTATGAGATCCACGGGCGGGAAGGAAGTTACGTGGTGATCGGAGAGTGGCTGGTGCTGGCCGACAGGAAGGAGCGTCCGCGGGCCAAGATTGCTCCAGGGCACCGCATTCTCTTTCAGTTTCCTTGCGGTAAGGGTACCTGCGAGATGACGTTCCAACGGCGTACGGCAACGCTGGGCAAGACTTTCCTCAGTTAGTTCTCCGCGACTGGTAAGAAACTTTCCATTTTCCTTGCGCACTCCGAAGTGAAATGCCCCTTCCGGCCTAGCCGGAATACGCGGCCCGCAAAACCTGTCCGAAGTTCCCGATAATCGTGCAGCCCGCCGAGGGAGTTACAGCGGACCGCCTATTTGCGCCGGCGGAAGCGATGAGTGCGGAGCTTTCATACGCCCTGAGCCGGCAACGGAGATGCCGCCAGAATTGTAAATAAGGAAATTCCAAGAAATGAAGATGTGCCGCCAGAGTGACGCTGTTCCCGGGTGGGACAGCGGGAGTTTGCGCGCTCTCATTAAGTAGTGTCCTTTCAGAGCGTTTTCTGCGGCGAGTTTGGCGCTGAAAACGCACTTATCCGGCATGTCTGCAGGCGGAAAGGTTTGCCTGCCGCAGCGCCGGGATGGGCAAAGCCGGCGCCGCAGCCGACGGACGAAAACCTCCGGGACATTCAGGAAAAGGCGCGCAGCGATGAAAAGTCCAAGCCATTCGGAGACGCACGGAGGCGCGCGGGATTCGGCCAAGCGCCAGCAATTGTTGCTCGAGCACCTGCCCGAGGTGAGCTACATCGCGCGGCGCATTCACGAGCGCCTGCCGCCGCACGTGCCGTTGGACGACCTGGTGCACGCCGGCATGCTCGGCCTGATCGACGCGGTGGACAAATTCGATCCCCGGAAGAAAGTGCAGTTGAAGTCCTATGCGAGGTTCCGCATCCGCGGGGCGATTCTCGACAGCCTGCGGCAGATGGACTGGAGCCCGCGGAATCTGCGGCGGCAGGCGCGGCGCATCGAGCAGGCGCAGCAGGATCTGGCCGCGGAACTGGGACGCGCGCCGCAGGAGCCGGAACTGGCGCAGAACCTGGGCATGCCGCTGGCCCAATTCCAGCGTCTGCGCGGCGATCTGCGCGGACTGGAACTGGGCAGCCTGCACCGGGAAACGGAAGACGGCCCGGGAGAGGACGCCGCGGTGGCGCTGGCCAGCTCGCCGGAAGAGGATCCCTTCCATCTGTGCCTGGAGTCGGAGATGCGGGCCCTGGTCGCGGAGGCGCTGGAAGCGCTTGCCGAAAAGGAGCAGCAGGTGGTGGCGCTGTACTACCTGAAAGAGCTGACAATGAGCGAAGTGGGGGCGCTTCTGGGCATCGGTGAATCGCGGGTCTCGCAGATCCATACGGCGGCGCTGGTCCGCCTGCGGGCCCGGCTGCAGGCGGTCCTGCAGCCCGTTGCCGCGACCCTGGGGCGTGTGGAATGCGGAGGAGTGCGCATGGACAGGGGCCAGCTGCAGCATCAACTGCTTTAAGCCCGATGCGGCGGCGCTGCGGTCCTGATGGCACTTCCGGCGCACGCACCGCAGCCCGCGAGCTGCGGAAGGAAAAGTTGCAGGCCTGTTAATCTCCTGAAACGGCGTCGGCGACCGCCGAAGCGGCGGAAACGGTGGTGGTGACTTCGTGCAAAGCTTGTTTTAGGGCGGGTTCCGAAGGGTGGAGGCGCAGGCCGCGCTCGAGGGCTGCCGCGGCACGCACCCAGTGGCCCAGGCGATTGGCGAGGCTGGCGGCGCGCAGGAAATCAGCGGGGGCGGGTGAGGCGATGGTGTCGAGCTTGACTTCCGCGGCCAGGGCGGCGTCGGCAATGCGATCCAGGCAGACGAAGGCCAGAATCAGGCGGTCGTGGGTGTCGCTGGTTTTCGGATCCGTGGCGACGGCGGCGCCGATGCGTTTCAGACCGGTCCCGGGGCGGCCGAGGCGAACTTCCGCGAGGCCCAGTTTGCTGGCCAGCGAGGGAAGTTCGGGGGCGCGGCTTAGAGCCAGTTCGTAGCAGCGGCAGGCGCTGCTGAAATCGCCGGCGCTGTAGAAGGCGTCGCCGCGCGTTTCGGCGACCAGCGCCGTGGCGTGGCCGCGGCGTTCCGCCTCTTCGAGCGGACGCAGGGCGTCCGCAGGACGGCCTAGGCGCAGGAGAGTCACCCCGCTGAAGAACCAGGCCACGCCGAGTCTGGGATTGAGGGTAAGCGCGCGGTGGAAAAGCTCGAGAGCTTCGGGGAGGTTGCCGAAGCCGTCCAGCTCGACGAAACCCTGCTCGAGATGGGCCTGAGCATTGCAGGGCATCTCCTGGATTTTCCGGCGGCCCAGATCGCGGTAGAGGAGGTTCTTCCGCGCGCGGCGCTGGGCATCCACGGCCAGGCCGAAGTGATGAATGCAGAAGCCCGCAGGGCCGATCTTGCCGCCGCTATCGAGGATGCGCGGGCCCACACTTTCGTGGACGCGGCCGACGAAATGGAAGGCGGGGTTGCGGCGGAAGAGCCGCACGTGCTCGTGCTCGACATAGGCGGGAAAGGGCCTGGCGTCGGGAAGGCGGCCGTCGTTGGGAACGGCGGTGCGGTCCCAGAGGCGATCCTGGAGGCTCAGCACGTAGCTGCGGATGGTGGTCTGGAAACCGGCGATGGGCTCCTGCTGGAGCAGCGTGGGAAGGAGTTGCCGGGCCGCGACATCGAGCTGCTCGTCGGCGTCCAGGACCAGCACCCAGTCGCTCCGGACTTCGGCGAGAGCCCGATTGCGGGCCTCGGCAAAGTGGCTTTCCCAGGGGATGGAGAGGACGCGCGCGCCGAAGCGCCGGGCGATCGCGACGGTGTCGTCGGTCGAGCCGGTATCGGCGATGACAATTTCGCTGACAATGGGACGCGCGCTGGCGAGACAGGCGGCGAGGTCGCGCGCGGCGTCGCGCACGATCATGGAAAGTGCCAGTCCGGGCATAGACGTTTGCTCTCCGATGGCCAGGGCGGACGGAGCCACACGCCCGGGCGCCAGGCCGGTGAGGCGCTGCACTCTAGATATATCGGCAGAAGCCGCCCCGAGATTAGCGGCGGATGTCCGCGGAGACACGCGGCGTTGACTTCCGCGGGGCAAGCGGCCACACTGGGGATGTTCCCCCCTTCCAGAAAATCTTGCCGGTAGAAGTGTCTAGCCATGCGCATCCTGGTTGCAGAAGATGATCAGCCATTAGCGGAATTTCTGAAGGACCGCCTCCAGCAGGAACATTTCACGGTGGAGGTGGTATCCGACGGCCTGGAAGCGCGGCGCCGCGCCGAAAGCCAGCTCTTCGATCTGCTCATCCTGGACCTGGGGCTGCCCGGGGAGAGCGGCCTCGGTGTCCTGCAGCACATCCGCGAACGCAAACCCGATCTGCCCGTGCTGATCGTTACCGGCGATACGCCCGTGGACGCGCGGGTGCGCGGGCTCGATGCCGGAGCGGACGACTATCTGGGCAAGCCGTTTTCCTTCGCGGAGCTGGCGGCGCGGGTCCGCGCGCTGCTGCGCCGCGCCAGCCGCCCGGTTTCCACGCATCTCCAGGTGGAGGATCTCGAACTGGACCGCGTGGAGCGCAAGGTGCAGCGTGCGGGGCGGCCGATCGAACTCACTCCCAAGGAGTTCGCGCTGCTGGAATTCCTGATGCAGCATGCCGGCCAGCCGGTCAGCCGCGCGCTCTTCGTTGAGCAGGTCTGGGGCATGAAGGGCGAGACGCTGACCAACGTCGTGGACGTGTACATAAATTATGTGCGCCACAAGGTGGACGAGGGG
This sequence comes from Terriglobia bacterium, assembly GCA_020073585.1. GTDB lineage: Bacteria > Acidobacteriota > Terriglobia > Acidiferrales > UBA7541 > Acidiferrum. The sequence continues at coordinate 28,092 of JAIQEV010000013.1, forward strand.
TTCCCCCGACACCTCATCCGCACGGTGCGCGGGGTGGGCTATCAGATTGGCGAAAGCAGTTAGGGCCGGGGAGCGCGCGATAGGGTAATTAGGGAAGCGTGCCCGGAAGTACTAGTATTTCGCTGGGCTAACCCCTTCTTTTTCCTGTATTTATTAGGTTCCTGGCTCCTTTCGGCGGCAACTTCTTTCCCCCGCCCGTGTTTAGCCTTATAGAAGTCGCCACATACTCGTTTCGGCTGCTCCCAGTCTGGCGCCGAGAAGAGGGGGATCGCCATGAAGAACGCCATCATCCCTAAGACACTGGCGGCCATGTTTTTGGCCCCGATCCTAGGTTTCGCCTGTTTACTGAGCTTGGCCAGCGCAGCCCGCGCGGAGGAAAACGATCCCCCCACGCGCGTGGCGCGCATCAGCTACCTGCATGGTTCGGTTTCCTTCCAGCCGGGCGGGGAGGGCGAGTGGGGCAATGCGGTGATCAACCGGCCGGTGACCATCGGGGACCGCCTGTGGACCGACTCCGGCGCGCGGGCCGAGCTGCAGGCCGGCGCCGCAGCCATTCACCTGGACGGGAGCACCGCGCTCTCCTTCCTCAATCTGGACGAGCGCACCACGCAGATGCGCGTGGCGGAAGGGGCGATCAATTTCCGGGTGCGCGAACTGCGCAGCGACGATCTCTATGAAGTAGACACGCCGAACCTGGCGTTTACGGTGACCCGGGCGGGCGACTTCCGCGTGGACGTAAACGAAGCCGGGGACTTTACCGGGGTGAGCGTATTCCGCGGCGAGGGCGAGATCAACGCCGGCGGGCGCAGCTACAAGGTGCGCGAAGGCGAGCGCGCGGAATTCCGCGGCGCGGAGAAGCTGGAATACAGCGTGTTCGCGACGCCGCGCCCGGACAGGTTTGACCGCTGGGCGATGGAACGCGACCTGCGCGAGGAGCGCTCGGTTTCCGCGCGCTACGTTTCGCGCGACATGGTGGGCTACGAGGACCTGGACGATTACGGCTACTGGCGCCAGGTGCCGGGCTACGGGCCGATGTGGTATCCCACGGCGGTAGCGGTGGGCTGGGCGCCGTATCGCTATGGCTACTGGTCGTGGGTCGGCCCGTGGGGCTGGACCTGGATGGACTACGAGCCGTGGGGCTTTGCGCCGTTCCACTACGGCCGCTGGGCCTATGTCGGGGACAGTTGGGGTTGGTGCCCGGGGCCGGTGTTTGTGCGGCCGGTGTATGCTCCGGCGCTGGTGGCGTTCATCGGCGGATCGCACTGGGGCGTTTCGGTGGGATTCGGCGGGGGGTGGGGCGGGGCAGTGGGCTGGTTCCCGCTGGGCTATGGCGAGCCGTACCATCCGTGGTACCGCTCCAGCACGAACTACATCACGCGGGTCAATGTCACCAACACCACGATCAACAACATCAACATCATCAATAGCAGCGGGGGAGGGAATTTTCATTACGCGCACGCGCGGGACGTCAATGCCGTGACGGCGGTGCCGCGGAGCGCCTTCGTCAACGCCCAAGCCGCGAATCAAGCGGCGCTGCGCCTGACCCCGGAGGCGTTGCGCAACGCGCAAGTCAACCCGCGCGCGGCGGGCAACATGCCGTCGCCGACGCAGCGCAGCATGCTGGGGGCCTCGGCGGGGGCGCGGGTGGCGATGCCGCCGGCGGGCATCGAGAACCGCGCGGTCTTCACACGCAACCAGCCCTCCATGGCGGCACGCAATCTCTCCGTGCGTCCGGCCAATGCGGACACGCGGATGGCGACGCGCATGCCGATGGCGGCGCCGGCCGACGGGCCGCGCAACAGGCCCCAGGCGGGGCCCGCCGTTGGGCCAGGGAGCGGACGCTCCGGCGTGCCGGACGCGGCGCCGCTGTCGGCGCGGCAGCGCGAGCTGGCGATGGACAAGCCGCAGGGCTACGGCCAGAACAGCCGCGGGGCGATGATTGCGCCGCAGGGGCAAGTGCGCGGTTCGGGCGATACGCGCTCCGGCGTGCCTCCGAGCGCGGGGAATGAGGCACGGTACAGCCAGCGGCCGCGGGCATCGCAGCCGGATGTGGCGCCGCGCATGCGCGAGGGGAGCACGACCCAGGCCGATCGTCCACCGTGGGCGCGGGGCGGCGGCTCCGCCTCTCGCGTGTCCGACGTCCGCCCCATGGGCAACGTGGACCGAGGAGCGGGCGCGCTGAATCGGCAGGGCGCTTCCGCCGCGCCGCAGATGTCGCCGGGAAATAGGCGGTCCTACGACCGATCCGCGCCGCAACCGCGCTATGAAAACAGCCCGGTGCAACGGTCAGTGGAGCGGCCGAGCCGCTCGTACGAGCCGCCGGCGTACTCGCGCCCAGCGCCGTCGTATGACCGTGGGTCGCGCGTGCAGGATAGCCCGCGCTATTCGGCACCCGCACCGCACACCTACTCGGCGCCGCGGACGTATTCCGCGCCGCGCGAGCGCTCGTACTCGGCACCGCCGCCGCGCAGTTACGGCGGCTCCGGGGGCGGCTACTCCGCGCCGCGCGGCAATTCCGGCGGCGGGTCGCGGGGTTCCTCGGCACCGTCTTCGCGCGGCTCGGGTGGATCGGACCGCAGCCACCGCTAACATAACCAATACAGAAGTTTCGACGAATGACCTGCGCAGCCTGGGGTGTGCCCTTGCAACTGTTTGTGCCAGCGGGTGTTAAATGAACAGCGAGTCCGGAGAGCGTTCTGGTGCACTTGCGCAGCAAGAAAAGGGCGGCTGCAAAGACGCGCCGCTTTTCCCGGCCGGTGCTAAAGTCCTTGTGGAGGCCGCTTCCGGCCTCGGCCCCGGGCAAATAAAGATGGCACGGCTTGCTGGGGGAAGGCGCGCCGTCGAGAGGGTAGCGAAATGAAAAAACATTTGGTGAAGTGGGCGAGCCTGTTCGGCGCCGCCCTGCTATTGGCAGTTTTCGCGCCGCAGCGCGCAGCGGCGGACGAGGACGATCCCCCCGGCCGGGTGGCCCGGCTGAGCTACACAAGAGGCCAGATCTCCTTCCAGCCCGCGGGAACCGACGACTGGGTCTCCGCGGTCGTCAACCGGCCGATCACGACCGGAGACAAGCTCTGGACCGAACGCGACGCGCGCGCCGAGCTGCACATGGGTTCGGCCGCGATCCGGCTGAGCGGCGAAACGGGTTTCAGCTTCCTGAATTTGAGCGACCGCATCGTGCAGATCCGCCTGACCGAAGGCGCCATCAACGTGCGCCTGCGGCAGCTCGATCCGGACGAGATGTTCGAGGTGGACACGCCCAATCTGGCGTTCACGCTGCTGCGAGCCGGCGAATACCGCATAGAGGTCAACGAAGCCGGCGATGCGACCGTTATCACCGTGCGCAGCGGGGATGGGGAAATGACCGGCGGGGGCCAGGCGCTTACCGTGCATGCCGATCAGCGCGCCACCTTTACCGGCACGGAGCAATTGTCGGCCGACGTGGACGACGCGGGCGGCTACGATGATTTCGACGAGTGGTGCCGCGACCGGGATCGCCGCGCGGAGCACGCGATATCCACGCGCTACGTCTCCCGGGACGTGATCGGCTACGAAGATCTGGACGAATACGGCGAGTGGGTGGCGGCGCCCGACTACGGGTACATCTGGATGCCCACCACGGTGGTCGTGGGCTGGGCGCCATACCGCTACGGCCACTGGGTGTGGATCTCGCCCTGGGGCTGGACCTGGGTGGATGAGGCGCCGTGGGGATTTGCGCCGTTCCACTACGGCCGCTGGGTCCATTGGCGCGGGCGCTGGGGCTGGATACCGGGCCCGTATGTGGTGCGGCCGGTGTATGCGCCCGCGCTGGTTGCCTGGGTGGGCGGACCGCACTTCAGCTTGACGCTGACGTTTGGCAGGGGCGGGGGAGTGGCGTGGTTCCCGCTGGGCCCGCGTGAAGTCTATATTCCGCCGTATCGCGTGAGCCCCACCTACGTGACGAACGTCAACGTGACCAACACGACGGTCAACAACGTTTATGTCACCAATGTCTATAACAACTACACGGCGAACAGGGAGACGGACATCCGCTACGTGAACCGGGGCGCGCCCGGCGCGGTGACCGCCGTGCCGCGGAACGTATTTGCTTCGGCGCAGCCGGTGGCCCGAAATAACGTCCAGGTGAACGAGAGAGAGGCCGCCAGGGCTCCGGTGAGCCCGGGGGCCGCCATTGCGCCACAGCAGAGGAGCGTCCTCGGCGCAGGCGCGGAAGGAGCGAACGTGGCCCGGCCGCCCGCCGGGCTGCAGAATCGCGCGGTGGTCGCCAAGACGCCACCTCCTCCGCGGCCCGTGCCTTTCGCCGCGCAGCAAAAGGCGCTCCAGGAGAACCAGGGGCGGCCGCTCGATCCGGAGCAGATGAGGAGAATTCGCCCGGCAGGCGAAGAGCGGGCTCCGCGTGCGAACGTCCGCGTCGCTCCGCCCGCTCCGAAGCCTGTCCCCGTCGAGAAGGTTGCGCCGCCGCGACCCGGGCGGCCGGCACCCCCGGAAAGGCCGCAAGCGAGGCCGCCAGTGAAGCCGCCGGAAGCTCCCGCGCAACCCGCACAGCCCGAAGCGGCAAGGCCGGCGCAGCCGGTGAGACCGGCACCGCAGGCGCCACCGCCCGCGGAGCGCATCCGCGAGGACCGGCCGCCCGCGGCGCAGCGTCCACCGGCACAGGCGCCGCCGACGCAGGCTCCCCAGGTGCGAACCCAAGAGCGGCCGCAGCAGCCGCCCCCGAGCGAGCGTCCGGACCGTCCGCCGAAGCCGCCGCAGCAGATCGAACGCGAAACGCAGCAGCGGCAGAGGCACGAGGAGCAGCAGCGGCAGCTCCAGCAGAAGCAGCAGCAGGAACAGCAGAAGCTGCAGGAACGCCAGCAACGCGAGCGGCAGAAGCTGGACCAGCAGGCCCAACGCCAGCAGCAGAAACAACAGGAGAAGGAACAGAAGGAGCGGCAGAAGAGCAAGGCGGAGGAAAAGCCGCAGCCGAAGCCGCCGGGCTCCGATCACCGGAACTAGCGGGCCGGAGATACCCGCGGGCGAGATGCCGGGCGTTCAGCCGGCGTCTCGCCCGTTTTCTTTTTCGCGCGCGTTTTCCCGCGTGAATTGCGCCCGCCGCTCGCGTACAATTTTCTTACTTTCCCATGCGCCCGCCCGCCAAACCTGCTCCCGCCGCGTTCCGTCCGAAAGACGGCGTGCAGCTTCTCGCTTTGCCGGGGCTGCCGGAGATCCGCAAGGGCGACGATCTGGCCGGGGCGATCGCCGGGGCCGCCCGGAAGCAAGGGCTGGCGTTCGAAGACGGCGACGTTCTGGTCGTGGCGCAGAAGATCGTGTCCAAGGCCGAGGGGTGCATCGTGGCCCTGGCGCAGGTGCGGCCGTCGGCGGCGGCGCGCGCGCTGGGCAAGACGCTGCGCAGCGATCCGCGGTTTGTCGAGGTGGTGCTGAGCGAGACGCGGCGCATCGTGCGCGAGAGCGCGCATGTGCTGATTGTCGAAACGCATCACGGCCTGGTCTGCGCCAATGCCGGCGTGGACCGTTCCAACGTGCCGGGGCGCGACGTGGTGTCCCTGCTGCCGCGGGACCCGGATGCTTCGGCGAAGCGGCTGGCCGCGGCGCTGCGCAAGCGCACCAGGAAGCGCGTCGCGGTGATCATCAGCGACACCTTTGGGCGCGCCTGGCGGCTGGGCCTGGTGAACGTGGCCATCGGCGCCGCGGGGCTCGCGGTGCTGCGCGATCTGCGCGGGGAGCGCGACCGCACCGGCAAGCTCCTGCATGCTACGATTCTGGCGGTGGCCGATGAACTGGCCGCCGCGGCGGGGCTGCTGATGGGCAAGGCCGAGGGCGTGCCGGCGGTGGTCATCCGCGGATATGCGTTTGCGGCGGCCTCGGAGCCTGCGGCGAAGATCATCCGCCCGGCGCGCGAGGACCTCTTCCGCTGAACGAAATGCGATGAATACGGAGCTGCAAAACGGAGCGCAGCCGGGCGCCAAGCCGGCGAACCAGCAGGCGCTGGATGCCGCGCTGGCGCGCGCGTGCGAAGGCCGCGGACTGGCGCGCGAGGCGGCGCTGCTTCTCTACGCGCAGGCGCCCACGGAAGAGCTGCTGCGCGCGGCGTTCCGGGTGCGCGCGCGGCGCAAGGGCAACGTCGTCACCTTTTCAAAAAAGGTTTTCCTGCCGCTGACCACGCTCTGCCGCGATTACTGCAGCTACTGCACCTTCCGCAAAGATCCCGGCGAGCCCGGCGCGCACTTCATGACCCCGGAGGAAGTTCTGGCCGCGGCGGAGGCCGCGCGGGAGGCCGGCTGCAAGGAGGCGCTCTTCAGCCTGGGCGACCAGCCGGAACGCATCTTTCCCGAGGCGCGCGAGTTTCTGCACGGGCAGGGGTTTGCGCGCACGCTCGATTACCTGGCGGCGATGTGCGAGTTGGTGCTGGAAGAGACCGGGCTGCTGCCGCACGCCAATCCCGGGGTGATGGACCGCGCGGCGCTGGAGCGCTTGCGAGCCTCGAACGCCAGCGTGGGCTTGATGCTGGAAAACGTCAGCCCGCGCCTGGTGCGCGACGGCGGGCCGCATGCCGAAGCCCCGGACAAGGTTCCAGCGGTGCGCCTGCGCACCATCGAAGAAGCGGGGCGGCTGTCCATGGCCTTTACCACGGGGATTCTCATCGGCATCGGCGAGACTCCGGAAGAACGCGTGGATTCGCTGCTGGCGATCCGCGCGCTGCACGAGCGCTACGGGCACATTCAGGAAGTGATCGTGCAGAATTTCCGCGCCAAGCCCGATATTCCCATGGCCGGGCACCCCGATCCCACGCTCGAGGAGATGCAGCGAACCGTGGCCCTCGCGCGGCTGGTGCTCGGCGAGGAGATGAACCTGCAGGCGCCGCCCAACCTCAGCTACGGCGATTTTCCGCGGCTGCTCGATGCGGGAATCAACGACTGGGGCGGCATTTCGCCGGTGACGCGCGACTTCATCAATCCCGAAGCGGCCTGGCCGCAGATCGCGCGCCTGCGCCAGGAGAGCGCGGCGCGCGGCTTCACGCTGCGCGAGCGCCTGGCGCTCTATCCCGAGTATCTGGCGCGCCCGGAGTTTCTCACGCCGGCGGTGCGCGAGCGCGCGCTGCGCCTTACGGATGACGCGGGCTACGCGCGGGAAGACGCCGTGGCCCTGCGGGGCGGCACGCCCGTAGCGCAGGGGGACGCATGAGCGGCGCTGCGCGCGGGAAGAAAGTGCGGCGGGCGCGGCGGCGGCCCGCCCTGAAACTTGCCGCGCTGGCCGGGGGCGTGGGCGCCTCGAAGCTTCTTCTCGGCCTGTACGCGGAGTGCGATCCGGCCAGGCTGGACGTCATCGTGAATACGGGCGACGACATCGTCCTGCACGGGCTGCGCATCTCGCCGGACCTGGACATCGTTACTTACACGCTGGCCGGGATCGTGGACGATGCGAAGGGCTGGGGCCTTCCGGGAGAGACGTTTCACGCGCTGGAGCGGCTGCGCGCGTACGGCCGCGAGGCTTGGTTCAACCTCGGCGACCGCGATCTCGCCACGCACCTTCACCGCACCGCGCTGCTCGCGGAAGGGAAGACTCTGGCCGAAGCGGCCGAGGCGATCCGCCGCGCGCTGGGCGTGAAGTCGCGCATCCTGCCGATGTCCAACCAGCCGGTGCCCACGATTATTGATACGAACGAGGGGCCGCTGCACTTTCAGGAGTATCTGGTGAAGCGCCGCGCCGAGCCGGTGGTGCGCGGCATCCGCTTCGAAAACGTGGAAACGGCCGTGCCCGCCCCGGGCGTGCTGGAAGCGATTCGCGAGGCGCAGCGGATCATCATCTGCCCGAGCAATCCGCTCATCAGCATCGGTCCGATCCTGGCGGTGCGGGGAGTGCGCGAGGCGCTGCAGGCGCGCAAGAAGGACGTCGTTGCGGTGTGCCCGATCGTCGGGGGGAAGTCGCTGAAGGGCCCGTCGGACCGCATGCTGGGGCAGCTCGGCTACGAAGTTTCGGCGCGCGGCGTGGCGCGGCTCTACGCCGATTTCACGGGAACGCTGGTGGTGGATCCGGCGGACCGGGCGCAGGCCACCTCGATCCGCTCGCTGGGGATGGACGTGGCGGTGATCCCCACGGTGATGCGCACGCCCGCGCAGAAGCGCAAACTCGCCCGTGCGCTCCTGGCGCTGTAGCGGCCGCTCTTCCGTATGCGTGGCCGCAAAGCGGTCGACTCCACGCGTGACCGCAAGCGGTCGACTCCACGCGTGACCGCAAGCGGTCAACTTCATGTGTGACCGCGAAGCGGTCAACTACTTCAGCGGCAGGCCGGTGAAGCGAATCCCCGCGCTGTGCACCTTATAGCGGATATTCAGCCCGATCAGCAGCGCGGTCAGCGATTCCACGATGCGCGCGTTTTCCAGCTTGCCGCCGTTGAGCGCGCGCGCCCCGGGAATCTTCAGCGCCAGCTCGGAGGCCGCCTGCTTGGCCTTCTCGTCGTCGCTGCACACCAGAACGTCGCAATCCACCGGGGCATCCGTGGCCAGGATCTCCGCGCCGAGGTTCTGAAACGCGGCGGCCACGCTGACGCCCGCGGGGACGAGTTCCTGGGTCTGCTGCGCCGCGGAACCCTGCCAGACGCCGAGCATGCGCGTGGCGGGGCCGCCGACGGTGGCGGCCAGCGGCACGGTGGTGTCAATGAGGATGGCGCCGGGCTTCCACGCGGCCTTGAGCGATTTCAGCAGTGCGGCGTGGCCGGCGAAGGGCACGGTGAGGACCACGATGTCGCCCTGGGCCACGGCGGCGGCGTTGTCCGCGCCCTCGATGCTGGCGGCGGGGCCGATGCGGGCCTTGAGCTGCTGCGCGGCCTGAGCGGCGCGCTGCGCGTCGCGCGAGCCGATGACGATGCGTTCGCCGGCGCGCGCCCAGCGATAGGCAAGTCCCGAACCTTCGGGTCCGGTGCCGCCGAGAATGGAAACGATGCGTGACATGATGGCTTTCTCCCTTGGTTCTTTGCTCCGCCGCCGCAGAGCCCGCGGCGGCGCGAAAAGAATCACCGATTATACGCGAAGCCGGGGTTTTCTTCCGCGCACTTGTTGGACGCCGGGTTTCGCGTCCGGGGCGGGCCATGTGGTATGGTTTGAAAAACCCAAATGAGCACACACCCACCGACACCCGAAGAGTTTCGCCGCGCCCTGGGGCAGTTTGCCACCGGCGTCACGGTCGTTACCGTCGAGGACACGGCCAGTTCCGGGGCGCCGCCGCGGAGCCAGGTCCATGGCATGACCGCGAATTCTTTCACGTCGGTGTCCCTGGAGCCGCTGCTGGTGCTGATCTGCGTGGACCTGCAGGCGAAGATACTGCCGCTGCTGCAGAAAAAGCGGCGCTTCGGCATTTCCGTGCTGGCCGCGGAGCAGCAGGATCTTTCCCGGTACTTCGCGCGGAGCGAGAAGAGTCCCGAGGCCGAAGAGCGGCTGGGGATCCGCTACCGCTGGACGGAAAACGGGATTCCGCTGGTGGAAGGGACGATCGCGCAGATGGCCTGCCAGGTAGTGGCCGCGCACGTTTCCGGCGACCACACCATCTTCGTCGCCGAAGTGCAGAGCGCGGAAATCCAGGGCGGGGAACCGCTGCTCTTTTTCCGGGGAAAATACCGCCGCCTCGCTCCGGAATCCTGAACCTCACCCCGAAATACGGGCTGGCCCGGGCAGTGCCGATGAAAAGTTAAGAGCGAAAAGGAATGTCCAAGCGCGCGCCGGGCTTCCGGGAGCACCGCGGTCTGCCCCGTGGGTACCGGGGCGGATTTCATGTAACCGGTTCTTTGCTGGCCGCATCTATGTGATAGTAAGTGCAACAGGATACAATACCTCCCCGTGTCTGCAGGTTCGCGCAGGAAACACAGACGGAGATCCGGTTGTTCCCGGTGCAAGTCGTATCCAATACCAAAACGAGATGATGCCCTCAATTCCATGCATGACCGCAGAGCGGCCAACTTTTTTTTGCAATGACCGGCGGCGCTATGCAGCCGTAAGGCGCCCCGCGCTGGCGGCCGTGGGTGTGGGACTCGCCGCGCTGCTCTTTGCCGGCTGCGGGAAGCAGCAGGCCGCGGCCCCGGCAGCACCCGCCGTGCCGGTGGTGGTCGCCAAGGCGGTGGAGAAGGACGTTCCGGTCGAGCTGCGGGCCATCGGGAATGTGGAGGCCCTGGCCAGCGTGTCCCTCAAGGCCCAGGTGACCGGCCCGGTACTGACGGTGCACTTCCAGGAGGGCCAGGACGTCCGCAAGGGCGACCTGCTGTTCGAAATCGACAAGCGCCCGTTTGAAGTGGCGCTGAAGCAGTCGCAGGCGGATCTGGCCCGCGACCAGGCCAAAGCGCAGAACGCTCGCGTGCTGGCCGAACGCTACCAGAACCTCTTCGAGCAGGGCATCGTGCCCAAGCTGCAGTACGACACGCAGCGCGCCGACGCCGAGGCCCAGGAAGCCGTGGTGCAGGCCGACCGCGCGGCCATCGAATCGGCGCGGCTGAATCTGCAGTATTGCGAGATCCGCTCGCCGATCAACGGGCGCACGGGCAGCGTGCTGGTCCGCCCGGGCAACCTGACCAAAGCCAACGACGTGCCCATTCTGGTGACCATCAACCAGATCACGCCGATCTACGTGACGTTTGCCATTCCCGAGCAGAATCTCGCCGAGGTCAAACGCTACAACGCCGGGGGCAAGATGCGCGTGACGGCGATGATTCCGGAGCAGCTCAACGTCGCGGAGCAGGGCACGCTCTCTTTCGTGGACAACGTGGTGGACTACACCACGGGCACGATCCGGCTGAAGGCCACGTTCGGCAACACGCAGCGGCGCCTGTGGCCCGGGCAGTTCGTCACCGTGGTCCTGACGCTGACGACGCAGCCGCATGCCCTGGTCGTGCCGTCGCAGGCCATCAGCACCAGCCAGAGCGGCTCGTTTGTCTTCGTGGTCAGGCCCGACAACACCGCGGAGATGCGCAACGTCACCGTGGGCCGCACCGTGGGCGGGGAAACCATCGTGGAAAAGGGCCTGCAAGCCGGCGAAACCGTAGTGACCGACGGGCAGCTCCGGCTGCTCAACGGCTCGCACGTCGCTCCGAAGTCCGGTTCCTGAGCCGATTCCCGCATGTCTGATCTCTTCATTCGCCGGCCGATTGCCACCACCCTGGTGATGCTGGCGATTCTCTTTTTCGGCCTGTTCGCCTACCGCATCCTGCCGGTCAGCGACTTGCCCAACGTGGACTTCCCGACGATCCAGGTCTTTGCGGCGCTGCCGGGCGCCAGCCCGGAGACCATGGCTTCCAGCGTGGCTACCCCGCTCGAGAAGCAGTTCTCCACGATCCAGGGCCTCGATTCGATGTCCTCGGTGAACCAGCAGGGCTCCACGCAGATCACCCTGCAGTTCAACCTCAACCGCAGCCTGGACGGCGCGGCCCAAGATGTGCAAACGGCGATCACCCAGGCGGGGTCGCAATTGCCGCAGAACATGCCCGCCCCGCCGTCGTTCTTTAAGGTCAACCCGGCGGACCAGCCGATTCTGTACATCGCCATGTCCTCGCCGAGTCTGCCGCTTTCGCTGGTGGACGAATTCGCGGAGACCTACCTGGCGCAGCGCGTCTCGACCATCAGCGGCGTGGCCCAGGTCAGCGTCTACGGCGCGCAGAAGTACGCCGTGCGCGTGCAGCTCGACCCGCGCAAGCTGGCCAGCCGCGGCATCGGCGTGGACGAAGTGCAGAAGGCGGTGCAGCAGGGCAACGTCAATCTGCCCACGGGCACGCTCTGGGGACAGCACCGGGCCGTGACCGTGCAGGCCACCGGACAGCTCACCAGCGCGGCGGCTTACCGGTCGCTGATCGCAGCCTACCGCGGCGGCTCGCCGGTGCGCCTCGATGACGTCGGCACCGTCCTCGACAGCGTGGAGAACGACAAGGTGGCCAGTTGGTTCAACGGCGAGCGGGCCATCGTCCTGGCCGTGCAGCGCCAGCCGGGCACCAACACCGTCGAGGTCGTGGATTCCATCAAGCGGCTCCTGCCCGTCTACCGCGCGCAGATTCCGCCCTCGGTCAAACTCGAGATCCTCTACGATCGCTCGGTCTCCATCCGCGATTCGGTGCACGACGTCAAATCCACGCTGCTGCTGACCATCGCGCTGGTCATCCTGGTCATCTTCCTCTTCCTGCGCAACCTCTCCGCCACCGTCATTCCCAGCCTGGCCGTGCCCATGTCCATCATCGGCACGTTTTCGGCGATGTACCTGCTCGGCTATTCCGTGGACAACCTCTCCATGATGGCCCTGACGCTCTCCGTCGGCTTCGTGGTGGACGACGCCATCGTGATGCTGGAGAACATCGTCCGCCACATGGAAGCGGGGGAGCCGGTGATGGAGGCGGCCATTCGCGGGGCGCGCGAGGTCGGCTTCACCATTTTGTCCATGACCCTGTCGCTGGCCGCGGTGTTCCTGCCGGTGCTGTTCATGGGCGGAATTCTGGGCCGGCTGCTGCACGAATTCTCGGTGACCATCGGCATGGCCATTCTCGTCTCGGGCTTCGTGTCCCTGACGCTGACGCCCATGCTCTGCAGCCGCTTCCTGCGTTCCCAGCACGAGCGGAAGCACGGCTGGCTCTACAATTCCTTCGAAAACGCCTACCAGGCGGTGGAGCGCGCCTACGAAGGCTCGCTGCGCTTCGCCCTGCGCCACCGCTTCGCCACGGTGTTGCTCTCCGTGCTGATGCTGGCCGGGACGGTGGAGCTCTTCCGGCTGATCCCCAAGGGCTTTCTGCCCAGCGAGGACACCGGCCAGATATTCATCTTCACCGAAGCGCAGGAGGGCATCTCCTTCGAAGCCATGGCCGAGCACCAGAAGCAGCTCATGGCCATCGTGCAGCAGCAGCCTTACGTGGCCAATGCTTTCTCCAGCATCGGCAGCGGCTCGTCGGGCGCCGCCGGCTCGTCCAACGCCGGGCGGCTGTTTATCCGGCTGACGCCGCGCGCCACGCGGCCCCACGTGGACCGCATCATCGAGGATCTGCGTCCGAAGCTCGCCGTGGTGCCGGGAATCCGCGCCTATCCGCAGAATCTGCCGCCCATCCGCATCGGCGGGCAGCTCACCAAGGCGCTCTACCAGTTCACCCTGCAGGGCACCGAGACCTCCGAGCTGTACCGCGCCGCCGCGGAGTTCGAAGCCAGGGCGCGCGCGCTGCCCGGCCTGCAGGACGTCAACACCGACATGCAGATCAAGAATCCCCAGGTGGACGTGCTGATCGACCGCGACAAGGCCTCCGCTCTGGGCGTTACCGCGCAGCAGATCGAAGACGCCCTGTACACCAGCTACGGCGCCCGCCAGATCTCCACCATCTACACCCCGACGAACGAGTACCGCGTGATCATGGAGCTGGAGCCGCGCTACCAGCGGGATCCCGCGGCCCTGCCCCTGCTCTACATCCGTTCCGGCACCGGACAGCTTGTGCCGCTGAACGCCGTGGCCCGCCTGCGCCCCTCGGTGGGGCCGCTGGTGGTCACGCATCTCGGGCAGCTTCCCGCGGTCACGCTTTCCTTCAACCTGAAGCCCGGCGTGGCGCTGGGCACCGGAGTGGCCGAGGTCAGCGAGCTGGCGCGCACCACGCTGCCCGCGACCGTCACCACCAGTTTTCAGGGCACCGCGCAGGCCTTCGAATCCTCGGTCGCCGGCCTGGGCGTGCTCCTGCTCATGTCCATTCTGGTCATCTACATCATTCTCGGAGTTCTCTACGAGAGCTTCATTTATCCCCTGACGATTCTCTCGGGGCTGCCTTCGGCGGGTTTTGGAGCGCTGCTCACGCTCTACCTGTTTCACTACGACTTGAACCTCTACGGCTTCGTCGGCGTGATCATGCTGGTGGGCATCGTGAAGAAGAACGCCATCATGATGATCGACTTCGCGCTGGAAGCGCAGCGCAGCGGCAACCTGGCTCCCGCGGAGGCCATCTTCAAGGGCTGCATCGTGCGCTTCCGCCCCATCATGATGACCACCATGTCCGCGCTGATGGGCACCCTGCCCATCGCGATGGGTTACGGCGCCGGCGCGGAATCGCGGCGCCCGCTGGGCCTGGCCGTGGTGGGCGGGCTGTTGCTCTCCCAGGTGGTCACGCTGTACCTGACCCCGGCGGTCTTCATCTACATGGATCAGTTCGAAAGCTGGATCACGCGCGTCTTCCGCAAAGGAAGCGCGCAGGCCGCGCCGCAGTCCGCGGACTAATCACGCGGTACGAAATCTCAAAGCGTCAATGAATCGGGAAGCGTGCGGCGGGCGGGAAGCGCCGCGCGCGGTCTAGCGGTCGGAACTGCCGGATGGGCGCGTGGACTCGGCCGAGTCGCCCATCTCCTTGCGGTGGCTCTTCACTTCGCGCAGCGAGTAGATCGGCTTGTTCTGCGATTCGTAGTAGGTGCGCGCCATCATTTCGCCGAGCAGCCCCATGGACATGAACTGAATCCCGCTCACGAAGAGCGCGATGCCCAGCAGCAGCAGCGGGCCGTGCTGCGTCAGCAGCGGCGTATGGTAGAACAGTTTCTTGAAGCCCAGCCCCAGGCAGATCAGCATCCCCGTACCCGAGCCGGCCATTCCCAGCACCCCGAAGAACTGCAGCGGCCGCGTGGAGTAGTCCAGGAGAAACTTCACGATCAGCAGGTCCAGGAAGACGCGGATGGTGCGCCCGATGCCGTAATTCGATTTTCCGTTCTGGCGCTCCAGATTGACGATGGGCACTTCCGCGATGCGCGCCCCGGCGGAGGCCGCCAGCGCGGGAATGAAGCGGTGCAGCTCGCCGTAGAGCTGGATCTCCTGGATGATCTCGCGGCGGTAGGCCTTGAAGGTGGTTCCGAAATCGTGCACCGGGACGCCGGAAAGCTTGGCCATCATCCAGTTGGCGACGCGGCTGGGCAGGCGCCGCGTGAGCCAGTGATCCTTGCGCGCCACGCGCCACCCGCTCACCAGGTCGTAGCCCTCTTCCAGCTTCTCGATGAACTTGGGGATCTCGTCGGGATCGTGCTGCAGGTCGCCGTCCATGGAGATGATCACGTCGCCCCGCGCGAAATCGAAACCCGCCTTCAGCGCCGCGGTCTGTCCGAAGTTGCGGCGCAGCCGCACCAGATTGACCCGGTGGTCGTGCTCGTAAATGTCCTGGAGCACCTTGTAGGTATTGTCGCGGCTGCCGTCGTCGATGAACACCAGCTCATAGGCCTCGCCGAGCCCGTCCATCACTTCGGTGAGATGCAGATAGAGCTGGGGGATGTTCTCCTGTTCGTTGAAGAACGGGACGACCAGGGAATATTGAATGGCGCTTTCGCTTTTCATGTCAGCCGGCTGCAAGACCGTAGTGTAGCAAGCGGATGCCCTGGCTGGCGACAAGATTTCGAATGCCCGGTGCCGTCAGAATAGCCAGCTCGGTCTCGCGGGAGTCCTGCAGCCGGGTGGGGCTGCGGCGCAGCTCCTCCCCGGCGTAACCCGGGTGGGTCATCAGCTCGGTCAGGCCCGGCGGCAGGTTGGCGAGCAGGGCGGCCACGCCGCTTTCCGTGAGCAGGCCCGTCTGGGTGATGCCGCAGAAGAAATCGCAGGTTACCAGGCCCGCGCGGCGCGCCTCCTCTCGTGCGCCCATGGCCAGCAGGCGCAGACCGCGCACCGCGAGGGTTTTAGTGAAACGCCGGGCGGCGCCGGGCGCACCGGGCGGCGCCCCCTGGTCCAGCAGCGCGCAGAGCGGCGGCGCTTCCCGCGCGACGCGGATAGCGCGGATGCCGTGGCGCCGCGCGATGCGCACGGCAATCTCGAACAGCCCCGGAAGCATGTGCACGTGCTTGTGCCCGTCGAGATGCGTGGGCGCAATGCCGGCATCGCGCACTTTGCGCACCTGCGCCTCCCATTCCCGCTCGACTTCGGCGAGATGCAGGCGCTCGCGCAGCAAGCCCACGAAGAGCGCTCCCGGGCCGCCGTGCAGCATCCCCTGGCCGTTGACCAGGCTGGGCACTTCCCAGAGCGGCAAAATAGGCGGCCCGTCGCTCAGGTTGAGGTGCACGCCCACGCCCAGCCGCGTTTCGCAGCGCGCCAGCTGCACCGCGCCGGCGAAGGCCGCGCCGTTGGCCAGCAGGGAAGCGCTGGTAAGGATGCCGTTGCGGTGGGCTTCGGCGATGCCGCGGTTTACGCCGTCGGTCCAGCCCAGGTCATCGGCGTTGACGATGAGTGCTTTCAAGAGTTGATCGCTTCGCGCTCACGCAGATAGTCGGCCGCTTCGCGGTCGCACCTACGGATGTCCGTGCCGGAGTGCCAGCGGCGAGCGGCCTGGAGCGCTGTCCCTGCGTACAGCTATGTCTCTCTCGCCTTGGTACTATTGACCGCTTCGAATTCCAACTCTAACATGGTAGGTGGGTCGCGGGAATGGCGGGAATGGCTGTGCCTACACGAGAAGACCGCAAGTCCGAATCCCCGGCGAATGACAGTCGTCGCGGCAGGCGAATGAACTCCCGCGTGCCGGTGCGCCTGGAATGGGACGCCGCCGACGGCAAGCGCATTCGCCTGGAAGCCCACACGCGGGTGGTCAATCCTTATGGCTGCATGGTGGTGCTGCCGCAGTCCCTGGAGATCGAGCACCGCCTGGCGCTCACCAATCTGGCGACGCAGAGCAGCAACGTCGCCGTCGTCGTCTGGAAGGGCAAGGCGCGCCCGGAAGGCTGGGAATACGGCCTGGAACTGATCGCGCCGGAGATGGATTTCTGGGGGTTGGAACTGTGAAACTGCCGGAGAAACCGCTGCCGCAACGGCAAAAGCTCGCCCGGGCCGGGGAAGGCCCCGCAAAGCCGGCCCTGCTGCTCGAGGAGCGCCGCCGCAACCAGCGCGTGATGCTGCGCATGCCGGTGATCCTGCATGTGCCCGGCAAGCAGAACTCGATCAACGCCATGACCGTGGCCGTGAACGAACTGGGCGCCATGCTAGTGGTTTCCGAGCCGTTGCCCCTGGGCACCAGGCTGATCGTGGAAAATCCCAAGTCCCAAAAGCGCCTTGGCGCCAGCGTCACCCGCGCCCCGCAAGTCAGTCCCGAAGGCTCGCTCGTTCCCGTCGAGTTTGCCGCGCGCGCCCCGGCCTTCTGGAACATTTTTTTCCCTCCGTCGGGAAGCTGAACGCCGGTTGGCTTCCTCTCGAGGGCCCCTCTTCTTTGCTTTGTTGCCGCGCAGGGAGTGGTGTACCCTCACCGGGCATGGGTTCTTCCCGGATGGCCCGGCCAACCGCAGCCGCCCCCGGACCATCTGAATGTAGAGTGTCCTGAGGGTTGACCGCTTCGTGGTCACCTCTAATTCTGACCGCTTCGTGGTCATAGTAAAGAGGTCTATCTCACCCATGAACCCCAGCCGCGCCGTAGTTAACCGCTTCGCGGTCACGGATGCATCCGATAGCCCGCAGCGCATCCGCCAAAATCGCTCGTGCCGCGCGGCGGCGCTGCTTGCGGCGCTGCTCCTGGGCAGCGCGGCGTTCGCTCCGCGCTTGTGCGCGCAGGATAAATTGCTGGCAACACCCCCGGTCACCAATTCGCAGGTCGTGAGGCCGCACATACTCATTCCGCACGTGGAGGGCGAAGAGCGCGAAGGCGTGGACTTCTTGCAGCGCCGCCAGCACTGGTTCTTCCACCCGCGCACCTATCCCCTGGGCTTCATTCCCGCGGGCGCGCGCCAGCGGGCCCTCGAGCATGTGCGCCGCATGCAGCAACAGCAGTCGTTGGCGCTGGGCGCCCCGGTGCCGGGCGCGCAGTTGCAGGCAGCGCAGCCGCAGAGCGCTGCGGCTGCGGGCGGCGCGCAACTCGCGGCCCCCGGCAGCGGCGCTGGCGGGGGCTTCGTCGTTCCCTCCAGCGGCACCGGAGCGGCGTGGCTGGCCATCGGCCCGCAGGCCACCAGTTCGTCCTTCTATGCGCCGTACACCTCCGGCCGCGTGACCGCCCTGGCCGTGGACCCCTGCGACGCCACGGGCAATACGGTCTTCCTCGGCGGCGCGGACGGCGGTGTCTGGAAGACCACCAACGGCGGCGTGGCGTGGACGCCACTCTTCGATTACCAGCCGCTTACTTCCGTCGGTTCGATCGCCATTGATCCCACACCGAATACGAATTGTGCAGCGTCCATCGTCTATGTGGGCACGGGCGAAGACAATTTCGGCGGCGACAACATTTACGGCGCCGGGGTGTTCAAGTCCACCAACGGCGGCGCGACCTGGACCCGCGACAACACCTTCAAAACCCCTTCGCCGCTGGACGACGCCCGCATGGGGCCCTCCATCGGGGCGATCGCGGTGAACCGCGCTCCGGGCAAGAACAATATCCTGCTCGCCGCCGTCCGCGGCCGTGGCACCGCCCTGCAATCCGGCATCTGGTGCTCCGCGGACAGCGGGGTTAACTGGACGTGGATTTGGCCCACGGTGCCAAGGGTGGTGGGCACGGATGTGGCCTTTGCCAGTGACGGCACCGCCTATGTCGCGCTGGGCACGCCCTCCGGTGATGCCACCAACAACGGCATCTACAAATCCAGCGTCCCGGTTACGTCCTGCACGATCACCTGGAACAAGCAGACCCTGCCGGCGGGCACCCCGGCCTCCAGCCTCGGCCGCATCGCTTTGGCCATCGCGCCGTCCGATAACAACACGGTCTATGCAGCCATCGCCGACAGCACCACGGGGTCCAATAAGCTGCTGGGCGTGATCAAAACATCGAATGCAGGCTCTTCCTGGGCGCAACTGACGGATGCACTCGTAAATCCCACAAAGGGTTTCTGCAATGACCAGTGTTTCTACGATCTGACCATCGCCGTGCACCCCACGGACCCGCTTACGGTCTTCGCCGGCGGCGCCGCCAACAACGCCACGGTGATCCGCTCCATGGATGGCGGCTCGACCTGGGCGGAGGTTTCGCGGAACAATGTGGCCGGTGCTACGGACGCGCTGCATGTGGACACACACGCGTTTGCGTTTAACACGATCGGCAGTATCCTCTACGTCGGCAACGACGGAGGCGTCTGGAGCACCAACAACCCGAAAGGCACAGTTGGCGCCGGCTACTGGAGCAATCTGAACGCTCCGCTGAACATCACCCAGTTCTATCCCGGCATCTCCATTCATCCCTCCACGCCGAAGTTCGGTTTGGGCGGCACGCAGGATAACGGCGTGCAGGTTTATACGGGCAGCATGGTCTGGACCGACACGGGGCTGAGCTGCGACGGCGGCTTTACCGCCATTGATCCGCAAACCCCGACGACTACCTACGGCGAGTGCGAGTACCTTCCCAATCCCAACGGCATACTCCAGATCAACATTTCCTACACGGGCGACGGAATGCTCGGCAATGGTTTCGTGGGCATCACCGGAATCGATCCCACGGACCGCGGCAGCTTCATTCCCCCGCTCGTGCTGGACAAGAACAATCCGCTGACCCTCTATTTCGGCACCTGCCGCGTCTGGCAGACCACGGACGGCGCCAACACCTGGAACGCGATTTCCGCCGACGTCACCACTTCGGCCCATACCGCGGGCTGCGGCGGCACCACGGGCGGCAATCTCACCGCGATTACCGTGGCGCCCAGTGCCTCGGCCACGATTTACACCGGCGCGGACAATGGCGAGATCGAGGCCACGGTCAATAGCGGCACCGTCTGGACGAGCCTCACCACCACCACTCTTCCGGTGCGCAGCATCACGCAGGTGGCCGTGGACCCCGCCAATTCGAAGAAGGCCTACGTAACGTTTTCGGGTTTCGGAACCTGCGCCAACGTGGCCATCACCTGCGACGGCAAGGGCCACGTCTTCATGACCACCGATGCGACCGTTGTTCCCCCGGTCTGGACGGACATCAGCGGTACTGGGGCCAGCGCCCTCCCGGACATTCCGGTGAACGACATCGTCATCGACCCCGACGATCCGACACACAGCACGCTCTATGTCGCCACCGACGTCGGCGCCTTTTTTACCACGACGGCGACGACGCCTCTGCCGGTGGGCGGTCCAACTTGGTCTATCCTGGGCGCCTCAAGCACCCTACCCAATTCCGAAATCCTCTCGCTCGTCCTGCACGATCCCTCGCGCACCCTGCGCGCCGCCACGCACGGCCGCGGTGTCTGGGACCTCAACCTCGGTCCTGCCGCCGGCACACCGACGTTCGCCATCAGCTCGATTTCACCCATTAAGGCGCTGCAAGGCGCCGCGGACATCACCAATTTCACCGTGAACGGCGTGGGCTTTACGGCCAGTTCCACGATCAATTTCGCCATCAATGGCACAACTCATGTGCTGACTCCCACCTCGATAAACATAGCCTCTTCGCCAAACGTATTGGTTGCTACGCTCCCCGCTACCCCAGAACTGGCCGCGGGCGGCGTAGCCCAGGTCTCGGTGAGCAATCCGGGGCCGGTGAACACGGCTAGCGTTCCGTTTGTCGTTCTGGCGCCGGACTTCGTGATCGCCACCAGCACGGTGATCAGCAAGACGGTGAAAGCGGGAGTGTCCGCGCAGTATCCGATCTCCATCGTGGCGCTCAACGGCTTTACCGCCGCGGTGAGCCTGAGTTGTTCGCTGCCCGCGGCGGCGAAGGGCACCACGTGCACGGTCAGCCCCAATTCCGTTTCCCCGGGAGGCTCCGCCACGGTTACGGTGACGACCACTGCGTTCCTGCCGCCCGCGGGCTTCCGCCAGCCGTCGCGGCCCGCGAACCCCATGCTGCCGGTCGTTCCAGCCGCGCTGCTCGCGGCGGTCTTGCTGGCCTTGCTGGCTTACCAGACCAAGCGCCCGCGGCCGCGCCTGGGGCTCACGGCGGCGTTCGCCGCGCTGGCCTTCTTCGTGATTCTTCCGCTGGCAGGCTGCGGCGGGGGCTCAAGCTCTGCTCCGCCGCCGGTGACCAACAGCACGCCCAAGGGCACCTACACCATCACCGTGACGGGCACCTCCGGCAGCATCACCCACACCACCCCGCTTACCATCGTGGTCAACTAACGCGCGGCGCTTCCGCCCGGCATTCCGGCGCGGCTCACAACGAGCCGCGCCGGTTCTTTTTCGAATGCCTCCGCATCCGTTCTTTCCAAATCGCGAAAATCCCTCGACAAGAACGGTCTCCACTGGTATACTTAGCATATTAGTAAAGTTCAAATGCCTTTATCGTGTCTGTCCGCCTCCCGCCCGCGGGAGAACCCGGAAACCCTGTCGAGTGCTCCCCCTCGACTCGTAACCTCAATAGAATCCATACTTGCGAATAATCGTCCCGTAACCCCCGTAGAATCCATACTTGCAAAATATCAGCACTTAAAAGCCTTTAGAATCCACACTTACACAAATATGCCCGGGGGTGGGGTTCTTCTGTTAACCACCTCCTCTCTCCCGCTCTGTATAGCAAGTCATCCCGGCTCCCCCCGATTTGGTCGGGCCCCAGTTTGGATGCCACCATCTTGGTTTTACAGTGTGTCGAAGGAAGGAAGCGGCAAGATACGGGAGAAACGCCGTTCAGAAGGGCAGGGAGGCGAGATCCACGTTGCCGCCGGAGAGGATGATCCCGATCTTGGGGGCTGCGCCATCGCCGCGCGCCGCCAAGCCCAGCGCCGCCAGGCCGCCCGGCTTCAGCAGGGGCGCCACGGCCACCGCGGACGACGGCTCGATGACGATCTTCATGCGCTCCCAGACGGTGCGCGTGGCGGCGATGATCTCTTCTTCGCTCACCAGCAGGATGCCGTCCACGTTGCGCCGCAGGATGGCGAAGGTGCGCGGAGCCAGAGCAGCGCGCAGGCCGTCGGCGATGGTATCGCTCTGTTCCAGCCCCTGCAGCGTGCCGCTGGCAAGCGAGCGGCTGGCGTCGTCGGCGCGCTCGGGCTCGCAGCCAAAGACGCGCACCGCCGCGCGCAGGCCCTTGGCCCCCAATGCCGTGCCGCTGAGCAGCCCGCCGCCGCTGACCGGAGCCAGCACCGCGTCCAGATCCGGAATTTCTTCGAGCAATTCCTTCGCGGCCGTGGCTTGCCCGGCGATGATGCGGTCGTCATCGTAGGGATGGATCAGCACCGCGCCGGTTTCGCGCTGGAGGCGCGCGGCGGTTTCCGCGCGCGCCGAAACCCTGGGTTCGCAGAAGGTGATTTTTCCGCCATAGGCTTCGACGGCGCGGCACTTCACCGCCGGAGCATTCCTGGGCATGACGATCCATGCCGGCACGCCGCGCCAGCGCGCCGCGCAAGCCACCGCGGCGCCATGGTTGCCGCTGGAGTGGGTGATGATGCCCTGCGCCGCCTCCGCTTCGCGCAGCGAAAAAATCGCATTCGCCGCCCCGCGAATCTTGAACGAGCCGGTCTTCTGCAGGTTTTCGCATTTGAAATAGAGGCGCGCCCCAGCCAGGGCGTCCAGCGAAGCGCTGGTCAGGACCGGCGTGCGGTGGATGCGCGGCGCGATGCGCGCGTGGGCCGCGGCGATCTCCGCCGGGCCGGGGCCGCTGCCGTCGAACGTTTCCGGAGCAGGTGCGGTGGTCATTTGGCGCCCGGGAGGGTGAAGACGATCTTCGCGCTGCCTACATTCTCGAATCGGTCGTAGACACGCACGGCGAGCGTATGTTCGCCAGGAGAGAGAGAGGGCAGGGAGAGCTCGTAGCGTTCCTCCGGTGCATCGCTGAGGCCGCCGAGGGGCGCGGCCAGAGTCCACTCGCCGCCGTCCAGGCTATACTGCGCGCGGTCGATTCCGCTGGCGGCGTCGCGCGCCACAAAATGCGCCGTGGCCGCGCCCTTCTTCGCATCGGCTTCGGCGCGGAGCTGCTCGACGGCGGGCGGGGTGTTGTCCACCTCGAAGCGCTCGCTCTCGCGGCTCGCGGTGAGCGCCAGCGCCGGCGGATTGGACGGGGCGTCCGTCGCGGCGATCTTCAGGTAGTAGGCGCCGTCGGGGAATGCCGTGGTGTCCCAGCTGAAATGTTTCTGCTCCATGCCTTCCTTCAGGAGCTTCCACTGGCTCTCGGCTTCGCCGCGGTAGTAAACGGCGTAGCGCAATTCGTCGTCGTTGTCGTCGTGCGCGCTCCACAGGACGGAGCGGTAGCCCTTCTGCGCGAAGCCCTGCGGCGGCGCTTCCATGCTCGGCGCGCCCGCGCGCTGCGGCGGCTGGGGAAACGGGGAAGCTGGGGCGTTGCTGGCCGGGGGCAGCTTCAGGCTGACGGGCGTCTGCCCGGGCATGGGGCTGCCGGAGGGCGCACCCTGCACGCGCACGCCGGGGTCTTGCACGACGATGGCGTCGATCAGCGGGGCGACGTTGCGCGGGAGGTAGGCGATGCTCACCCAGTCGATGCCGTCGCCCGGCCGGCCGTCGCGGAGCACGGCCTTCCACTGCACGAAACGCGCGGGCGGCGCTTGCACGCTTTCCCCCGGTTTCGTGTACGGCCCGGACCACGGGCTCCACTCGCGCCCGGGATCTTCAGTGTTGCCGGAGCGCGCGAAGAAGGAGATGCGCGGCGCGGCGCCCGCCGGGGCAGCGGCGTGCTTCGCCGCGTTGTCCGGCGGCGGGCCCCACCACTCGATGCGGCCCCAGTGCGAAAAGAGCTGGGCGTCGAAGGACGCGGATTCGAACGTGCCTTCGGGCTCGAGCTCCGGTCCCGCGGAGAAAACTTTTCCGGGATTCGCGGTGCAGAGATAGACCTTGCCGCCGGTGTCGCGCGCGAGGCCGGTGATTTGCGCCGAGCCGGACTTGGCGAGCTGCGCGAAGACGCCGCGGCCGTCAAGCACCAGCAGGGCGCCCTTATTGCCGGTGCCGGCGAGGACGCGGCCGTCGCTGTTCAGCCCCAGCGCATAGACCGTCTCTTCGCGCGAGGACCAGATCTCTTCGGGAGCGCCGTCGGGAGCGAGGCGGTAGATGCTGCTGGAAATGAGCTGCGGGAAGGGCATGAATGGAACGGCCATCTGCGGGCCGCCGGAAGCAACGGCAATGCCGGCGGCGGCTCCGGCGGGGAGCTGCATCTGCGGAGGAAACAGAATTTGCGGCGCGCCAGCCGGAGCGGGGCGCGGTTTTTCGCCAATGGCCGCGGCGTAGATGCTGCCGTCGGGCGCCACCAGCAGCGCGGTCACTTCGCGCTTGGAGGTTTCCTGGAGGACAAAGGCCCCGCGCTCCGTCTTTCCCGCGGTCAGGGCGATGCGCAGGATGCGTCCGCTGGGCTCGGTGCCGGCGAGGAGATTGCCGCGGCCGTCCAGCGCCAGGACGCGGATGTGCGCTTCGTCGCTGGCGTAGAAGAGTTCGCTCTTGCCGCCGGGCGCCACCGCGAAGATCTGTCCCTTGTCACCGGTAGCGACGTAAAGCGTGCCGTCGGGGCCGGTGGCCAGGTCCCAGATATATTTCGTCTTGGGTTCGAAGAAGACGGATTTTTCGCCCTGCGCGGAAACGCGGTAGACCTTGCCGTCGGGCGAGGTGCCGACGTAGAGCCCGCCTTTGCCGTCGAAGGCGATGGCCTGCGCGGAGAGTTCGCCGGATTCAAAGAGGACGGCGGGCTTGCCGGCGGCATCGAAGCGGAAGACTTTTGCCGGGGAACCCCCCGCGGCATAGAGCACGCCTTTGCCGTCCAGGCGCAGCGACCAGAGATAGGAAGCGTCGGCATCGGCGATCAGGCGCATGCGCGGAGCCAGTTCGAGGCGCCCGTCGCTGCGCACGGCGATGCCGCGCGCGGTGCCCTTCAGAAAGTCCTCGTAGCTGGTCTGGCGCCAGCGGCGGGTGCGTTCCGCGCGCAGCGCCGCGGCCCCCGCGAGGAGCAGGCCGAGCGCCAGGGCCAGGGAAATGCCGCGCCGAAGAGAAGGTTTCATCGGTTTCCTCGATTGCTGCAATTTAGGTCCGCGCGCGCCGGCCGCCATCTAGCGCACCACAAGCGTCAGCGAAATAGTTCCGGCAACGGGTCCGTCGAGTTCCGCCGAATCCTCGCTGGCCAGCGATTCCCGCAGAATCTGCAAGCCGCCCGGCGCGGGCCGGCCGTCGAGAACACCGATCTGCGACAGCGGGATGTTGGGCATCTCCTTGCCGGCCCACAGCAGCGTCGGCGAGGGCGCGAAGAGGCCCGCGTACAGCCGGTCGTTGCGCCGCTCGCGGTTCAGCAGCGAAATGAGCTGCTCGAGGCCGCCTTCGGAGCCGGCCCCGCCGGGAAAGAAGCCGCGCGAAGCGCGCGTCAGCGAATCCGCGTCGCTGACGAGGACGCGCAGCGTGGCGCCGCGCGCGATCTGCTCGGGAACGCGCACGGCCAGCTCCTGGATTCGCGGCGCCCCGCGATAGGGCCGCAAGAGCACGCGCACGCGCAGGGTATCGCCGGGGCGCGCTTCGCTGTTTTCCAGCCACGCGCTTTCGATGGTGTAGGAGCGGCGTCCCGGCGTGCTTTCGACGCGCAGCGCAATGCCTTCGACGGAGGGCTCCTCGAAGCTGTTGGCAAAGAGCCGGGCAAAGACATTTTGCACGCTCATGGCCACGGGGAGGCCATCCGGATTGAGCGTATCCCCGGGAGCGTAGATATTTTCGAGATGCACGCTGGAGTGGCTCTTGATGCGCACTTCTCCCTGCAGGCGCAGCGTCGTGCCCTCTCCGTAGAGGGCGTTTTGCGTCAGGCCGTTCATCGTGGTCATGGCCACGAGGAGCGGGGTCAGCTTGGGGTGGTTCACCAGCTCGAAATGGTATTTTTTTTCGGCGCCGCCGGCGGCCACCGTCAGATCCAGGGGCACGAGCGGCGGGGGCGGGCCGAGTTTGCCGACGACGGCGGTGAGATAGTCGTCCGTGATGGCGCCGATGGGGCCGCCGACGTTCACGATCTTGGTCGAGGCGAGATCGGAGGAGAGCGTGGTGAGGACGCGGCTGCGGGCCATGGGCAGGTTGACGCTGCCGAGTTTGAGGAACGGGTGGCCGCAGAGATAGACGCGGCCATCGCGGATCGCGGTGACCGTGCACGCCGAACTGATGGAGGCGTCGCCCTGCACGAGGACCATGCCGGCCATATCGCCGGGGTGCAGTTGGACGTCATCGGCGCGGGGCGCGGCCGTGCCGCCCTGCGCCGCGACGAAGCCGTATCCGGCGAGCTGCGGCGCGAACTGCTGCAGCGTTCCGGGCTGGAAGCCGGAGAAGACCAGCGGCGTATCAATGGGTTCGAGCGAAGAGCCGCTGGGGAGCGCGTTGTGGCTGGCGATGTCGCCGGGCAGAAAAAATGGCTGCAGAGCGGCGCGCGGTTCGCCGGAGGAGGGTTCCGGCTGCAGAACGTCCTGGATCGGGGTGACACCGGCGATGGGCTCTTTGGTGAAGATGCCGAGTTTCAGCGAGAGCGCGCCGGCCAGCTTGCCTTCGAGATAGACCGGGCTGCCGCTCATCCCGGCCACCACACCGGTGTGTTCGACCTTGGGGCCCTTGAGCTGGACCAGAATGATCGATTGCTTGGGGCCGAGAAAATTGGGCATCACGCCGATGACTTCGAGGTCGAACTTTTCGATCTGGTCCCCGGCAAAGATCGTGTAGGCATAGCCCTGCATGCCGGGGCGGACCTGATCCAGAGGAAGAATCTCTCCGGCATTCGGGGCGGCGGAGAGCGAAGCAGCCAGGCTGAGACTCCCGGCGAAAAGGAAAAGCGCGGCGAGCAGGAGACGCAAAATACGGAGCGGCACGGCGCGATGCGAATGGGCTGGCAGCATGAATTTACAATGATACTTGGCGGGGTAGCGGGAAGCAATTGGAGCGACGGGGAACATCCCAACGCTTGGAGTCCGGCCGTTGGCCGGCTTTCCTGGAGCGCAGGCGGGAGATGCGCGGTGCGGTGCTCCAGTGTGAGAGATAGCCCGCGGAGCTGCGCCATTTGGCGATGGGGCTCTCTGCGGAGAGCGGCGGAAGCGCCGGCTGGTCAAATAACTTCTTTGTGTTCAGTGGGCTAGATTGCATTGCCGGGGCGTGATTTTTGGTCCCTCGGGTGCTCTTTTATGTACAATGCCCGGAAAGGTTCCGACGGAGGTTCCTGCCGGAAAAGGGAGGCTGTGATGATTCTGGAAAATTTTCTGCTCATCGCAACGCTGGTTCTGGCTGCGGGAGTGATCCTGGTCGGATGCTTTGTGGGTGTGCGCACCTACTTGCGGTACCGGGGGAAGATGCTGATTACCTGCCCGGAAACGGGCAAGGCTGCCGCGGTAAAAGTGGACGCTACGCAGGCAGTTCGAGAATCCCTGGTAGGGCACGCAAAGATCCGGCTGGAGGAGTGCTCGCGCTGGCCGGAACGCCAGAACTGCGGGCAAGAGTGCCTCAGCCAGGTCGAAGCCGACCCGGAGAAATGCCTGGTGTGGACGACGGTTGCGAAATGGTATGAGGGGAAAAGTTGCGCGTACTGCCATAAGCCCTTCGGCGAGATCCACTGGCACGATCACCGGCCGGCGCTGGTGGGCCCGGCTGGGAAGTCGGTGCAGTGGAATGAGATTCGCGCGGAGCGCCTGCCGGAATTCTTTGCGACGCACTTGCCGGTGTGCTGGGATTGCCACATCGCGGAAACTTTCCGGCACGAGCATCCCGAGCTGGTAGTGGACCGGACGTGGAAACGCGGCGCAATGGGCGAAGTCATCCCCGAACACAGGCCTGAGAAGTAAGGGCGGGCGCCGCCCGTGCGCCTTTGCGGCCCAGAAGATCCGTCTGTCTGCTAGCGCATGCCGAAGATCTTTTCCTGCGAATCCTCAAAAGGGTAAACGTGGACCATCCAGCCGAAGATGGAGGGCCGGAAGCGGCCGCCGGCGGCGTCGCAAGCGCGCTGCGTGCTGATCGAGCCGTGCAGGCCGAACCTGGTCCAGTCGGCGGATTTCTTCTGGGCGCGCGAGGGCAGACAAAGATTGGTGTGCAGATGCCACTGCGCCACGCTGAGCGGGACGCGCTCGTTCAACTGCTCCTCGGTGGCGCTTTTCGGCATGGTGTACATGGCGCCGGCCAATTCGTAGCCTGCTGACGTTTTCTTGTAGAGGAGGGAAGTGGGGCGCGCGGGATCGAAGGTCAGGGCTTCGAGAAAGCCGTGCCAGTAGTTGGTGAAGTGATATTCGGGCTGCGGAACGTTGGGCAGAAAGATTTTGTAACCGTCGGCGAGGGCCGCGTGATAGTCCCGGTATTTGGCGAGGGCCTCGCGCAACTGCGCGGCGAGCTGGGCGGCGCGCTGCTCATCGGCTTTGTTGCGCGGCCGGGGCGGGGTCACCTGCAGGTGCGGGCCGGCCACATGGCGCCGGCGGTGCAGCATGTCGTTGACGGCGTTTCCCTCGCTGCTTTTTTCATCGCGCAGGTCCATGCCGGGCATCGGGTCGTGCTGCATGGCGCCGTTGTGCTCCGTGTCCGGGGGAGCGGGGGCCAGCGCGGGAGAAATCTCCTGCTGCGGAAGCGCGAGAGTGCGGCGGCCGGGCATGGCGGCCAGCAGGACGGCAAGCGCGAGCAAGCCGCAGACGGCCAACAGGGCTCTGGTGATGCGTCGAATCCAGGTGCGAGAGGTCATACCCGTTTTCCCCCGGACCATGGTACGCAACAGGGCGGCGGAGAGCAGCGAAGCGTTCGCGGCGGAGTTCCACAACCGCATAGCTGTCCGAAAGGGCAAGAAAAGGGCAGCGGATGGCGGCGGCGCAGACGGCCTGGGACGTGACCGCAAAAAGCGCGTGATACACTGAATTTATGGGGAAACATACCGTCGAACCGGCAAGAGCGATCAGCGGGGGCCTGGAGCCGCCCGGCGATAAATCCATTTCGCACCGCTACGCGATGCTTGCGGCGCTGGCCGAAGGCCCGAGCGAGCTGCGGCACTTTTCCTCCGCGGCGGACTGCCAGAGCACGCTGGAGTGCGTGGGCGCGCTGGGCGCCGAGGTGCGGCGCGAGAAGGAACTGGTGTGCGTCACGGGGCACGGGCCGCGCGGCCTGCGCGGAAGCAAGCGCGCGCTGGATGCGGGCAACTCGGGCACGACGATGCGCTTGCTCGCGGGGATTCTTTGCGGCCAGAAATTCGCATCCACGCTGACCGGGGACGCTTCGCTGCAGCGGCGGCCGATGCGCCGGGTGATCGCGCCGTTGCGGGAGATGGGGGCGGAGATCAAGGCGCGCGAGGATAATTTCGCGCCGCTGGAGATTCGCGGCGGGGACCTGCGGCCGCTGGAGTATGCGATGCCCATGGCCAGCGCGCAGGTGAAGTCCGCGGTGCTGCTGGCGGGCCTGTTCGCGGACGGGACGACGTCGGTCAGCGAGCCGGCGCGCACGCGCGACCACACGGAACTGGCGCTGGAAGCCTTCGGCGTGCCCGTGGAAAAAAGAGGCCGGATGGTGAGCGTGCACGGTCTGGTTTTCGGAAAGGGCGGCGGGCGGCTGGAGGGGCGGCAGCTCGAAGTGCCGGGCGATCTCTCCTCCGCGGTTTTCTTCATCGCCGCGGCGCTGCTGCTGCCGGAATCGAACCTGCTAATCCACAACGTGGGGCTGAATCCGACGCGCACGGCGGTGCTGGACCTGCTGGCGTCCATGGGCGGAGCCATCCGCATCGTCTCGCCGCGGGTGGCCAACGGGGAGATCACCGGCGATATCGTGGTGCGCGGGTCGGAGCTGAAGGGCGGGGTGATCGAAGGGGAGACGGTGGCGCTGCTGATCGACGAGCTGCCGATGCTCGCCGCGCTGGGGCCGTTCACCGAAGAGGGCATCGAGATCCGGGACGCGAAAGAGCTGCGCGTGAAAGAGAGCGACCGCATCGCGGCGCTGGCGGAAAATCTGAAGCGCATGGGCGCGCGGGTCGAGGAGCGGCCGGACGGGCTGCGCGTGGAGGGGCGCGCGGCGGGGCGCCTGCACGGAGCGGAAATCGAGCCGCACGGGGATCACCGGATCGCCATGGCGTTTGCCGTGGCGGGGCTGGCGGCGGAGGGAGCGACGCGGATCCGGGATGCGGAGTGCGCGGGGGTCTCTTACCCGGAATTCTATAAGGAACTGGAGCGGCTGGCGGAGAGGTAAGTTCAAAAGTAAAAAGCGGAAGAGTTCAACGGCAGAAGAGGGTGAGAGAGAGCGGCGGCAAACGGCCGAACTCTCCCGGCTCTGGTGCTCTTGAACTCTTTTGCTTTTTTAGGCGCCCTTGTGCAGGGCGATGGAGCCGTAGCTGGTCTTCAGGGTGATTCTGGGGCCGCGCGCGCCGAGTTTGCCTTCGAGATGCGCGTCGCCGGATTCGGTGGAGGTCTTCTTGAGGGCGGCGGCGTCGAATTCGGAGTCGATGTCGCCGGAGTGGGAGTCGGCCACGATGGAGAAGGCGGAAGCCGCCGGCAGAGTGAGGGTGATGCTCGCGGATTTGTTGGTGATTTCGAGGTCTTCCCTGGGGGGCGAGGCGAAGCGGACCTTGACGTCGCCGTCACGGTTGTCGAGTTTGATTTTGCCGGTCACGTTGTCGAGAGTGATGTCGTAGGAGTGCGTGCGCAGGGTCAGGTTGCCGGTGGAATCGAAGATGTCCATGTTGCCGGAGCCGGTTTCGAGGTGGCCGGCGAGCTGGGTGAGGGTCAGATCGGTGCGCTGGGAGATGAAGCGCACGCCCTTGGCGACCTTCTCCGCGCGGATCGGGCCGTAGAACTCGCCGTCGAGGGTCAGCCCGCCCGTGGCATTGATGACTTCGACTTCGCCGCCCCGGCCGGAGAGTTTTACGTCCCCCTGCACGCCGGAAATCTTCACATCGCCGCGGCGCAGATCCACGCTGACACCGGAGCCCGCATCGCGGATTTCGACAGCGCCGGCCTGCGAGGCGACGTCAATCTCCCCGGCGACGCCGGAAACTTCCACGTCGCCACCATCCTTGCGGATGGTGAGGATGGCTTTTCGCGGCACCTCGACGTCCAGGTCCATGGCGATGCGGCGATCGCCGGGATCGTAGCCGGCGGGGCGAACTTCGTAGGCGTCGCCCTCCTGAGCAATCTGCAGGGAGGCTGGAGCGGCAATGCGCCGGGCTTCGCGCTCGCTCCAGGCGCGGATGTTCTTCTTGGCGGAGAGGCGGATTTGCGGGGTGTCGCCGGCGCGCACGCGGATATCGCCGCGTCCATTGCGGATGGTGATGCGCGCATCGGCGGGCACGGCGCGAGGAGCGACGTCCAGGTCGTAGGAGTAGGAGTTGCCGAAGACGTCGCCAATCTCCGGGGTCTTCCGCAAAACAAAATCGCTGGCGGTAAAAATGCCCGCGATGGACAGCAGGAGGAGCACGAGGAAGATCTCGCCGGTGGAGATGGCGCCGGCGCCCGTGGCGCTCTGGCGGCGGGCGGCGGTGCGTTCGTAGAGCTTGGTGATCCCCCAGAGGATCAGGAGCAGGGGCCACCAGTGGCGGAAGAGGTGGCCGAAGTCGAGGCCGCCGCGGTAGTTATGGAGGAGAAAGAGCACGCCAAAGAGGATCAGCACCAGGGCGCTGAAGAGCGAACTGCGGCGTGGGCGGTTGGCGGCCATGAGGATTTATCGCCCCTGCCCCGGGTTGTCCGGCGCCGGCGGCATCGCGGCCGTGCCGTGGCCTTCCGTGGAGGAAAGCGATTCGGCCAGCTTGATCAGACCGATGACGATCAGCAGGACCGGCCAGGTGTAGTGGAAGCCGAAATAGTCGCCACGCCACTCGTTGAGCAGAAAGAGCACGCCCAGGGTGATGAGCACAGCCGGGCCCATCAGCCCGTGCATCATGCAGCGCTGGCACGCACAGCGGATTCGATCTGCCATTGTCAGACTCCTCTCACCCAGCGTGTCCCAGGCGCTTGCGCAGCATCAAGATCCCGGCCACGATCAGAATGACGGGCCAGAACTGCGAAATGCGGTCCCAGGGAAACCACCCGAAATTGCTCAGCAGGAAGAGCGCGCCCAATACGATCAGCAGGATCGCTCCGACAGGCTTTTCCTTGCTCCAGGTCTCCAGAGCATCGGGAGAGGGCTCACCGGCGCGGCGGGCCTGCGCGGTGCGCATGGCGTCAAAGGCCATGTAAAAGATAAAGCCCGCCAGCAAAAGACCGAGTGCCGTTTCCGCGCCGTCACTCTGGACGGTGCTGAGGCCGACGACCATGGCGGCGAAGACGAGGATGTGGATCAGGCCCTTGTTGTATTCGCCGTTGTAGATCGCGCCCAGACCGGGAAAGAAGCCGAGGATGAAGGCCACGGCTGGGCTTGAACTGGAAGCTGCCGGGGCCGGAGCGACCGGAGCGGCGGCGGGAGCAGCGGCCGGAGCGGCATGGCCCATGAGCGAGGCGAGGCAGTCCTCACAGTAGATAACATCGCGGACCGGGCGCGTGCAGGCGGCGCACAGGGCCTTGCCGCAATTGCGGCAGTAGCCGACGGCTTGCTGTTCCGTATGGACGGCGCAGTTCATGGGAGGCTCCTTTGGGTGAGGGGCGTCAAGGTCGTCGCCAGGACGGTCAGGCCGGGGCGAATGCCGTACGAGCGGTTGAAATGCCGCGGCGCGTTGGAAATGCCCGGCTGGTCATCGGGGCCGGATGGCGGGCCCGATGGCGGGGCGGAGTTTTCCGGGGCGGCGGGGTTTTCGGCGTCCGGGCGCAGGCGCGACTGAATCTCATAGACCACGCGCAGATCGCTGACGAACTTGGAGCCGCGC
The DNA here is from genome assembly GCA_020073585.1 of Terriglobia bacterium. Taxonomy (GTDB): domain Bacteria; phylum Acidobacteriota; class Terriglobia; order Acidiferrales; family UBA7541; genus Acidiferrum. The sequence goes on from JAIQEV010000013.1 coordinate 60,619, forward strand.
GCGTAGACGAGGTGCGCCTGGCGGTCGGCGCTGCGGTAGATGGTGACCGGGTGCAGCTCCGCGAGGCGGGGCTTGCGCCAGGAGAAGCCCGCGGCGGTCAGGATCACGGCCAAGGTGGCGAGAACGGAGACGGCGCCGTAGGCGAATTTCGGCGAAGCCAGGCCGCGCAGGAAATCGCGGAGGAAGCGCCAGGCGGAAGAAGATTCGCGCGGCCCGAGGGTCTGGTCGAGAATGTTGTAGACGAGGTGCGGGGGCGTCTCCAGCGGCGCGAGGGTATGAAGTCCGGCGAGGAGCTGCGAGAGACTGGCCAGCAGCGGCGCGCACTGCGCGCAGGAGCCGGCGTGTGCGAGGAAGGCCTCGCGGTCGGCGGAGGAGAGCGAGCCCTCCAGGTAATCGCTCAGCCGCGCTTCGATTTGTTCGCAGGTCCAGTTCATGGTTCGCTCCGCGTTACGATGGCCGCACTCCCATCTGCTGGAGAATGCGCGCCAGCTCGATCCGGCCGCGGTTGATTCTCGATTTTACCGTTCCTTCGGGCACTCCCAGTACACTTCGAATTTCGACATATTCCAGGCCCTGCAAGTCGCGCAGGATGACCGCTTCGCGCAGCTCCGGAGAAAGCTTCCGCAGGCCAGCCTGAATCTGCGCGCTGAGTTCGCCGAGCAGCGCCAGTTCGTCGGGGCGGCGCGCCGAGGCCTCCTTGTTCTCAACCACGGGCATGGCGTCGTCGAGGGAGTCGGTGAGGCGGTCGCGCTTGGTGCGGCGGTAGTGGTCAATGAGGAGATTGCGAGTCACGCTGGTCATCCAGGTGGCAAAACCGCCGTGGGCGGAGCGGTAACTGGCGAGCGTGCGGTAAATCCTCAAAAAGACCTCCTGGGCCAGATCCTCGGCTTCGCTGCCGTTGCCGGTGAAGCGATAGCAAAGGTTATACACGCGCCGGGTATGGCGGCGCACGAGTTCCTCCCAGGCCGAACCATCGCCCTGGAGGCATTGCTGGACCAGTTGGGCATCCTGCTCCAACGTCGCATCAGCCTCGAATCCTGCTAGGTCTTTCGGCCTGCCACACTATGGAACGCAAAGTGCTCCCGAAATGTTCCCTGCTGGCGGACCTGGTGAGGGGCCCCCTCGGCGGCATCTTACCACCCCCGAGCCGGGGTACAAGTCTGGGGCTAAGTATTTGGGATTACGAGGATTGTTGAAGAGGGCCAGGGCAGGCTGCGCTTGACCTTCCGGCTCGCGGCCAGTACGCTGACACCACATGCGCTCGGGGACTCGCAGGGGCATTCTGATCGGCTTGGGGATTGTGCTGCTGGGTGCGGTGCTTTACCACCTGGGCGGCCTCCTCAAGCACGGGGAATTTCACGCCGGGGAGATGCTGCAGGCGCTGCGCGGCGCGCATCTTGGGCTCCTGCTGCTCGGGCTGGCGGTCATCTACGCCTGCTACGCCCTGCGCGCGCTGCGCTGGATGCGCTTTTCGCGGCACCTTGGACCGGTCTCCTTCCGCAACATCTACGGTATGACGCTGGCCGGCTTCTCCCTGGTCTTCCTGTTCGGGAGGCCCGGGGAGCCGCTCCGTCCGCTGCTGCTGGCGCGCAAGGAGCGGCAGCCGGTGGCGGACACGTTCGGCATCTATGCCCTGGAGCGGCTGTTCGATATGGCGAGTATGGCCGTGATTTCGGCGGTGGGGCTGTTCCTGTTGCCGGTGCATGCCGGAGCGGAGGGCGTGGCGGGAGCGCTGGAGCATGCGGCGCGGACAGCCGGGACGCTGCTTTTCGCCGGGGTGTTCGGCGTGGTGGTCTTCCTCGTCTATCTGCGGCTGCACGGCACGGCCCTGCTGGAGCGGCGGCTGCAGGGCTGGCGCGCGGCGCATGGCTGGCGGGCGACGCTGGCGCACGTGGTCCTGGGATTTGTGCGCGGCATCCAGACCATCCGCAGCTGGGGTGACCTGGCGGCCGCAGTGGTCTACTCGGGAACGCACTGGGTGCTGGTAGCGATGGCTTATTACTGGGTCTCGCACGGCTTCGGGGGCCGGCTGAGCACGCTTACGTTCGGCGAAGCGACGGTGGTGATGGCCTTCACGCTGGTGGGCTCGGTTGTGCAGCTGCCCGCGGTGGGCGGGGGCTCACAGCTCGGCTCGATTCTTGCATACACGGCAATCTTTGGAGTAGAAAGAGAGCCGGCGGTGGTGGCGGCGATGGCCGTGTGGCTGGTCACGTTTGCGAGCTGCATCCTGGCGGGCGTGCCGCTGCTGATCCATGAAGGCTTATCGTTCGGGGAGTTGCGCCGGTTGGCTGGGCGTGAAGAAGAGGAAGCCGCCTAGAAGGGCAGGGCGGCGAGGAGAGACGTCCGGGTGAAATGTCCCTTTTGCGCGCATCTTGACGACAAGGTGATCGATTCCCGCGAAGGCCGCACCGGCGATACGATTCGCCGGCGCCGCGAATGCCTCAAATGCGGCCGGCGGTTCACCACCTACGAACGCATCGACGAAATTCCCTACATGGTGATCAAGAAGGACGGGCGGCGCGAGCGCTTCGATCGCCAGAAGATTCTGCAGGGGCTGCTCAAGGCCTGCGAGAAGCGGCCCGTGCCCACCGCCAAGCTCGAGGGCATCGTGGACGAGATCGAGGGTGTGGTGCAGGAAGCCACCGAGCGCGAGCTGACCACCACGGAAATCGGCGAGATGATCATGCACCGGCTGAAAAAGCTGGACAAGGTCGCTTATGTGCGCTTCGCCTCCGTGTACATGGATTTCAAGGACGTGAAGGAGTTCATGAGCGAGCTGAAGGGGCTGCTCAAGGATCGCACGAAGAAGTAACCGCTTCGCCACGTTTTTGGGGAGAAATGAACATGCGCTTCCAGAAGATCCGTGCGGGTCTCGCCGGGCTGTTGTTCGTTTTGCTGCTGAGCGGGGCCACGGGCTATTTTGCCGCGAGGGCCGCCGGGGAAGAAGCCGCGGGGCTGCCTGCGGCGGCAGGGGCGGCGATGCGGGGAATTGACGCGGAGAAGATCCGCGCGCACGTGCGCTTCCTCGCGCACGACCTGCTCGAGGGGCGCGGCACGGGCGCGCGCGGCGGGGACATCGCGGCGGAATATATGGCGGCGCAGTTCGCGCTGGATGGACTGAAGCCGGCGGGCGATAACGGCACGTATATGCAGAAGGTGCCCATGGTGGGCGTGCGCACTCTGCCGGAGACTTCCTTTACCCTGGCGCCGGCCCAGGGCGAGCCGGTGCGGCTGAAACTGCTGGACGACTTCGTGACCAACAACGAAAGCCAGACGGAAACGGCGGAGATCGACGCCCCGGTGGTCTTCGTGGGATTCGGGATTCAGGCGCCGGAGTACAACTGGGACGATTTCAAGGGCGTGGACCTGCGCGGCAAGGTCGTGGTGATGTTCGTCGCGGAGCCAGCGTCGGACGATCCCAAGTTTTTCAAGGGCAAGGCGCTGACCTACTACGGGCGGTGGACCTACAAGTTCGAGGAAGCGGCGCGGCAGGGCGCCGTGGCGGCGCTGGTGATTCACCGGCGGGACCTGGCCAGCTACGGCTGGGAGGTGGTGCGCAGCTCCTGGGGCGGCGAGCGCTCCTACCTGCAGCGCGACGCCACGCCGAAGCTGAAGGCCGCGGCCTGGATTCAATGGGATGTGGCGAACCGGCTGGTGGGCTATGGCGGGCACGATCTGAACAAGCTGTTTCAGGCGGCACAGTCGCGCGATTTCAAGCCGATCGAGCTGCCGGTGCGGCTGAAGGCGCATCTGGCCAGCCAGTTGCGCCCGTTCGTCTCGAACAACGTGCTGGCGATGCTGCCGGGAGCGAATGCGCAGCGGCGCGGCGAAGCGGTCCTGTACACGGCGCACTACGACCACCTGGGAATCAATCCGGCGATGGCTGGCGACAACATCTATAACGGGGCGCTGGACAACGCGACGGGCTGCGGGATCCTGCTGGAGATGGCGCGCGCCTACGCCTCGCTGAAGGAGGGACCGGCGCGGTCGGTCTATTTCGCTGCGGTTACCGCCGAGGAACAGGGCCTGCTCGGCTCGGAATATCTGGGCAAGCACCCGCCAATCGCGCCGGCCAAGATCACGGTGGATCTGAACTACGACGACCTGCCGCCGCTGGGCGACCCGGAAGAGGTGGAAATCAATGGCGCGGAGCGCACGACCTTCTATCCGGCGGTGGAGGAGACGGCCAGAAGCTTCGGCATGGCGATAGCGCCCGATGCCCAGCCGGAGGCCGGGCACTACTACCGCTCCGACCACTTCAGCCTGGCGCGCGTGGGGATTCCGTCCTTCTCGATCAACGAAGGCGTGAAGTTCGCCGGGCATTCGGCGGAGTGGGGAATGGCGCAACACAAGGATTACAACGAGCACTACTACCACCAGCCCACGGACGAGTACAAACCGGAGATGGATTTCACGGGCGATGCGAAGATGGCGCGCTTCGGCTTCGCGCTGGGATGGAAGGCCGCGACGCTGCCGGGAGTGGCCGGCTGGCAGCCCGGCGACGAGTTCGAGCCGGCGCGCAAAGCAAGCCAGAAGCCCTGAACCGGACGGCGGCGGGCGCGGGGAGCTGCGCCGCTGGTTTTCTTCCGTCCCGGCGGGCCAAGCGGGAGAAGCAAGAGCATGGTGCAAAGGGAACGGCGGGTGAGTGTGCGCCTCCTGATGCTGGCGGGGGCCTGTTTGGCCGCGGCGGCGGCGCTGATCGCCGCGGGGCGCGGCAGCGCCACGGACGACTACGACGTGGTGATCCTGCATGGCCGGGTGATGGACCCGGAGTCGAAGCTGGACGCGGTGCGGAATATCGGCATCACGGATGGGAAGATTCGCGCGATCTCCACGGAATCATTGAACGGCCGGACCACGCTTGACGCGCAGGGGCTGGTGGTCGCACCAGGGTTCATCGATCTGCACGAGCATGGGCAGGAGCCGCGGAATTACGCGTTTCAGGCGCACGACGGCGTGACGACTTCGCTCGAACTGGAGGGCGGCACGGAAGATGTGGCCGGGTGGTACGCCGAGCGCGAAGGGAAGTCGCTCATCAATTTTGGCGTGAGCATCGGGCACATCCCGGTGCGCGAGCGGGTGCTGGCCGCGGGGCCGGAGATCGCCGCGGTGGAGGCGGCCAATCATCGCCAGGCCATGCCGGAAGAGATGGCCAAGATCCGCGAGCAGATGGAGAAGGGGTTCCGGGAGGGCGCGCTCGCGGAAGGCATGGGCATCAACTACACGCCAGGCGCATCGCACCAGGAGATCGTGGAGATGTTCCAGCTGGCCGCGAAATATGGCGCGCCGGTGCACGTGCACCTGCGCTATGCCGGGGGGAAAGAACCGGAAACGGGGCTGGCGGCGCTGGAAGAGGTTATCGCGGCGGCGGCCACGACGGGCGCGCCGCTGCACGTCGTGCACATCACCAGCATGGGACTGAAGCACACGCCGGAGCTGCTGGCGATGATCGAAGGGGCGCAGAAACACGGCTTGGACGTCACCACGGAGTGCTATCCCTACACGGCGGCGAGCACCAGCCTGGAATCGGCCATCTTCGATCCCGGCTGGCAGGAGCGGATGAGCATCACCTACAAGGACATTCAGTGGGCTGCGACGGGAGAGCGGCTGACGGCGGAGACGTTTGAGAAATACCGCAAGCAGGGCGGGGTGGTGGTGATCCACGTGATTCCCGAAGAGGCCGCGCGCACGGCGGTGGCCAACCCCATGGTGATGATCGGAAGCGACGGGATGCCCATCACCGGAGCGAAGGTTCACCCGCGCGGGCAGGGAAGCTACGCGCGCGTGCTGGGGCACTACGTGCGGGAAGAAAAGGCGCTGGACCTGATGACCGCGCTGCGCAAAATGACGCTGCTGCCGGCGCAGCGCCTGGAGAAGCGCGCACCGGTCTTCCGCGACAAGGGGCGGATTCGCCTGGGCGCCGATGCGGACATCACCGTCTTCGATGCGGCGCGGGTCATTGACAGGGCCACGTTCGATGAGCCCCTGCAAACCTCCGATGGCATCCAGTTCGTGCTGGTCAACGGCGTGCCTGTGGTGCGCGATGGCAAGTCCGTGGACGGCGTGTTTCCGGGGCGCGCGGCCCGCGCTCCGCTCACGAAGTAGAGCTTCGCGGCCGAAACCAGGGGGATCGTGCACCGTTGCCACTCGCCACTTCCACCACAAAACGCTCGGGAGCGCACCATGCCGTCTTGGCCGGCTTTCTCGGCTGGACGCTGGATGCCTTCGACTTCTTCGTCGTCGTCTTTCTGATCGACACCCTGGCGCACCAGTTCGGGGTCAGCAAGAAAGAGATCGTCCTGACGACCACGGCGACGCTGGCCATGCGCCCGGTCGGCGCGCTGCTCTTCGGCCTGCTGGCGGACCGCTTCGGGCGGCGCGTGCCGCTGATGGCCAACGTGATCTTCTTCTCGGTGATCGAGCTGCTGTGCGGTTTCGCGCCGAACTACACTTTTTTTCTGGTGCTGCGCGCGCTGTTCGGCATCGGCATGGGCGGCGAATGGGGCGTGGGCGCGTCGCTGGCGATGGAGGCCGCACCGGTGCGCTGGCGCGGGGTCCTGAGCGGCATCCTGCAGAGCGGCTACTCCATCGGCTATCTGCTGGCGGCCATCGCGGCGCGCTTCATCCTGCCGCACTGGGGCTGGCGGCCGATGTTCTGGATCGGCGCGCTGCCCGCGCTGCTGGCGCTGTATATCCGCACGAAGGTGCCGGAGTCCGAAGCCTGGCGGCAGCACCGCGCGGAGAGCACGGGGAAGGTGCTGCGCGTGGTGGCCGGCGAATGGAAGCGCTTCGCCTATCTGGTGGTGCTGATGACTTTCATGATGTTTCTGTCGCACGGCACGCAGGATCTCTACCCGGACTTTCTGCAGGAGGTGCACCGCGTATCGCAGGCGGTGCGCGCGAACATGGCCATGCTGTACAACCTAGGTGCGATCGTCGGCGCGGTCCTCTTCGGCCATTTTTCCGAAGTGGCGGGGCGCAGAAAGAGCATGACGGCGGCGCTGGCGCTATCCCTGGCGGCGATTCCGCTGTGGGCCTTCGGCGGGAGTCTCGGCGCGCTGGCGGTGGGCGCTTTCGTGATGCAGATGGGCGTGCAGGGCGCGTGGGGCGTCATCCCCGTGCACTTGAATGAGCTGGCGGCGGACGCGGCGCGCGGTTTGATGCCTGGACTGGCCTACCAGCTGGGAACTCTCTTTGCCGCGCCGACCAATACCATCCAGTACGCACTGCGCGACCATGTCGGCTATCAGTGGGCCATCGCCGGTTTCGAGATCGTCACCATTGTCTCTCTGGCCCTGCTCCTGCTCATCGGCACCGAAGCGCGTGGGCGCAGCTTTCTGCGCGCCGCCGCGCCGGAGGGAACGCTCCGGGAAGGCGCAGGCCCCGGCGTGTGAGAAAGCCGAGCTTTCTGCGCAGCTGGCAGCAAGCGCGGGGCTGTGGTAGAATTTTTTTACAGTGCGCCCGTAGCTCAGCTGGATAGAGCGTCTGGCTACGAACCAGAAGGTCGGGAGTTCGAGTCCCCCCGGGCGCACCACTTCTAATCCCTTGACCAGGCCCGGCGGCCAAACCCGCGCGTTTTGGGTTATTTCGCGCACTACTCCCGCAGTAATCTGGGCTGCTTCGCTCAAATACTTTCTGTAAGGCTCACTTCTTTTCTCTCCTTAAAGAAACGACAAGCCTTGTATTTGCAATCGGTTATGGCGAGTCGGAGATTTGGTCTTCAGCTGGGCAGTCAACTGCTCCAATAAAGGGTAGGAGTCACAGGGTCGACAATCCCTGTCTCCTTGTCGGCCGATAAGAGGCAGGTCTGCGAGGCGGGCTCTTCAGGAGGTTCTTATGCAGCGGCGCGTAGCCATACTCGGCGCGGCGGGCCGGGACTTCCACAATTTCAATGTCTGCTTTCGCAAGGATCCCGAGTCCCGAGTGATCGCTTTCACCGCGGCGCAAATCCCGGAGATAGCCGGCCGGCGCTATCCACCCGAGCTGGCCGGGCCACTCTATCCGGAGGGCATTCCCATCGTAGCGGAGGAACAACTGGAACAGCTGATCGTGACGGAAAAGGTGAACTTGGCGGTGTTCTCGTATAGCGACGTCTCGCACAACCAGGTCATGGATCTGGCTTCGCGCGCGATCGCCGCCGGAGCGGACTTCCTGCTGCTGGGCGCCGAGCGCACGATGCTGCAATCCCGCGTACCCGTGGTTTCCGTCTGTGCCGTGCGCACGGGTTGCGGCAAGACTCCGGTTTCCCGCCGGGTTGTCCAGCTCCTGAAAGAAATGGGCGCGCGCGTCGTTGTCGTCCGGCATCCCATGCCCTATGGCGACCTGGCGCGCCAGGCCGTGCAGCGTTTTGCCACTTTCGCCGATCTGGACCGGCATCGTTGCACGATTGAAGAGCGCGAAGAATACGAACCGCATCTGCAGGCCGGTACCGTCGTCTATGCCGGCGTGGATTACGAAAGGATTCTGGCGGAGGCGGAAAAGGAAGCCGGCGTCATCGTCTGGGACGGCGGCAACAACGACACGCCGTTTTTGCGCTCCGATCTCGAAATCGTGGTGGCGGATCCGCTTCGCCCGGGCCACGAACTGCTTTACCATCCGGGCGAAGTCAACCTGCTGCGCGCCGATGTGATTGTGATCAATAAAATAGATGCGGCGCAAACGGCAAACATTGCGACCGTCCGCCACAACGCCCAGGAGCGCAATCCGAAAGCCCGCCTGATCGAGACTGTTTCGCAAATCGCTGTGGATCATCCCGAGAGCCTGCGCAGCGCGCGGGCCTTGGTGATCGAGGATGGCCCGACGCTGACCCATGGCGGAATGGCCTACGGAGCGGGCGTGATCGCGGCCCAGCGGGAAGGCGCAGCCGAGCTGGTGGACCCCAAGCCCTACGCCGTCGGAAGCCTGTGCGGCGTCTTCGCGCAGTTCCCGCACATCGGCAACCTGCTTCCCGCAATGGGCTACAGTGAGAGACAGCTCAGCGAACTCGAGGAGACAATCCGCCGGACACCGTGTGATGTCGTCGTGGTTGCCACCCCCATCGATCTGGGGCGGATCGTGCGAATTGCCAAACCCACCGTGCGCGTGACCTACGACGTGGCCGAGCGCGGCACGCCTGTTCTGCCGCAGGTGCTCCGGGAATTTCTGGCGGAACATGCGCCGGTCACCGCATGACGTACGAGGAACCTGTATGTCTGGAGTCTTGCCCACACCGTTGATTCCGTTCCGGCGTTTGGAGCGGCCTGCGGGGACCGAGAAGCGCGATTTCCTGTCTCTGCACGACCTGTCGGTCCTCGAGGTCGGGGCCATGCTCGATCTCGCGGCGGAAGTGAAAGCGCATCCCGCCGCTTTTGCGAGGGCTCTGGAAGGCCGCACGGCGGCGCTTATCTTTGAGAAACCTTCGTTGCGCACGCGCGTGTCCTTCGAAGTGGGCCTGCTGCAGATGGGCGCGCACGGCATCTATCTCGCGCCGGCCGATATCGGGCTGGGGAAGCGGGAGGCCGTGAAAGACGTGGCCCGGAATTTGGCTCTCTGGGTAGATGCGCTGGTGATGCGCACGTTCTCCCAGCGCATTCTGGAAGACATGGCCCTGCAGGGACGCATCCCGGTGATCAACGCGCTATCGGACCTCTTGCATCCCTGTCAGACGGTCGCGGATTTGCTGACGCTGCGCGAGTGCAAAGGGCAGCTCCAAGGGCTCCGGGTTGCATTTGTCGGCGACGGCAACAATGTCGCGCATTCCTTGGCGCATGGCGCGGCCAAAGTCGGACTGCACCTGGCCATCGCTTCACCACCGGGCTTCGAACCGGCATCCACGATCCTGATGCAGGCGCTCGCGGACGCAGACGCCACTGGCGCGACTATCCGCGTGATGCATGACCCGGCCGAAGCCGTTCGGGATGCCGACGCTGTCTATACCGACGTATGGACCAGCATGGGGCAGGAGGAGCAAGCCGAAGAGCGCAGAACGATCTTCGCATCCTACCAGGTGAACGCTTCTCTGATGGCACTGGCCAAGCCGAACGCCGTCTTTCTGCACTGTTTGCCAGCGCACCGCGGCGAAGAGGTGACCACCGAAGTGCTGGACGGCTCGCAATCCCTGGCGCTGCAGCAGGCCGCGAACCGTTTACACGCGCACAAAGCGATTCTGCTGTCCTTGCTGGCGGAAACGCCCGCCTGAGCCGCCTGCGGAGAGGCCATGAAGCCCATTGCGGTCATCGCGATCGGCGGTAATTCGCTGGTTCTTCCGGGCCAGCGGGGAACCTTCGAAGAGCAGCAAAGCCGCGCGCGCACCATCTGCAATGGGGTAGCGGAGGTATTGGCCGCGGGCTATCGCCTGGTTTTGACCCATGGAAACGGGCCACAGGTGGGCGATGCGCTGCTGCGCAGCGAGCTGGCCCAGCCGGGGCTGCCGCCGCTGCGCCTGGATGTTTGCGATGCGGAAACCCAGGGATTGATCGGCTACCTGCTTCAGCAGACCTTGGAGAACACACTGGCCGAGCGCGGTCTGCGTCCCGGGGTCGTCAGCATGGTCACGCAGGTGGTGGTGGATCCCCAGGATCCGGCATTCCACAATCCGAGCAAACCCATCGGGCCCTTTTTCTCGTTCGAGAACGCGACGCAGCGCAAGCGGACTCTCGGCTGGACAATGGCGGAAGACGCCGGCCGCGGGTGGCGGCGTATCGTGGCTTCTCCGCGTCCTCTGGAAATCATCGAGCTCGGCGCCATCCGCGCCTGTCTGGACTCCGGCATCGTCGTGATCTGCGCCGGCGGGGGCGGCATCCCGGTGGTGCGCTGGCGGGGAGGCCTGGAAGGGATCGAAGCGGTGATCGACAAAGACCGCGTCTCCTCCTTGCTGGCTGGAAATCTGGGGGCGGAATTGCTCTTGTTTGCTACCGGCGTGGATCGAGTAGCCTTGCATTTCGGCCAAGCCGATGAGTTGCCGCTCGAGCGTCTCACCGCGGAGAGCGCGAAACAATATCTGCGGCAAGGCGAGTTCCCTCCGGGCAGCATGGGACCCAAGATCGAAGCCGCCCTGGAGTTTCTCGAAGCCGGCGGGCTCCGCGCCGTGATTACCTGCGCGGAGAACGTAGCCGCGGCCCTGCGCCGCGAGAAGGGTACCGAAATCCTTCCCCCTTCTTTGCAGGCTCGCGAAGATTCACTGTCCGGGACGCAGGCGAACAATTTCCACTGAACAGGGAGCGTGGCGCACCACGGCCTCCGAAACGCTTCCCAGCAGAAAGCGGTCCAGGCCTTTTCGCCCATGCGAGCCGAGGACGATCAAGTCGGCTGGCCACTCCGCGGCGAGGTCGATGATTCTGGATTTTGGGTCGCCTTGCTCGACGGCCGTGCTCGCCTTCAAACCCGCCTCGCGCAGGATTTTGGCGGTATTCGCCACCAATTCTTCCGCCTGCTTCCGATGTTTCTGCCATTCCGCCTCCATGGCCGAGGCATAGGCCCCCATTTCCCGGGCGACCAATATGGTCGGCGGTTCGATCACATGCAGAACCCGGACCTCCGTTTCCGCCCGCCGGGCCTGCGCGACCACCGCTTGCGCGGCCGCTTCGGAGAATTTGGAATCATCGATTGCCAGCAGAATTTTCATGATGCACCCCGCCGCGTTTTCCGCGAAACTTCGCGCTTTTCTGGAACAAGAATGCCTTCAAGCACATGGGCCAGAGGCATTCCTCCCGGGTTCGCGCAGGAACGGTTAAGAGAGGATTCCCTTACAGCATGTCGAGGAATTCCTTCCAGGGCGTCGCAAAAAGCGTCTCGGTGGTCGAGTGTCCGTAGGCGCGGATGAGCATCGCCGCTTTTTCGATCTGTTTGGGATCGCTGGACTCCACGACATCCACGACGTCGAACCGGCCCATCGTCGCGAAACTATGCTTCCATTCCACATTCGGGCATTCTTTCTTGATCTTGCTGGACACCGCGCCGGCCAATTTCTTGAAGTCCTTCGGATCTCGGAACGCCTCCGGGGAAAAACGGCTGAGGATCACATAGGTCGCCACTTCACACCTCCTGCTATTCGCGTAAGACCGCGCCGCGGTCCGTCTCCTGGGGAACGGGCAGGATCTCGATTTGCCGGAGCCAGGCGCCCATTCCGCCCGCTTCATGCAATTTGCGGGCCGCTTCACCGGCCACGATTTCGATCGAGGTCCGGAAGCGGCGCGCCAATTCGGGCAGTTCCTCGCGCAAACTGGCGGCCTGGCGCTTCCCGCCGCAAACGGTGCACGGGGGGCCTGCGACCCGGTCCAGCCATCCGCACTTTTCGCAGCGATGCAGGCCGGACTCTAGATCGTTTTCGACAACCAGGCTGCGCGCGGTCCCTTGCTGGAGACGAACCAGCGATTCGTCGATGCCCAGGACGGCGCCGCGCTCGCTGCCGAGCAAAGCATCGACCAGCGCGATTTCCCGCTTCCGTTCCCACTCCTCAATTTTCGGCTCCATGCGTTTTTGCAGTTGCGCGCGGGAGATCCAGCCCCACCCCAGATCTTCCCGGACCGGAACAACCCGTTCCCGGAACGCCACGGGAAGCTCTTCCAGAACACCGTTGGCCATATGCTCCAGCCCGACCAGGAACACCGCGCGCTGGCTCTCTTTGTCTGGCCAGTGCAGCTGAATGCCCTCGGCGATTTCACGATAAAAGTGCTGGTATTGCGCGTCCATGCGATGGTCGAAAACGTCGTGCTGCGACCCGCGCGGCTTGTGTATTCCGGGGAGCGTGCGTGTTCCGGTGCGCTCGAACTTGCCGAGATCCTTCTTCTTCCACTCCGAAATGTCTCCCCCGAACTCCTTTTCCTCCAGTTCGACCAGCTCCCCGAGCCAATACAGATAAAAGCGCGCGCCCTTTCGGATCACGACTACGATCGCGCAGGCCCTATGCTCATCCATCAGCCACAACAATTGGGATAGCGCCGGACGGCCCCAGGAGACCTCGTTCCGGACCTTCAATTGGAGGGACACCATTTCCCAGGTGTTCGGTCCCGCAAAGATGACAAAGCCGCGCTCGCGTGGCCGATGGGCGCGGAGATGCTCTTCGACGCGAGCCAACTGTTCGAGAAAGAGCTTTTTCTCCTTTGGCGCTACAGTTCCGGCTAGGGCGCTGGCCTGGGAGCGCAACCAGGTCATGTAGCCGGGGGTGAGCTTCCGATTATCGGATTCCGCTCGGTCCGTGCCCAAATAGACGGTGAGAACCGGAGAGGGAATTTCTGGAAGAGACCGGAGGAGGCTGGGCTGCAGCATCGGAGTTCGCTCTATCTATGGCTATGCCATGTCGCCCACCTCATGGGGAGCATTCCGAGGGCCAGAACCGGAACTCCGCCAGGTTCCGCAAGACATTCTTTCTGCGGGGGATACGCGAATTCCAGTTTGGCGGCAAAACCGCTCAGGATGAGCAATTTCACCCCACTTGTGTTTTTTTTCGCTCTGCTGGCAATAGCCGGGAGACATTCATAGTACTAGCCGCGCGCCATGCCCCGGCGCCATGGGCCTTTCTCCTATGGCTGGCGCTGGGAGCCGCCCCGGATGCTCTCAATGAGCTGGCTCATCCGGCGATAGTGCGAGCCTTTCCAATAGATCCGATCGCAAGCCGGGCAAATGTAAAACTCCTCGAAGTGTTGCCGGGTCTCCGGCAACAGCCGGTGCAGAACCAATTCCTTGCGCACCGCTTGCAACAGAGCATTGCAGTGCACGCACCTCTGGAAGGGAACGATCAGTTTTGCCAATGCGAAGCGTTCCGCGATCTCGGCCACCTGCTCGCGCGGAAGCGTCGCGCGCACGCAATAGCCGCGCGTGACCAGATTGCGCTTCAGCAATCCTTGATCCCGGGTCAGCAGAATGCGCCCTTCGCGCGATGCGATTTGCGCCAGCTCTTCATCCGGGCAGTCCGTGCGGTACACCGTGTCGAAACCCAGCATCCGCAGATACGCGGCCAGCCTCCCCAGGTGCGTATCGAGAACGAAGCGCTTCTCGCCAGGGGACTGGTTTTTCAGGCGGATCATCGGCGCTACATCGATCGATTCGAATGCCGGATACACGCTGATCCGGTCCCCATCCTGCACACGGTAAGAGAAATCCACGGATTCGCCGTTGACGACGATGACATCCACCTCCGTGTGCGGGACGCCCAGGGCTTCGATCATGTCCTTGACCGAGCCGCTGACTGCAAAAGAATAGGCGGTCGTCTGCCCTCTTCGCTCGGGCGGAAGAAAGTCGTTCAACTCGGCATAAAATCGAACGCAGGCTTGTTTCATCTTTCTTCCCGTGGCAGCCAGGGGGAATCAGCCGGACATACTGAGTATGCTCCGCCTTTCGTGCTCATTTGCAATGCAAATGTCTCGCCCGCGCTGGCAAGGGGGTTGTTTCGTCTTTTTCCAATTTGCAAATCGTCCGCGGTTCGCGCATGATTACACTTTTGTTTAGTCTTTTCTTTGCGCGTTGGTTGGCCTGGTTGGAAAGACGGCCGGCGCGGCACATTCTGAGGACCGAGGAGTTTCATGGACAAGCCAGCGAAGATCGCCCCGCCGAAAGGAAAACTGGGAGTGCTGCTGCCGGGCATGGGGGCGGTGGGCACGACGTTCATGGCCGGCGTGGAGCTGGTGCGCAGCGGCAAGGCGCAGCCGGTGGGTTCGCTGACG
>JAIQEV010000060.1 GCA_020073585.1 Terriglobia bacterium
ACAGGCGGGTTATAATGAGTGTACTGATGGATGAGCTTCTTGAGGTGTGGGAGAGCAGATGGTATTCTTTACATCAATTAAATTAAAATCGTATAATATCTTCCAATATTATTCTTAAAACAATCATTTAAATCCATATTTCTCTAATTCCAGGAGGTTTAGGTAATTTGAACATAGTTGCCAGCACGGCAATGAAGGTGCGCAGCGGGCGGTGCACGAGATTGCGCAGGATGAACTGGCCCATCATGGCTTTTTCTCTTCCGGTGTTTCGCCGACGCGCACCAGCTCCGTTCCCTCGGGCTGCGCCAAGTGGAAGCGCTCCGCGGGGAAGCTCTCGTTGAGCGTCAATTTCGTGATCTGCAGATCCAGGCGGTAATCGTCGTGCGGACGCACGATGCGGAGCGCGCGGGGAAACGTCGCGGGAGATTCCGGGGCGGGGGCGGGCGCGCCGGGCGCGGCCAGCGGCTGCCAGTCCGAGACGTACACGTCGGAGAGCAGCGTTCCGCCGGGGCCGTAGGTGACCAGGCGCGCAACCTGCAGGTCGGCACGGTTGATCCAGATTTTGCGGGCAATTTCCGGCGTTTCCGGGCCGCGCAGCACGGTCAGGATGTAATAGCGCCCGCTCTCGTCATTGAATTCTTCCACCAGCACGGCGTCCTTCGCGGTGATCTCCGGCCAGAGCAGGGCGTCGAGGAGATGCTGCGGGCGGAGATTTTCGATGGGCTTCTTGCTGGCGCGCTCGAAGGCCACGGCGCCGGTGAGGAACTTCTGCTTGGAGGGGATGAAGACGCGGAAGGTGTCGCCGTCGCTGGCCATGTCGAAAACCGTGGAGCCGATCACCGGGGCCTGGCCCACCACGCGGATGGCCGCGGGGCGCTGGGCCAGGAGAAAGGCCTTCACCTCGTGGTATTCCTCGATGACGCCGCTATAAGCCGAACCCGCGGTGGGCTTCAGCTCCAGGGTGGCGTTTACGGAGCGCACGGTGCTGGAGGTCGCGCCGTAGATGGCCAGGAGTTGCTCGCGGGTGGCGTCGCGCACCACCGGCTTGGTCCCCGGGGCCATCACCGTGGTCTTCTTGACCGCGCCGCCGCAGCCGCCGGAAAGGGCCGTCAGTGTCGCCAGAACCGTACACGCGAGAATGCGTTTCAAGGCTAATTACGCTCCAACACAGGTCAATCAAGCAATCTAACAACCACTGGCAGGCCCGTCAACGCGGAACACATTCGTGCTTTCCAGTGGCGGAAAAGGCGCGCCGCTAGTTTGGCCGGGCCAGTTCGACCTCGAAGGAGGCCAGCGCCGGGCGCACCCGGCGGAGAATCTCGCTGGGCCACAGGGTCTCGCTGAGCACGGTCATCCAGCCGTCCGCGAGGTCGCACACCGCGCAGAAGGCGTAGCGCGAATAGGCCGCCTGGTAGGCGTCCAGACCGCGGCGCGAGAGATCGTCCTCGAGCGCGCGATCGCCCGCGCGCGCCACCGCCCCCGCGCGCATCCCGAAGGTTTCCCCCGCAAAGCGCGCCAGGAGCGCCGGGAGCTGCTCCGGCAGGGGCTGCGGGATCACCAGGCAGCGCGCGGCCTCTTCGCGGAAGGCGATGCCGTGGACCCGGCAGAATTCGCGCACGCGCTCGAGATGGCTGAAGAAATCGAGCGTAAAAAATTCTCCGCCGGCCAGGGCCGGGAAAAGCGCCGCCCAGATCTGCGTGGCCGCCTCGCCGCCCAGGGGCTCGCGGCTTTCCTTGTCGATCAGTTCGAGCCCCGCGGCCTTGAGGTCCGCTCCGAGGTCCATGGCCTCCACTTCCAGCGCGTAGGGCTTGCGTTCCATCGCGCTATTCCTCGAGGGCCGCGGCGCCGAAGCGCGCCTGGTAGTCCGGCGATTGCTTGCGCACTTCCAGCCAGTCGAAAAAGGCGGCCGGGGCTTCCAGCCAGATGCGGAACCAGCCGGCGATTTCCTGTTTTTCGGCGCGCTTCGCCGCTTCCACTTTGGGATTGCGCGCGATCATCTCCGCGCGGCGCTTGCCCAGGCGGGCGATCTCCAACACGCGCTCGACGGCGGCCAGTTCCTGGTGCGCCTGGAAGCGGTGCAGCAGCTCGTCCAGGCGCGTCAGGGAGACTTCCGCGTCCTCCAGGGTGCGGAAATGCAGCAGGTCCTCGAACTCCTCCTCGTACTGCTCCTCGGCCTCTTCCTGCAGCGTCAGCAGGAGCCGGAAGCCCGCGTCTTTCAACACCTCGGAGATGTACTCGCCGCTGGTCTTACCCTCCTCGCCGTGCTCGGCCAGGAGTTTGCGGCGAAGCTGCTCGATCTCCGCGGGGGTGAAGCGCTCGGCGCCGAGGGCGCGCGCCGCGGCGAGGATCAGGGCCTTCTTGGTTTTCAGGGTTTCGGTCATCGTCCTCTGCTCCTCGACGAGTTGCCGGCTTTGTGCTTGTGCCGCGGCGGCGCGTGCGCTTTTGGCGGCGCAGGCTCGGGGATATCCGGCAGGCCGGCCAGCAGGCGGTGGTAGCGGCGCACGTTGCGATTATGCTCTGCCAGGGTCTTGCCGAAGAAATGGCCGCCCTGGGTGTTGGCCACGAAATAGAGATAGTCGCTGTGCGCGGGAGCGAGAGCGGCGCGCAGCGCGGCCTCGCCGGGATTGCCGATGGGGCCGGGGGGCAGGCCGCGGTTGCGATAGGTGTTGTAGGGGGAATCGACGCGCAGGTCGGCGAGGGTGAGCTTGCCGGAATAGCTGCCGTCGCGCTCCAGGGCATAGATCACCGTGGGGTCGCACTGCAGGAGCATGCGCTTGCGCAGGCGGTTGTCGTAGACGCCGGCGACCAGCGGGCGCTCGTCCGGCTGCGGCGTCTCGCGCTCGACGAGCGAGGCCAACGTGACGATGGATTCTACGGAAGCTGATTGGCCTTCTCCGGCGGGGTCGCTGCCGTTGTTCTTGCCGGAGGCCGCGCCGCGCACGATTCGTCCCCACTGCTCCTTGAATTTGCCGACCATCGCGGAGGTTACCGCCGTTGCCGCGGGATGCCGCGGAAACTGGTAGGTGGCGGGGAAGAGAAAACCTTCCAGGGTTTCCGCCCCCGGCGCGAGATCGCGGATCAGCGCGGGGTCCTGCGCGGCATGCAGAAAAGCGTCGGCGCCGACGAATCCGGCGGATTCCAGCTCGCGGGCGATCTCGAACATGGTCAGGCCCTCGCGCACGACGAAGGACTTCTCGAAAACCTTGCCGCTGGCCAGCGTCCAGAAGACGTCGCGGCCGGTGAGGGCGCGGTCGAAGAAGTATTCTCCGGCCTGCAGATGGCGGCGCGGATGGCGGCGGCAATAAAGCTGGAAGGCCAGGGCGCTGCGCACCACGCCTTCTTGTTGCAGCAGGCGCGAGACGGTCCGGCAGGAGGCGCCGTGCGGCACTTCCACAAAGACGCCTTCGGCGGGAAAGTTTTGGTAGGGCTGGGTCACCGACACCCACAGCCAGGCGCCCGCACCGGCGGCCGCCAGCAGCACCAGCAGGAGATGTGTCAGCAGAGCTTTCATCTCAATGTTTTTCCCGGGCCGCTTCGCTGCGTTCCAGATAGTCGCGCAGAATCACCGCCGCCGCCAGCGCGTCCACGGAATCTTTTCCTTCCGGCCGCTTCTTTCTTTTTTCTGTGCTCTCTGGGCCTCGGGGGCCAATCTTTTTCTCGCGTTGCTGCTCCGCTTCCCAGCTGCTCAACCGCTCGTCCACCATCTCCACCGGCAGGCCGATCTGCTTGCGGATGCGCTCGGCAAAGCGCGCGGCTTCTTCGGCCATCGCGCCGCGCGTGCCGTCCAGGCGCAGAGGCAGCCCGACAATCACCTGGCGCACGCCGTGCTCGCGGATGACCTCGCGCAGGCGGCGCATGTCCTCGTTGCGGTTCTTGCGCAGCAGCGTCCCGAGCGGCCGGGCGATCCGTGCCTCCATGTCCGCCAGCGCCAGGCCAATGCGCGCGCGGCCGTAATCCACGGCCAGCAACGCGCGGCGCGCGGGCGGAGCCTTGTGCGGCTCTCCCGGCGAAGTATGGGTGGCATGGGCCATCTTGTAATTATAGCCCGCCTTCTTTCCGTCCGCGGGTGCCCTTCTGCCAGGAGTCCCAGTAGCCGAGGAGCTTCATCTGCTGGTCGAGGCCGGTCTCCTTGACGAGGGCGTCGAGCTCGGCGCGGGTGAGGCGCTTGCCGAGGGGCTCGGGGCGGTCGGCGACGCCCCAGGCGGTGACCGCGGCCAGGGCGGTGTTGATCTTTAGCTCGCGAATGTCCACTTTGTCGAAGGTGTCCGAAGCGGCGTGGTAGTTGGCGAGATAGTTGGCGACCTCGTTGTTGGCCACCAGCGTGGGCACGCCTTCCAGCAGAAAATCGAAATTGTCGGTGCCGAACGAGGCGTCATAGGTGTGTTGCGTGGCGCCCCAGGAGTCGAGCGGCTTCATGGCCTCGCGCACGCCGGCTGCGATGTCGCGGCGCCCGCCGAGGGAATAGCCGGTGACGCGGCCGTTGCCGGAGTCGTAGATGATGACGGCGCGGATCTTGTCCAGCTCGGCGCGGTGCGCCTTCACGTATTCGTAGGAGCCGACCGTGCCCTGCTCCTCGCCGGAAAAAAGAATGAAGCGGAGGGTGCGGCGCGGCAGGAGGCCGGTGGCCTTGATGGCGCGCGCCGCTTCGATGACCAGCGCGGCGTTGCAGCCGTTGTCCAGCGCGCCGGCGCCCAGTTCCCAGGAGTCAAGGTGCGCGCCGAGGATCACCACTTCTTCGGGCTTTTCGCGGCCGCGGATTTCGCCGACGACGTTCTCCTGCGCGAGGGGCCCGCCGATCTTGTTGGGCATGGAGAAGCGCACGCGCAGGTTGCCGCCGGCCACGGCCAGGCGCGCCAGGCGCAGGGCGTCCTCGCGCGCCACGACCGCCTGGGGAATTTTGTCCACTGCGCCATCCAGAGTGTTGGTGTGGCGGTAGAGCAGCATGCGCTCGCGCGCGCCGGTCCAGAGAATGGCCGCGGCCCCGCCCTGGAGGGCCCGCGCGATGATCTCCGGCGGGCGCATGTACTCGTTGAAGAGGTCCGCCCAGGTTGAGCCGATGTCGCTGCGCACGAGCAGGATCGCGCCTTTGATGGCGCCCGCGCGGGCAAACTCTTCGGCCGTGCCGTCACCGACGTAGACGAGCCGCGCTTCGGCGCCGCCCGCCGAGCCATCCTGCGGAAAGGCGGGGGACCAGCCTTCGGAGACCAGATGCACCGGGAAGGTCACCGGGCCGAGCAGGTCGAGGCGCGTCTCGCCCTCGCTCCAGGTCACCGGCAGGGTGTATTTCTCGGTGTGCACGTCGATGCCGGCGGCGCGAAAGGCGGCCTTGGCCCACTCGACCGCTTTGGCCATCTGCGGCGTGCCGGTGACGCGCCCGCCGACCTCGTCGGTGAGGCGGCGCAGATTGTCTTCCAGCGGCGAGGGGCCCAGCACCACGGGGAGAATCTTCGCGGCGGCCTGTTCGCAGGAAGAGGCTTCGGTGAGCGAGCATCCGGCGGCGCTCGGTGGCATCTTCGGCGCCAGCGAATCGGGCTTTGTGGGCGCGAGTTGCGCCGCAGCGGGAAGCGGGGCGGCAAGGAAGCAGAGAAGCAAGGAAGTGAGGAGAATGGCGCTGCGACGCATCAGACGGCACCTCGGTGGAGGAATGGGCCAGCCGCAAAGCGTGGATGGCTGTGAGCGGGCGGATTATAGCGCAGGGAGAAGGCTGCGCGCTGGTGAGGGTGCTCTTGCGGGGGCGCGGGGCGGCGCGCGGCTACACGTCCTGGGGAATCGCGGACTCCGCCAGGCTGTGGCCCTTGATTTCGCGCGCGGGGGTGCCGCCGCGGATGTCGCGGCCGGTGGGCAGCCAGGCGCACACCTGAGTTTCGTCCACCCAGACGGTGGTGCAATCGCCGGGGGCGAAGAATTCGGCGAAGACCATCTCCTCGCCGTCCCCGGCCGAAAGATAATGGCGCTCGCGATCGTAGTAGTAGACGACGTCGCCCGCGCGCACCGGGAAGGGCTGCTCGCTGGCGTAGGCGGTGCCGCGGCCGCGCAGGATGTACATGAAGTGCTCGGCGCCCTCGTGATGATGGTTGGCGGCGGTGGTTCCCGGGGGGTAGATGATCATCTCGCCCTTGATGGCCTTGGTGCCGAAGAGCTTGGGGGTCACGAGATAGATACGCTGGCGCGCGTCATGTTGCGAGCTGAGCACGGGCTCGCGCGTCCAATCCACCACGCGGAAGCGCGGAGGATGCGCCGCGAGGGCGGGATCGAAGCGCGTGGCGTTGGGAACCTCGGCGTACAGCAGGCGCGCCCCGCGCTCGCTCGCCAGCGTCCCGCGGAAGCCCGGGGGCAGAAAAACGACGTGGGCCTCGGAAAGGGCCTCGCGGCCCTGGGGGTGAGCGATGCTGGCCTCGCCCGCGAGCATCTGGAACCAGGCTAGGCTCTCGCCGGGGACCGCGCACTCGAAGGAGGCGCCCGCCGCGAACGTCAGCCGGTCGAGCAGGATGTTCGTGCCGGGGACGCGCTCTGGCGTGAGAAGCCTCTGGCGCGCGACTCCGTTGCCGAGCGGCTCGGCGGCTACCGCGCTTTCGTTGAAAGTGACGGCCATGGCGGGACCTCCAGCAGAAACCGGCGATGCGCTCCGCCCGCGAAAGGGAACAGCCATCGCGGGCGCGGATCCTGCAATCAATCTAGCGCAAATCCGCGCCCGGCGGCCAGGTCTTCTTGCGGTAACTTGTTGCGGATGAATTCGGCAAACCAGCGACCGCCAGGCCGCGGCTCACGGGGTTTCGGAAACGGCGCCGCGGGGCGTCAAAACCGCCAGAAGCAGGGCCACCACGGCCAGCGCAGGGATGTCTCCGAACAGATGGCCGTGTTCGGCCGGGGCATGGAGCGCTTGCACGGTCATGATTCCAGCGTGGACCACGCTGGACCAAACGGTGAACCAAATCAGGCTACGGTGTTGCAGAGGGTTTCGGGAGGCAATGAGGAGAAATACCCCGAGCGTCGCATAGATGCCGAGAATCATCTGCTCGTACTCGGGTTGGTGGGGCTGCCAGCGCCATCCCGAAGGCCACCAGGCCATCATGAGGGGGTAAACGCCCAGAATAAAAATCAGGCCCACGAAAACCAACGCAGCGCGGAGATAGCGCAACCGGGTAGCAGCGTTCACTGGTCACCTCCTAGATTTGCTTTGGAGTTGCTATGCCACTGGGGCGGGGATGCTAGCCGCTGTGCTCAGGAATGTCAACTTCGGCGAAGGGCGCACCCTTACTGCGTCGAGAGGGAATGGTGCGCTGAATGCCGCTTGTAACAAAGCGTCAGCGGTTGCGGGGGCTTTTGCGGGGATCGAGGAGGCAGTCGGCGACGCGGGCGACTTGCGCCATTTCGGCGACATCGTGAACACGAACGATGTGCGCGCCGCCGAGGATGCAGGCGGTGACGGCGGCGGCGGTGCCCCAGATGCGCTCACTGGACGGGAGCGGCT
Source organism: Terriglobia bacterium (assembly GCA_020073585.1). GTDB lineage: Bacteria > Acidobacteriota > Terriglobia > Acidiferrales > UBA7541 > Acidiferrum. The sequence continues at coordinate 7,472 of JAIQEV010000060.1, forward strand.
GGGCGTCGCGGGCGAGCCTTGCGAAAAGCGGGGCGAGAGTCGCGCCGAGGAACTGCTTCCGCGAAACGCCGACGAGGAGCGGGAAGCCCAGGCGGGCCAGCTCGGGGAGGCGCGCGAGGAGTTCGTAGTTCTGGCGGAAACTTTTTCCGAAGCCGATACCGGGGTCGAGAACGATCTGGTTCTGCGGCACGCCGGTGCGGCGGGCGCGCTGGGCGGCGGCGCGCAGGCCGGCCGCGACGTCCTTCAGCACATCGCGCGCGAAGGGTTTCTTCTGCATGGTGCGCGGCTCGCCGCGCATGTGCATGAGAATGAGCGGGACGCGGTGGCGCACGGCCACTTCGGCGATGCGCGGGTCGTTCTTCAGGCCGGAAATATCGTTGATCAGCTCGGCGCCGGCGGCGAGGGCCGCTTCGGCGACGCCGGCTTTTTGCGTGTCAATGGAAATGGGAATTTTGAGACGGCCGCGCAGCGCTTCCAGTACCGGAAGGACGCGCTGCAGTTCTTCTTCGGCGGGGGTGCCGCCGGAGTCGGGGCGGGTGGATTCGCCGCCGATGTCCAGGAGGTCCGCGCCGACTTGCTCCATGGCCAGGGCGTGGTCGATGGCGCGCTGCGGATCGAAGAATTTGCCGCCGTCGGAAAAGCTGTCCGGGGTGACGTTGAGCACGCCCATGACCAGGGTGCGCTGGCCGAGCGCGAGGGTTCGCGCCGGGAGTTTCAGGCGGTATGGTTTGCGGCGGAGCATGGTGCAGGAGGAGTGTACCGCAGAGTGGACTGCTGCGAGGAAGGCGGGGAGGTCTGCGGATTTTTTTGCGGGGGTGGCGAATCGCGCAGACCTGAAGAAAAAGCCGCGGGGCTGGCGCCCCGCGCTACAGCCCGCGCTACAGCTCAGTCCAGGTCGAAGTCGCGGATGGGTTTTACGGCGGGCTGGTCTTTGGCTTTTTTCATGGCCTCGTCGAATTTCTTGGCGAGGATGTCTTCCTTGTTGGATTCGGTGAACCAGGAGTCGCGGAACTTGTCTTCGCGCTGGCGATTCTGCTCGGCGAGGATCTTGGCGGCGTCGGAGAGGTCCACGTCGGGGCCCTTGTGGGGCGGGGCTTCATGGGAGAGCACGACGCCGAGGGCGGGGTCCACGGTCAGCTTGGCCTGGCAGCAGGGGCAGGCGACGAGGATGGGCTTGTCGTGGGTCTTGGCCATAAAGATATTCTACGCCAATTTGGGGGGAAGGGGCACGGGCGGCGGGCAGGCGACGATGAAAGACGGGCACGATGTATCGTGCCCCTACGGAGAGGTCCGGGAAAAAAGGCCAGGGGCGCGGCGTGCCGGGCCCCTGGCCTTGAGATAAATCGATTTACTTAAGCCTTGGCGGGGTTCTCGCCGCGCGTGAAGCCCGGCGCGGGACGCAGCTCCGGACGGCCGGCGGCGGGCTTGGGCTCGGTGGCCGGGGCCGGCGGAGCGGTGGGCGGGGTGCGCGGCTTTTCCGGCAGGGGCTTGCCCTCCATGATCAGCTTCACCTCGGCGGCGTCGATGACTTCGCGCTCGAGCAGGGCCTGGGCGATGCGCTCGAGGGTGTCGCGGTTGGCGCTCAGGATGTTGCGGGCCTTTTCGTAGCCGCTGCTGACGATGCGCTTCACTTCCTTGTCAATCTGGATGGCGGTGTCTTCGGAGTAGTCGCGGTGCTGGGCGATCTCGCGGCCCAGGAAGATGGCCTCTTCCTTTTTGCCGTAGGCCAGCGGCCCGAGCTCGCTCATGCCCCATTCGCAGACCATGTTGCGGGCGATATCGGTGGCGCGCTCGATGTCGTTGCCGGCGCCGGTGGTGATGTGCCCGAGGAAGAGCTCTTCGGCGGAGCGGCCGCCCATGAGCACGGCGAGCATGCCCTCGAGATAGTCCTTGGTATAGGTGTGCTTGTCGTCGATGGGCAACTGCATGGTCAGGCCCAGGGCCATGCCGCGGGGGATGATGGTGACCTTGTGCACGGGATCGGCGCCGGGGGTCATCTCGGCGACGAGGGCGTGACCGGCCTCGTGATAGGCGGTGTTCTTCTTCTCCTCGTCGGAGAGAATCATGGACTTGCGCTCGACGCCCATGAGCACCTTGTCCTTGGCCATCTCGAAATCGACCATGAGGACGGACTTGCGGTTCTGGCGGGCGGCCCAGAGAGCGGCCTCGTTGACCAGGTTGGCGAGGTCCGCGCCGGAAAAGCCCGGAGTGCCGCGGGCGATGACCGAGAGATCCACATCGTCGGAGATGGGCACCTTGCGGGTATGCACGCGGAGAATCTCTTCGCGGCCCTTGACGTCGGGGCGGGCCACGACCACGCGGCGGTCGAAGCGGCCGGGGCGGAGCAATGCCGGGTCCAGCACGTCGGGGCGGTTGGTGGCGGCGATGAGGATGACGCCTTCGTTGGATTCGAAGCCGTCCATCTCGACGAGCAGGGCGTTGAGGGTCTGTTCGCGCTCGTCGTGGCCTCCGCCGAGTCCCGCGCCGCGGTGGCGGCCGACGGCGTCAATTTCGTCGATGAAGATGATGCAGGGGGCGTTCTTCTTGCCCTGCTCGAAAAGATCGCGGACGCGGCTGGCGCCCACGCCGACGAACATCTCGACGAAATCCGAGCCGGAGATGGAGAAGAAGGGCACGTTAGCTTCGCCGGCGATGGCCCGGGCGAGCAGGGTCTTGCCCGTGCCCGGGGGGCCGACAAGCAGCACGCCCTTGGGGATGCGTCCGCCGAGCTTCTGGAATTTCTGGGGGTCCTTGAGGAACTCGATGATCTCCTGCAGCTCTTCCTTGGCTTCATCGGTGCCGGCCACGTCCTTGAAGGTGGCCTTTTTCTGCTGCGCGGAAAGCAGGCGCGCGCGCGATTTGCCGAAGCTCAGGGCCTTGTTGCCGCCGGCCTGCATCTGGCGCATGAGGAAGAAGCAGAAGCCGACCAGGAGAAGGAGCGGAGCGGCCTGCACCAGGAACATGATCCAGTCGTTGCTGCGCACTTCCTGGACCTTGACCTGCACGGCTTTCTCGCGCAGAGCCTTGGAGAGATCCGGCGCGCCTTCCTTGAAAACGGTCATGTGAAACTTGCGGTTGGCGGGGCGGGTGTATTCGCCCTTGAGCTCGTAGCTGTTCGGGGAGAGGTAGATGGTGACCTCTTTGACGTCGCCGGCATCGACCTTGCCCATGAATTCGCTGTAGCTGGGCTCGTCCTCGCGCGCCGTCTGCCCGTTGGCGGAGACCAGCTTCCAGAGCATGACGCCCAGGAAGATGATCGAGATCCAGAAGAGAATTGTCTTAACCGCAGAACTCGAATTCACAGTGTCCTCACGTTTACCCCGTCCGCAGCGAGGCGTTCTTTCCCGGTACGGCGGGGAAGGCGCTGCCAGGGTTGCCGTCCCCGGCCGGCCATTCCCATCCCAGGCCTTATCTTACTATTTTACCCGGCAACTCACTTCCGGCCGCGGTTTTTTCCGCGGGGCGTGCCCTTCCGTGTGCCAGCCGCCAAAGCCGGCAGGTTGCGCCCCAGGCCATTGGGCGCAGGCAGGCCGTAACCCACCCATACTTGATTAGATGCAGTCCGGAAGCCAAAGTAATCCGGCTCCAGGCTGACGTGGCGCCGCGCCGGCTTGTCCAGAAGGACGGCCAGGCGCAGCGAGCGGGGCCGGCTTTCGCCGAGGCGGCGCAGGAGAAATTCCTGGGTCACGCCGCTTTCGATCACGGCATCCACCAGCAGGACGTCCCGGCCGCGGAGGTCGGGGCGCTTGCCGAAGAAGACCTCGCGCAGGGGGCGGCTATTGTATTTCACGTCGCGCACGTCCGCGGAAACAAAGTGACAGGTCAGCGGCCCGGGCAGGTGGCGGACGAGGTCGGCGGCAAAAATGAAGCCGCGGTCCATGGTGATGACCACGTCCAGGCGGCGGCCGCGGTAGTCCCGGTGGATGGCCCTGCCCAGGGCGGCCACTTGTTTAGCGATGCGTGGCGCGGAATAGCCCGCGCGGGAACGGCTGCTCAACATGATTCCTCGACGATCACGATTCCGGCCCGGGTACGTTCATCCGGTGCGAATTCCGCGGCGACCGGAAAGCCGCGGACCCACGCGATCGCTCCGCCGCTCGTCAGGACCGGCCAGCCCTCGCGTTGCCACCGGCTGATGCGCTTTTCCAGGAACAAGCGCTTCAGTTTGTGCGGGCGCTGGTGGCCCGCGGGGCGAAAGGCATCCCCGGGCCGCCAGTTGCGCAGAAGGAGTGGCGCACGGAGGCGGTTGCGGTCCAATACCGCCGCTACCTCCCTAGTTTCCCCCCTCCGCGCAGGCCAGTCAATGACCCTGAGATGGAAGACGCAGTTCAGTTCCGGCACGATAACGGTTGCGCCGCGCGCTCCGAGATGCACGGGATAGGCGAACTCCCGCGCCGCCGGGCCAGCCGCGGGCTTTCCGGGCGGCGCGGATTGTCCGCGGATCACGACATCGTCCAGATCGCGGCGCGCTTCCACGCCGCCCGGCAGCTGGAGGACGTTGCCGCTGGGGCCGTGCTCGGCCAGATGCAGGAGCGCTTCGAGGTGCTGCGCGGTGAGCTGGCCGGGGCGCTGCTTCACGCTCGCGACGATGCGCCGCAGCAGGCGCTTGCTCAGGGCCCGCGCCGTCGCGGCTCTTTCTTTCGCAGGGGTTTCGGGGCCCTCGGTGCCGAGCCTTGCTTCTTCCTTCCAGGGCCGCAGCAGATCCGCGGCTCGGATGCGCACCGCATGCTCTTCGCGCCGGGCCAGCGCCGCCACGCGCTCCGCCGCCAAGGCCTCGAGGAAGGCCTCGTCTTCGCGGGCCCGCTCGGCCAGCTCGGTCAGGTGCGCGACCACGGCGGGCTGGAAAGACCGCTCCAGCAGCGGCAGCAGCTTGCGGCGAATGCGCGCGCGCAGGCGCGTGAGGTCCAGGTTGGTGACGTCCTCGCGCCAGCGCTGTTTGCGGGCCCGCAGATAGGCGCGCAGCTCCTCGCGGCGCAGCTCGAGCAGCGGGCGCAGCACGTGGTCCACGAGCGGATGGATGCCGCCGAGCCCGGCCAGCCCGGTGCCGCGCAGGATGTGCGCCAGCACGGTTTCCGCCTGGTCGTCGGCGGTGTGGGCCACGGCGACGCGGTTCGCGTGGCCCTCCTGCACCAGGCGGGCGAAAAATTCGTAACGCAGGCGCCGCGCCGCGTCTTCGAGATTGCCGCGCCGCCGCCGGGCCTCCGCGGCTACGTCCGCGCGGTGCACGTGGAAGGGAAGTGCGCGGGCCGCGGCGAGGCGGGCCACGAACTTTTCATCCGCGTCGGAAGCCTTGCCGCGCAACTGGTGATTGAAGTGCGCCACACTGAGCACGATGCCCAGGCGCTCGCGCAGCTCCTCGAGCAGGAGCAGCAGGGCCACGGAATCGGCGCCGCCGGAAACGGCCACGGCGACGCGGTCGCCGGGGCGCAGCATGGCCTGGCGCTGGAGCGAGTGCAGGACGCGGCGCGGCAGGTCGTTCGGTGCGGGGCGCCCGGGGCGCCCGTGGCGTTCGATACGCGCGCGTTGCGGCGCTGGCTTTTTGGGGGGCATGGCGTTCCGCAGCTATCGTAGCAACGCCAGCCGGGCAGGTCGAGCGCCTATCCTGGTATTGCGCTTCCGCGACCGGCGGCGGAGCGGGAACTAGCGCGCGCGGGACATGTGGAAAAAGAAGATCACGAGGAGTTGGGCGTCGCGGAGCAGGTTGAAGGGAAGCTGGAGAACGGGGATGCGCACCCAACGCCGTTCGCTCCAGCGTTCCCGCACGGTGCTCCAGAACGCAGCGAGATCCCGGCGCGTGTACACCTTGCCGGGCACCAGCAGCGGGCTCCACTTGGCCCAGAAGAGATGCAGCTTGGAGGGCACGCGCAGCGAAGGGAAGTGCGCCTTGGCGCGCCGGTAGGCGGCCTGCAGGTCCGCGGGCTTCAGGCGGCCGTAGGCGGCGCGAATCCTGGTGAGCTCTTCCACGACGCGCTGTTCGGCTTCGGAGGGGTGGCGCGTCTGCAGCCACAGCTCTTCCATCTCGGTCAGGATGCGCAGCATGCCCCGGAGATCCGCGTGAATCTCCTTGGCGCGGGTCTTGAAGTACGCCCAGCGCGAGAGGATGGGAAAGCCCGGGCGGCGGTTTTTGCGGCCTTTCAGGCGGAAGAAGCCGCACATCATGGGGTGGCGGCCCTCGGTGAGGATGGAGTTGCGGTACCACAGGAAGCGCAGGAAATTGTTCCAGTAATTGGCGCGCGGGCCGCGCTGCAGCAGTTCCTTCATGTTTTCGAAGCTGTAGAAGGTGTTCCAGGCTTCGAAATAGCTGGCGCGCCACGCGCCGTCTTTCATGTGCGGATGCGCGGTGACCTCGTGGTGCGAGTCGTAGAGGTTGAAATCGGGGTGCATCCATTCGCCGCGGCGGGCGGTGTGCAGATGGTCCATGGAGCCGGGCAGGGGCATGAGCATGAAAAAGGAGGCGTGGTCGGGGCGCACGGTATGCTTGAGGAACTCCACGTCGCGGCGCACCGATTCGGCCGTGTCGTGGGGGAAGCCGATGATGTAGCCGACGTGCGTGGAGATGTCGGAGGTGCGGTAGGCCTCGATGAGCTGAGCATACTCGTGCACATGGTTCTGGTTCTTGCCTGCGGCGGCCAGGTTGGCGGGGTTCACGCTCTCCATGCCGATGAAGACGTTGATGCAGCCGGCGCGCCGCGCCTTGCCGACAAAGTTCTTGATCTTCCAGGAGAGCACGTCCACCTGCATCATGAACTCGACGGGAATGTGTTCTTCCTCGCGCAGGCGGATCAGGGCGTCGAAGATGGCTTCCCAGTTCTTGTTGCGGGCGAAATTGTCGTCGGTGAAGAAGTAGAACGTTACGTGGTGCACGCGGTGATTGTGGCGGATGGCTTCGGCGATGTGCTCCGCGGAGCGAAAGCGCATCTTGCGCCCCTGCACGTTGATGATGGTGCAGAAGGTGCATTCGAAGGGGCAGCCGCGCCCGCAGTCCAGGGTGCCGAAGTTGGGGGCGACGAACTTGCGCAGGTATTGCTTGCGGACCACCGGAATCGGCTTGGTGTACAGGTCCGGCTTGTCGTTCAGGAAGTCGTAGAGCGGCTTCAGCCGGCCGTGCACCGCGTCGGCGAGCAAGTCGCCCCAGCTCTCTTCGACCTCGCCCTTGACGATGGTCACGCCCGCGTCGAGGAGCTGCTGGATGTCCGGGGGGATCGCCGGGAGCAGGGCCAGGTAGCCGCTGACGTGGAAGCCGCCGATCAGCACGGTGAGGCCGGCGCGGCGGAAGACGCGCGCCAGATCGGCGGCGCGGGGAAACTGATTGGTCTGCACGCCAGCGAGGCAGACGATGGTTTTGGTGCGGGCGCTGCGCTGCGAGCGGCAGATGCGCTTCACCGGGACCTTGTCCACGGTCTCGTCGAAGAGGTGCACCTGGACGCGTACGTCCTCACCGAGGCGCTTCTGGGCCACCACTTCTTCGGTTAAACCGGCGAGGCAGGCCAGGGTGTTGCTGGGCAGGACGCCGCGCCAGTGGCGGACGACGTAGCCGTCGTCGTCATATTGCGTGGGCTTGATGAGGTAAAGCTGAACGTTCCGTACCATGGATGCTGTCGTTCTGCGGGCGAAGTTTCTTGGCGAAGGAAGGCCTTGAACCACTACACAGTCTACGCGCTCGGGCAGGAGGCGGCAAGACGAAACGCGCGCGGAGAAAAGTTCATTCCCATGTTGAAACTGTCTTGCAGAAGAGATGCCCGGCCATTTTGCTCGACAGTCACGGCTGCTCACAGGTTCGGCCGGCGCTGGTGCCAGTCGGTGGCCAACTGGTAGGCGTGGGCGCACTCGATGCAGGCATCCTCGCGGAAGGCGTCGGCCACGAACTGGATGCCCATGGGCAGGTTCTTCTCCTTGGTGAAGCCGCAGGGCACGGAGATGGCCGGCAAGCCCGCAACGTTGGACATGCCGATGACGTTCCACCTCTGGGTGCCGGGCGGCGGCGCTTCCGTTTTCTTCTCAGTCGGCTGCTCTTTTTTTTCGGGAGGCGCGGCGTCGAAGTCGCGGTCCAGTGGCGGCGCGGGGGCGATGCGGCTGGGGGCCACCAGCGCGTCGTGCTTTTCGAACAGCCGGGCAACTTCCGCCTGGATCCGGGTGCGGATGCGGAAGGCGTCGAGATAGTCCGCGGCGGTCAAGGACAGTGCGGAGCGCAAGCCGGCGCGCTGGGTTTCGTCGAGCAGTTCGTCCACGCGCCCGCTTTCGATGAAGGGGCGGAAGATGGAGCCGGCCTCCGCCAGGTACAGGGCTTCCGCCACCGCGCCGTAGGGGAACTCCGGCAACTCGATGGGCTCGAGTTTGGCGCCCAGGGAGCGCAGCACGGCGCAGGCCGCGTCGAACGCCGCGCCTACTTCGGGATCGCCGTGCGCCGTGAAGTCCGGACGGACCACGCCGAGGGTCTTGCCGGAGAGCGAGCGGGCGCGCTTCTCGTCGTTCGGCGGCCACCAGAAAAAAGGAACCTTGCCGGAGGCGGCGTCACGCGGGTCTTCGCCGGCGATGGCGTTGAGCACCAGCCCGCAGTCCACCGCGCTGCGGCACATGGGACCAAGCTTATCCATGGTCCAGGAGAGGGCCATGGCGCCGTGGCGGCTGACGCGGCCGTAGGTGGGGCGCAGGCCGCTCACGCCGGAAAACGCGCTAGGGGTGATGATCGAGCCGAGCGTCTCCGAGCCGATGGCGAAGGCCACCAGGCCCGGGGGCACCGCCGCGCCCGGCCCGCTGGAGCTGCCGCCGGCCCAATGCGCGAGGTTGTAGGGGCAGCGCGCGGCGCCCTGCAGGGAGGCGTGGCCGCTGTTGTAGCCGCCGCCGCCGGCCAGCTCGATCATGGCCAGCTTGGCGACGAGGATGGCGCCGGCTTCGCGCAGCTTGCGCACCACGGTGGCGTCGTAGTCGAAGAGCTGGTTCCGGAAGGGCGGCGCGCCCCAGGTGGTGGGGATACCGCGCGTGGCCAGGAGGTCCTTGGCGCCGTAGGGAATGCCGTGCAGCGGGCCGAGGGAGCGTCCGGCGGCGATTTCGCGCTCCGCGCTGCGCGCTTCGTCGAGGGCGCGCTCGCGGGTGATGGTGGCCACGGCGCCGAGCTTCGGCCCCAGTTGCTCGAGGCGCGCGAGGGTGGCTTCGGTCAGTTCCACCGGCGAAATCTTGCGCTCCTGGATCAGCTTGCCCAGTTCCTGCACGCTCAGATAGAGGATGTCTTCGCCGATCATGCCGCTTCTCCTTGTGGCGCCGGATGAGGCTGTGGTGTGCTGCAGCTGAGATCCTTCGGGCTGCAAAAAACAGAGCCCTCAGGATGACAACGGGGTTGAAATCGCCTGCCCAGAACGAAGGATGCTTTCCCCGGTCATTCGAATCGGCGGCTCTGCTCGCTACTGAATCTGAAACGCGCACTGAACTGTCGCGCTTACCGTGATTTTCTCCGGCTGCGGCACTGGCGGAGGAGCAGCAGCTCTCTGATTCTTGCTGAACATTCCGCTGTCAGCAGTGACTTCGACGGCTTGCATTGAGCTGAGTCCGGCTACCGAATAGGCGTCCATGCGGGAGACGCCGACGAGTTGTTTCACGTCCAGATTGGCAAAACGCAGGGACCCGACCTTTTGTCCCTTCTGCTCGAGCGCCGCGCCGGCGCGCCCGATAGCGCGTTTCATGGCTTCGGCGACAGCTTTTTGCTTGGCGGCTTCCTCGTCGGCCAAAGAATAGGTCAGCGAGCGGAAATCGGCGATCCCATCCTGGATGGATTCGTCCATGAGGGTTCCGAGCCTGGAAAAGTCTTTCACCTTGAGCACGAGATGGCCGCTGACCTGGTAGGAGCGCGCGCGTTTTTTGCGGTCGCCTTCGTAGAAGGGCTGCACGGTGAGCACGCCCAAGGCAATCTCGTCTTTCTTAAGGCCATTGCGTTCGGCCAGGTCCACGATCTTACGCATGGACTGGGTGGCCTTGTCGTAGGCCAGCTTCAGCTCCTTTTCCTGGGCGCTGATGTCGAAGCTCAGAGTGGCCAGGTCCGGATCGGCTTCATAGGTGCCTTCGGCCTGCACCACCAGCGTATCGGCGATAAATTTCACGTCCGGGCTTTGCGCTCCGGCCGTGAGGGAGAGGAAACAGAGGGAAAAGAGAAGCAGAAACCCCAGGGAGAAGAACAGGCGTTTCATGTGAGCCTCCAGAATATAAGGATCGTCGACGATTCAGACCTGACTCCTTTACCGGTCAACTCTCTGGCCTCTCTGTTTTTTCTTCTCGCGTGGTTTGGCGGCAAAGACGAAGGCGGGCTCGAGATCATAGGGCAGGGGCGCGGCGCGCAGCGCCGCGAGCATCTGCGCGCGCTCCGCATCCGCCTTTTTCTGCAGCTCTGTGGCGCGGCTGGGCGGGGGTGCGGTTTCTTGCGGGGATGGCGGACAGTGCGCGGCCAGGGGCAGGGCCGCGGCGAGCGCGGCACGGCGGGAAAAGTCGCGGCGGGTGATTTTGGTCATGGTTTAAGTGTGACCGCGCAGCGGTCAACCTTTCCTCCGGCTCCGGGCTAGCTTTTTCTGAGCGGACATGCTAACATGTTTAAGTTGGCTATGTGTCTTGCGGAAGAGAGTAAGACGCTTCTTTGACGAATTCCCACAACATCTGTGGAAAAGCGAAAAAGAGCCGAGAGAGATGTTGACAACGCCGCATCTCTTGCGTATAGTCAGTGTTTGTCAGTACGCCTTTCTGCAGGACAGGGGGGCCTTGCTCTTTGACAACCGATACGATGTGCCAGAATCCGTTCGAAACCATTCGGCTTTTCGAGCCCGAATGGTCTGAGTAGTAAATCGAGCGATCAACAATTTGCTTGGACAGGCTGGCTCCGGTGCAAACCGGAGTTTTTTATTTGTCCAGGCGACAGGTTTCAAACGAGAGTTTGATCCTGGCTCAGAGCGAACGCTGGCGGCGTGCTTAACACATGCAAGTCGAGTGCGCAGCTTCTGTAGCAATACAGGAGTGGGCGCACGGCGCACGGGTGAGTAACACGTGGGCAATCTGCCCTCCGATGGGGAATAACCCCGCGAAAGCGGGGCTAATTCCGCATAATATTCCGGGGACCTCGGTTCCTGGTTTCAAAGGCGAAAGCCGTCGGAGGAGGAGCCCGCGCACGATTAGCTAGTTGGTAGGGTAACGGCCTACCAAGGCTATGATCGTTAGCTGGTCTGAGAGGATGGCCAGCCACACTGGAACTGAGACACGGTCCAGACTCCTACGGGAGGCAGCAGTGGGGAATATTGCGCAATGGGCGAAAGCCTGACGCAGCGACGCCGCGTGGGGGATGAAGCTTCTCGGAGTGTAAACCCCTTTCGACCCGGACGAATGCCCCGCAAGGGGAGTGACGGTACGGGTATAAGAAGCCCCGGCTAACTACGTGCCAGCAGCCGCGGTAATACGTAGGGGGCCAGCGTTGCTCGGAATTACTGGGTGTAAAGGGTTAGCGGTGAAATGCGTAGATATCTGCAGGAACACCCGTGGCGAAAGCGGCACGCTGGACCACTACTGACGCTGAGGAACGAAAGCTAGGGGAGCAAACAGGATTAGATACCCTGGTAGTCCTAGCCCTAAACGATCAGGACTTGGGGTGTCTCGCGTTCGCGAGACGTCCCGGAGCTAACGCGTTAAGTCCTGCACCTGGGGAGTACGGTCGCAAGACTGAAACTCAAAGGAATTGACGGGGGCCCGCACAAGCGGTGGAACATGTGGTTCAATTCGACGCTACGCGAGGAACCTTACCTGGGCTCGAAGCGCACCGGACCATCCCTAGAAATAGGGACTTCCCGCAAGGGACCTGTGTGGAGGCGCTGCATGGCTGTCGTCAGCTCGTGCCGTGAGGTGTTGGGTTAAGTCCCGCAACGAGCGCAACCCCTGCACGTAGTTGCCACTCCGCAAGGAGGGAACTCTACGTGGACTGCTCCGGATAACGGAGAGGAAGGTGGGGATGACGTCAAGTCCGCATGGCCTTTATGTCCAGGGCTACACACGTGTTACAATGCAGGGTACAAACCGTTGCCAACCCGCGAGGGGGAGCTAATCGGAGAAAACTCTGCTCAGTTCGGATTGCAGTCTGCAACTCGACTGCATGAAGCTGGAATCGCTAGTAATGGCGTATCAGATCGACGCCGTGAATACGTTCCCGGGCCTTGTACACACCGCCCGTCACATCACGAAAGTGAGTTGTACTAGAAGTCGCCGTGCTAACCGCAAGGGGGCAGGCGCCCAAGGTATGACTCATGATTGGGGTGAAGTCGTAACAAGGTAGCCGTAGGAGAACCTGCGGCTGGATCACCTCCTTTCTAAAGAAAACGGCTCGTACGTCCCGTGCAGGTGTGCGGGATTCGTACGGCCCACTTCCCAGGCAAGCTTGCTTGTTTGGGAGGGCTGCTCCAGGCTCTCACGGGTCTGCGGCAGGCTCGCTTTACTCTCTACTCGCAGCGCGCAAGCGCTGCGGGTTCGGGCGGATTCTGGCAGATCGTATCGGTCAAAGAGCGCACAACGTATCGGGTTTGCAGGGCGGACTTCGGGTCCGCCCTTTTTTATTGGCGCAGACAGTGCAGAAGAAGGGAAAAGGGCTGCTGAGAATTCGGCGGCCCTTTTTGTTTTTGGCGGAATTCGCGGTTGACGCGCGGAGCGGGTGGAGAGACGATTCCAGCGAGAATTTCAGCGTGGAAGGGCGGCGATGAGGTACGGCTTTCTGGTTGAAACCTACGAGACGGAGCGGCTGAAGGTCGTGAATGTGTGGAGCGAATTCCGCGACGAGGACCTGGCGTTTCGTCCGCGGGAGGGCGATGCGCGGGGCCGCAGCGTGCACGAGCAGATGGTGCACCAGTGCATGAGCGAGGACATCTGGTTTCGCACCATGCTGGGCATTGACGTGGGCGCGCCGCCCCTGCCCGCGTCGGAGACGCGCCTCGAATTCATCCGGCGTTATACGGAAGACAGCGGCAGGCGCTTGGCTGCCCTGCGCGCCCGCGACGAGCGCTGGTGGGAGGAAGAGACGGCATTTTTTGATGTGCAGCGGTCCCGGGCGTGGGTGATGGTGCGGCGCATCGCGCACACGGCGCATCACCGCGGGCAGCAGATGGCCATGCTGCGCATGCTGGGCCGCGCCGTGCACAGTAATTACGGGCCGACGGCCGACACCGGCGGCCTCATGGCCAACAAGGCGCCGACCATTTATGCCTACCCCAGCCAGGAGGCGCTGCTGCAGGGAGAAATTGCCGGCGGGGCCAAACAGCCTCTGCCAGGGCCCGGCAGCAAGCCCGTCACCGAGCGGCCAGAAGTAAAATAATGCTAGGAAAGAAAAAGAGCCGCTGGAGAATTCAGCGGCCCTTTTGTTTTGCTGTGCCGAAGATCAGCGCGCGGGCGGCGGCCAGATCCGCAAGCCGCCACAGACGGAAGCCCATCACGGATTCTTCGCGGCGTTCTTCGGAAAGATGCGCGTTGGGCTCCGGAACAACCCGGACTTGGGATGCGACCCGGCGGCTAGAATGGAACCATCGCGCAAGATGAAATAGGAACGGTTGTAGCCGGTGGCGATCGCGGCCACGGAAGAAACATGGGGCGTCTGCAGGCCCTTGGGATATTCGAGCTGGTTGCCCAGGCCCATGGAAGCGCCGCCGTTCCAACCCCACGCGCGGACCGTACCATCGGCCAGCAGGGCCAGGGCAGAGGTGCCCGTGGCGATGGCCACAGCGTTGCGCAGTCCCGGAATCGCAACGGGCTTGGCGGTCCAATGGGCGTCGGTGTCGGTGTGAATGGAAGGGCTGCGCGAGCCGGCGAAATGGACACCCTCGAAGGCGCCGCTGCCCCAAACGCGGACGGTGCCGTCGCGCATGATGGCCAGGGCGTAGTCCAGGCCGGCGGAGATCGCGACGGCCGAGTCAATGCCGGGCACGGTCACGGGAACCGTGCTGCCGGAGATGACCTCGTCGCCGATTTCGCCGTCCTTGTTTCTGCCCCAAGCCTTGATGGTGCCATTTTCGAGCAAGGCCAGAGCGAAGCCGCCGCCCGCGGAGATGGCCTTGACGCCGGCGAGACCGGGAATCGCTTGCGGCCGCCAGAGATAGGCTCCGTTGTGGCTTTCCGGGTTTTTGGGGATGGGCATGCCCAGACCAAAGCCGTCACTGAAAGAGGCGCCCCAAGTGAGAACCGTGCCATTGTCGAGAAGGGCCATGGCGTAGCCGCCCTCCTCCGGCATGGCCAACTGGCGCACATGCGCCAGACCGGGAACCCGTGTGGGCCGGGGCACGGGCTTGGGGTATTCCCAGGCGGAAGGGACGATGCCCAGGCCAAGCTGGCCCGAGTGGTTGTCGCCCCAGGCCAGGACGGTGCCGTCGGCGCGCAAGAGCAGGAAGGAGCCGCCGCCCACGGCGCCGTCCACGGCGTCGGTGACGCCGGGGAGGAGCAGGCCGTCATCGGAAAACTCAGGAACGCCGAGGGTCCCCTGTCCCAACTGGCCGCTCTTGTTCTCATGAGCGAAGACTAGGACGGAGCCGGAGGGCTGGATGATCATCATTACCGACTGGCCGGCCAGGACCTTGGGGAGACGGGAAGTCTCCGCAGCGGCGTCGAGGGAAGGACACAATGCCGCCGAGAGAAGAAACAAGCAAAACCAGGAAAACCCGCGTGCAGCAAGCATTCAGACACCTCCGATGAAAACTATCGCCGGGATTTTCCGGCGCCTTGCCAGGCCAGGAGAAAAGCTTTTTCGGCGGCCGCTCACGGATTCTGCACGCTGTCCTTTTTCAGGAGCGGCATGGGGACCAGGTACAGCTTTCCCTCACTGATGAGTTGAGAGCCAGCGGCCATCACCGAGCCATCGCGCAAAACGAAATAGGAGCGGTTGAAGCCGGTGGCGATGGCGGCCACGGGAGGAACCCGGGCGGTCTTCAAGCTCGCGACGTATTCGATGCGGTTGCCCAGGCCCATGGAACCGAAACCGTTGTAGCCCCACATGCGCACGGAGCCGTCGGCAAGCAGGGCCAGGGCGGTGGCGCCGGCGGAGATGGCCACCACGTTGCGCAGTCCCGGGATGGCAACGGGTTTGGCCGTCCAGGGGTAGTTGGAGTCGGCGTGAATGGAGGGGCTGCGCGCGCCGGCGAAATAGGCGGAATCGTTGGTGCCGCTGCCCCAGACGCGGACGGTGCCGTCGCGCAGCAGAGCCAGGGCGTAGTCCTCGCCGGCGGAAATGGCGATGGCTGAATCGATGCCGGGCACGGTCAGGGGAACCGGGCTGTCGGAGATGACCTCGTCACCGACCTGGCCGTACTTGTTTTTGCCCCAGGCCTTGACAGTGCCATCTTCGAGCAGGGCCAGGGCGAAGTCGTGGCCTGCGGCGATGGATTTGACGCCGGCGAGATTGGGGATGGGCTGGGGCTTAAAGACGCGGGTTCCGCCGCGAGTGTCCGGGATATTGGAGAGGGAGGATCCCAGGCCGAGCTGGCCGTTGAAAGCAGCGCCCCAGGAGCGAACCGTGCCGTCCTCGAGGAGGGCCAGGGCGAAGGTGCCGTTATCCGCGATGGCTAACTGGCGGACATGCACCAGGAAGGGAACGCGTGTGGGATGGGGGACAGGACTGGGGTCATCGCCGGACTTGGGGTTAATGCCGAGAGCGAGCTGCCCGGCGCTGTTCTTGCCCCAGGAGAGGACGGTGCCGTCGGCGAGGAGCAGCAGGAAGGAGCCGCCGCCCACGGCGCCATCCATGGCGCCAGTGACAGCCGGCAGGGGAATGCCTAATTCGGCGGAGGGAGGAGTGCCGAGAGTCCCCTGACCCAGCTCGCCGTAGTCGTTGCTCTTGGCGAAGACCGTGACGGCGCCGGAGGGCAAGATGATCATCCCTTCCGTCGCGCCGGCGACGACCTTGGGCAGGCGGGGTGAATCGGCGGCAATGGCCGGGGCCGGGAAAAGGCAAGGCGCGGCCAGGAAAAGAATCAAGCAGGTTAAGAAGAAATTGCGTACGGAAAGCATGCACACACCTTCCTTGAGAAAATGAGCAAAAATGATCCGGCGTCTTGCGCGGCCGGGGACCAGCGGCAATTATTCGCCGTGGCCTCCCATGCCGCTGAGAATGCCTTTGCCGGCCAGGGAAGCGCTGGAGTTCCAACCCCAGCGGCCTTCGACGCCGGCCTCGACGGAGAAGGGCAGGTCGCCGACGTTGACGGATTCGCCGTGGCCCACGTGGACTTCCGTGGGGTCGGTGCCCTCGCGGAAGTTGACGCCGGCTTCGGCTTTGGCCATGACCAGCGGGCCGAAATCGGTGACGCCGGTGTCGCCATATTCGATGAAGGCGCCGACGCCGGCCTTGGCCTCGATCTTGACGGGGCCGGCCTCCAGGCCTTTGCCGATGCCCGCGGAGAGCATGATCTCGACACTGCCGCTGATGATTTTTCCGGTATTCAAGTCCTCGACGTGCGTGCCTTGGACGAAAATAGCGTCGTATTCCAGCTTGGATGTGTTGCAGTCAAATTCCGCGTTGACCAGGAACATGTTCAACTGGATGCGCGTGTCGCAGTGCATGTCATCGTAGCTTTGCAGCTTGTCCGGGGACGGTTTCTTGTTGTCCCTGGATTTTCTGGGGATGCATTTCCCCGCTTCGGCATGGGCCAGGGAGAGCAGGGAGTTGAGATAGGTGCGCTTGGCGTCCGCTTTCGCGGCTTCAAACGCATCCTTGCTGCTGACCATATACTGGACGAAGTAGGTGTCTTCGTTGATTTTGCGCATTAAGTTGTGCATCTGCTCGTTCTGAATCTTTTCGTTGATGGTATTGGCGGTCTGGAGAAATCTGCTGTTTTCCGCGTTGTAGTCCGCGCACATGGCCTCATCATCGTCTACCTCATCGCCTTCTCCGCCTTCCCGGTTATACTTTTGATAAATCGCGTTGAGGGCCGCGAGGTGCGCTCTTTTGAACTCGCCGATCTTGGCGCGCTCCTGCTTGGCGCTCTCGGCGCGGAGTTTTTCCTGGATTTCCATCTGTTCGTCGAACGCTTTCATGGCCAGGGTGGCCTTGGGGGCAAACGGGGGCAAGACCAGCGGAATGGGGTTGCCCCCGGCCTGGGCCATGGCCATGGCCTTCTGCAACATCTGGTTTCTATTCTGCTCTGCCGGGGCCTCGTGAGCGCGCTTCTCCGCCTCCAATTGACGGATCAGGTTGCGCACGCCGTCCTTGAAGCTTTCCCACCGGGGAGCCAGAGCGTCGGACTCCTCGACGCTGTGGGAGTAGGCGGGAACCTGGTAGAGGTGGAGGGCGAGCGGGTCCTGGGGCATGTGAAAGTTCCAGGCGATGTCGTCCTTGTCCACAGGGGAGCCGAGTTGGCGGAGCTTGTTCACCTTTTCGTTGCTGAAGGCGGAGCGGATGGAACGCTTCATGGCGCTGACGGCGGCTTGCTTGTTTCCCTTGGATTCTTCGATCAGGCACATGGTGAAGTTGGCTTGCGAGTGATAGCCGAACACCTTGATGGCGGCGTTCAGATACTTTTCCGCTTCCGGCAAATCGCCCAGACCAAACCAGGCCTGCCCCATGTTGTTCAGGACGGTGCTGTTCTGGGGGTATTTCTGATTCAGTTTCTGGAGCAGGGGCAAAGCGGCTTCTTCCTTGCCCGCCATGGTGAGGAAAGCGGCGTAGTTATTGAGGTGGTCCGGATTGGCGGGGTCTTCGAGCGAGGCCCTGCCCATGAGGTAGAGCGCGGGCCCCAGGGCTCCCTTCATCCAGAGTCCGCTGGCGGCGGCCGCCAGGCCGGCCGCTCCGGGGTAGCGGGTGCGGAGCTTCTGAGAGACCTCCTCGGCGAATTTTCTGGATTTTGGAGAGAGTCTTTGTTCCACCGCGGCGCTAGTCTGCTGCAGAAAGGGTTTCAGCTCCGCGTCCGTCAGGATTGATTTCCGGAGCTTGGCAATGCGGGCAGCATCTTTCCTGGGGATGGCCGATGTGTCCAGGTCCCCTGGTCCGGCATGTTTCATGACCTCCTTGGCTTTCTTCGTTTTTTCGTCGAGGCCCATCTGTTTCATCATCTGCTCTATCTCGGAACTTGCCTGTTTGGCCTTCTCCATCTCTTTTTGGAGTTCCTCGTTGTCCGGATATTCGCCGGCTGCCGGCTTCTTGGTGACAGGCTTCTTGGCGGCAGGTTTTTTCTCGGCGGGGGGCTTCTCCTGCGGAGAGTCTCGCTGTGCCATAGCGGAGGAGGGCAGCAGGATGCCGAGAAGGAAGATAAGCAGGATCGGTGGAATCCAGGATTGTTTGCTCATGGATGTTGGCCCTCTTCCCTGAGAGTGGATGGCTGTCTGTTCAAGTTTTGGAGACAGATCCCAGAATGCCAGCGGAGCCGGCAAGGCTGGATTGGGCGCATTATGAAATACAAGCACGCAGGCGGGCAAGGGGAACGGAACCTGTAGTGCGCGGTGAGAACCCCCCGGGCTGCTGCGGGTTGACCGCTTTGCGGTCACGGAAATAAAGGGATTTGTCCGCAAGAATAAAAGGCCGCTCCGGCGGATCGGAGCGGCCTCGTTCTTCCTCTGGAATAAGATGGCTATTTTTCGGGACTGGGGTTGATGAACTGGCTGGGATCCCCTTGCACGCGGGTATAGCCCGCGGGAATCTCGAAGAGGCTGCCGCTGAGCGTGTCGCTCGAGAAGGAAGTGACCTCGATGGTCATTTCGATCAGGGCATTGGGATTCGCGGGCGGCGGCGGATTCTTGCTGTCCTGAGCCGCAGCTTCCTCTTCTTCCTGCTTCTTCTTTTTCTTGCCGAAGAGCCCGCCGAGGCCTTTGACCATCGCGCCGGAAGCAGATGTGGGAACGTTTTCATGGGAGGAGGCGCTCGACTTTGCGGGCGGGGCGCTGCTCGCAGCCGCTCCGTCCGGCGCGGCTACGCTCATGCTCACGTACTGCAAGAGCGGCATGCCTTTGAAATCGTCCTGGTTCTTCTGCAATTCTCCCATGCTTTTGGACAAGCGCGGATCGACGCGGATAGTGGACGGGGGGACCCAGTCGGTTTCCTTGGCCATGAGGCGATAGAAGCGCATCAGCTCTTCATGCCCGGGGACCTTCGGGGTCACCCAGGAATCGATATCCGTGATGACCGCCGCTTTGGCCGACGCGGCGGAAGGTTTTCCGGTCTTCTGGTCCACCGGGGTCGCTTCCTCCTCCATTTCCATTTTTACCTTTACCTCATGGGTCGCCAGCCCCAGGATCTCGCGGCTGCCCTCGCCGGCCGTGGCGCTCACCTTCACATTCAGTTTGGCATTGGCGTCCGGCTGTTTGGCGGCCTGTTTCGCGCGCGCCTGGGCATCTTCCTGAGCCTTTTTCATCGCGGCTTTCAGCTCCTCGAAGGTGATCTGGGAATAGGCCTTGTTCTGCGAATCGAGTTCGATGATGCGGCGGCCGTCGAGGTCAATGATGCGAATCTTGCCGTCGGAGCTTTCCCTGCGCAGCTTGTTGCCCTTGAGAGAAAGAGTGGTGGTGACCGGCTTCATCGCCTGGGAGGCTTGCTTATTGAACATGCCCACGGTCTTCATCATGCTCTTCATGGCTCCGCCGGTGATCTTCGAGGTTTCGGTGTACTGGAAGTCGGCCCGCGCGGGAACCGCCCCGAGCACCAGCAGAACACTTAGAACTACCGCAAGAATAGCTTTCATTTCGTCTCCTTCGGAGGTGCGTGACAGTGCGCAGATAAGGACCGAGCCCGCGGACGTAAACGGAGCCGGCGGATTTTGCTGCAGCGGATTATGGACCAAAGCACGCAAATCGAGAGAGATAAAAAGAGCCTGCCATGTCCAGTAAGGAAAGACGGGGCCTGCCGCGCCGTGTCCGCTCCCCGGAAGCGCCTGCTGGTCCGAGGTCTGATAACCGTTACGGAGCAGCAACCATTCTGCCGCGTCCGCCGGGGCCCCCTTGGGACTACGATTGTGGGTACGGGTTTCCTTGCGGAATCCGCGGGAGAAAGCCATGAAACGAACATTTGCGAACCTTTGTGCGGCGTCTGTTCTGCTGCTCGCTGGCCTGGCGGGGAGCGCTCCGGCGCAGACGCCGGCGAACGTTACCGTGCGGCTGGTCGAGAGCCTGAGCAGCGAGAGCAATAAGGCCGGGGACAGCTTCACCGCCACGCTGACCGAGCCGCTACTCATGGGCGACCGGGTGGTGGCCCCCAAGGGCGCGCGCGTGAGCGGAAAGATAACCGAAGCCGTGAGCTCCGGCCGCCTGAGCCGTCCGGCGCTCCTCACCCTGAGCCTGACGCAAGTGCAGTCCGGGCGCGGGCAGTATCCGCTGGAGACCGGCGACCTGACCGTCAAGCACGACGGGCATGCCAAGCGCAACGTCATCATCATCGGCGGCTCGGCGGGTGCCGGGGCGGCGATTGGCGGCAT
This sequence comes from Terriglobia bacterium, assembly GCA_020073585.1. GTDB lineage: Bacteria > Acidobacteriota > Terriglobia > Acidiferrales > UBA7541 > Acidiferrum. The sequence goes on from JAIQEV010000060.1 coordinate 27,862, forward strand.
CGCGGGCGGCGGAAAGGGCGCGGGCATCGGCGCGCTGGCGGGCGCCGGTGCGGGCACATTGGGCGCCCTGTTGACTGGAAAACAGGAGATCACGCTGCCCTCGGAAACGGTGCTGACGTTCCGCGTGCGCAGCGTGCAGGTGAGCCCCAAAGAACTGGCGCGGCTGCAGCGCGCGGCTCCACAAAGCGACACCGCCGGGCGGAACAACGACGCCGATCCGGAAGAGAATGCGCGGCCGTCCGTGGAGCACCGCAGGCCGCAGCGGGATGACTACTATGACGACGACTCGCGCGCGGGCATGGAGCGGCGGCGCCACCGCCACGGGGACGTCGACGAAGACGAAGATGGGGACCATGATCGCGACGGCCGGAATGCCGACATCGTCTTCACGAATCACGACCGCCGGATCCTGGTGGACTGGTTCAGTACGCACGAAAGCAACCTGCCGCCGGGTTTGGCCAAGCGCGACCGACTGCCGCCGGGGCTTGAGAAGCAGCTGCGCGAGCGCGGCACGCTGCCTCCGGGTCTGCAGAAGCGGGTGCAGCCGCTGCCCGATGAACTGGAGCGCCGCTTGACGCGGCTGCCGCGGGGCTACCGCCGCGTGAGCCTTGGCGCCCACGTGATTCTGATGAACGAGGAGACCTCGGTCATCGTGGACATCGTTCGCGACGTCATCCGCTAACCGCAACTGGAAGCACAGCACGCCGGGTGCGCAGCGCGATGCCCTAAGAGTGTGGATGGGGTGAACTAAAGAATTCGCCCGTCCATTTGCACCTTCCATCCGTTCGAGCACTCGTGGATTCTGCGGTTGCGTTCCGCGAGTTTGAGAATGCGGCAGGATGCGCGGGAAGCGCCTGCGAATTTGCACGAAAAGTGTTGAACGGGGCCGGAAAAGTGCGAGAATGGCCCGGAAGCGCCCGCGAGGGGTGCTGGCCACGCTGGAAGACCTGCAGAGAATACCCGCACAACGCGAGGAGGCATCATGGACGAAGCCCTCGACGTGCACCGCCTGCACTTCGCATTCACAGTCACGTTCCACTACATCTTCCCGCAACTGACCATGGGGCTGGCGCTGCTGCTGGTCTATCTGAAGACCAAGGCGCTGCGCACCGGCGATGAGCACTACAACCGCGCGGCGCGTTTCTGGGCGCGAATTTTCGGGATCAATTTTGCGCTGGGGGTGGTGACGGGCATCCCGATGGAATTCCAGTTTGGCACCAACTGGGCAGAATTTTCGAAGAGCGCCGGCGGCGTCATCGGACAGACGCTGGCGATGGAAGGCGTCTTTTCCTTTTTCCTGGAGTCCAGTTTTCTCGGCCTCTTTTTGTTCGGGGAGAAGAAACTCGGCCGGGTGGGGCACTGGTGGGCGGCCTTTCTGGTGTGGCTGGGATCGTGGTTGTCGGGGTATCTGATCGTGGCCACCGATGCGTGGATGCAGCACCCGGCAGGGTACACCCTGGGGCCGGACGGCCAGTTCCAGCTCGCCAGCTTTTGGGGATTGGTGGTGAACCAGTGGGCGCTGTGGCAGTACGCGCACAACATGGTGGGCGCGGTGCAGACCGGGTGCTTCGTGATGGCCGCGGTCGGCGCGTTCTATCTGCTGACCAGCCAGCATGAGCAGTACGCACGGACATTTGTGAGAACGGGCGTGCTGGTCGGAGCCATCGCCGCGGCGCTGCAGATCTTCCCGACGGGGGACCTGCAGGGCCGGATGATTGCCAAGCACCAGCCGCCGACGCTGGCGGCCATGGAGGGGCTGTTCGTTTCCGAGCAGGGCGCGCCGCTGGTGATCCTCGGCCAGCCGGACGTGCAAAAGCGCCGCCTGGACAACCCGCTGGTGGTGCCCCGGGCGCTGAGTTTTCTCACCTATCAAAGCTGGAGCGCGAACGTGAAAGGGCTCGACAGCTTCCCCGAGGAGCAGTGGCCGGACAAGATTCCCCTGCTCTATTACAGCTATCACGTTATGGCCGGGCTCGGAACGATTTTCCTTGCGGTGATGGTCCTGGCGGCGTGGCTGTTGTGGCGCGGCACCTTGTACACCTCCCGCGCCATGCTCTGGACGCTGCTGCTTTGCGCGCCGCTGCCGTATATCGCCAATACCGCGGGATGGATGACGGCGGAGTTGGGCCGCCAGCCCTGGCTGATCTACGGCCTGATGCACACGGCGAAGGGCATCTCGCCGCGGGTGGCCGCGGGGAATGCGTGGTTCACGCTGCTGGGGTTCATGGGAATGTACGCGGTGCTGACGATCCTGTGGCTGTTTCTCATCCACCACGAGATCGAACGCGGGCCGGAACCGGCCGTAGCGGAGTGAGGAGGAGCCGAAATGGAAACGATCTGGTTCTGCCTCGTCGCGATCATGATCGCAATGTACGTGCTGCTCGACGGATTCGACCTGGGAGCGGGCGCGATTCACCTGCTGGTGGCCAAGACGGACGCCGAACGGCGGCAGGTGCTGGCGAGCATCGCCCCGGTGTGGGACGGCAACGAAGTGTGGCTGCTGGCCGCGGGCGGCGTTCTGTACTTCGCCTTTCCCGCGCTGTACGCCTCGGGCTTCAGCGGCTTCTACCTGCCGCTGATGATCGTGTTGTGGCTGCTGATCCTGCGCGGGAGCGCCATCGAATTCCGCAACCACATCCAGAGCGCCATCTGGGCTCCGCTGTGGGATGTCTTGTTCTGCGCCTCGAGCCTGCTGTTGGCCGTGTTCTACGGCGCGGCGCTTGGCAACGTCGTGCGCGGCGTGCCGCTGGATGCCAGCGGATACTTTTTCGAGCCGCTGTGGACGAATTTCCGGCTGGGCGAGGAGACCGGGATCCTGGACTGGTACACGATCCTGGTCGGCGTGCTGGCGCTGGCCGCGCTGGTGATGCACGGCGGACTGTGGGTGCAGTGGAAAACCCGGGGCGCGGTGAACCGGCGCGCGGGCCGGGTGGCGGGACAGGCGTGGGGAGCGGTGATTGCGCTGACGGCGCTGGTGACCGCTGTGACTTTGCGCGTGCAGCCGCAGGTGGCCCTGAATTTCCGGACCTGGCCGTGGGGCTATTTCCTGCCGCTGCTGGCGGTGGCGGGTCTGGCCGGGGCGGGTTGGAACCTGGTGAGAAAGAATGAGCGCATGGCGTTCTTTTCCTCGTGTCTGTACCTCGTGGGGATGCTGACGAGCGTGGTGTTCGGGGTGTACCCGATGGTGCTGCCGGCGCGGAATCCGGTGCATGCCCTGACGATTGCGAACGCCAAAGCTGGCGCCTACGGCCTGAAGATCGGGCTGGTCTGGTGGGTCATCGGGATGATCCTGACGGCGGGATATTTCACATTCGTGTACCGGTCGTTTGCCGGAAAGGTCGAGGCCGAAGAGAAGTTACAAGATTCCTGGGGCGAATGAGCCGCGGCGGAAGCGGCCTCGCTCCTTGCCGCGTCGCGGGCACACCTATCATGGACGCAACATCCGCTTCCGAATAACGGGCTCCGGAACCGTCCGTCATCCACAAGCTACGTGCTAAGTGCGAAACACGGTACGGCGGCGGCATTGACCAAGCGAAAAGCAGGTGAGTAAGGTGAAAGATGGGTGCTCGGGTGTGCGCGAAGCCCGGGGCAGGGCGAAGTGTCGCTGACCCACCTGGCATTGCCCCCGAGGGCCGGCGAAGGAAAGAGGAAGAGCGAGCGGATTTTTTCTGCTTGCGGAACTGCTGATGGGGACGCTGATCAAAGCCGGGCGGTACGAAATTATCGGGGAACTGGGCCGCGGCGCCATGGGAGTCGTCTACAAGGCCATGGACCCGGTGATCGGGCGCACCGTGGCGGTCAAAACGATCCGTCTTTCCGCGGAAGGTTCGGGGCTGTCGCGGCCGGAGATGCTGCAGCGCTTCCAGACGGAAGCGCGCGCCGCGGGCCTGCTGACGCACCCCAACATCGTGGTGGTCTACGACGCGGGCGAAGAAGACGGCCTGTACTACATCACCATGGAACTGGTGGAGGGCAAGAGCCTGCAGGCCCTGCTGGAGTCGGGACAGAGATTCCCGCTGGCGCGGGTGCTGCGCATCCTGGAGCAGACCTGCTCGGCGCTGCAGTTCGCGCACGAACGCAACGTGGTGCACCGCGACATCAAGCCCGCCAACCTGATGATGACCGCCGACGACATCGTGAAGGTGACGGACTTCGGGACCGCCAAGATCCTGCAGTTCGGCAGCACCCAGCAGACCGCGCACGTCATGGGCACGCCCAGCTACATGTCCCCGGAACAGGTGAAGGGCAAGGCCGTGGACGGGCGCTCGGACATTTTTTCGCTGGGCGTGATGTTCTACGAGATGATGACCGGGGAAAAACCCTTTCCGGGGCAGAACATCACCACGGTCATCTACAAGATCGTGAACGAGGAGCCGCAGGCGCCGCGGCAACTTGATCCTTCCATCCATCCCGGGATCGAAGCGGTGATCCTGAAGGCGCTGACCAAAGACCCCAACGCCCGCTACCAGAGCTGCTACGAGATGCTCGAGGATTTGCGCAGGTACCGCTCGGTGGGCGGCAATGCGGACTCCACCATGGTGCTGAGCGCGGCTCCGGCCGCGGGTGGCAACCGGGCCCCGCGCGCCGCGGTCCCGCCGCCGCGGGGGCCTGCGGCCCAGGCGCCGGCGCTAGCCCCGCCACTGCGCCTGCGCCCGGATACCAGCCCGGCGAGCCCCGCAAGTCCGGCGCCAGGGCCCGCCGTGCACCGCGCCGCACCGGCCGAGCCGCCGCAAAAGCCGAAGAGCATGCTGGGGACGATGCTTGCCGCGCTGTTTCTTCTCGGGGTGATCGTTTTCGGCGGCTACCGTGTGCGCCCGTTCTTCGACGACCTGATGCAACGGCGCGAGGCGCAGCGCGCGGACGCAAAGAATCCCGCAGCGGCTCTCACGTCGCCCGCGTCCGTGGAGAACCCCTCCGCGGAGAAGGAAGCAACTTTGCCAGCGCCTCCCCCCGGGGGTTCCGACACCGGCGCTGTCGAGATGAAGCCCGTGGCGAGTCCGGCTGCGAGCGCGCCGCTGAAGAGATCCGGAAATCCCCTGAGCCCCGGCGCAACGGAATTCCAGGGGCGCATGGAGGATGCCATCGCGCAAAAGGGTCTAACCGGCCGTGTGAAATTGGACGGCACCGGAGACACCCTGACGCTGACCGGGCGGCTGCGCCCCCGCGAGCATCGCGAACTCCTGAAGGAGCTGCGCTCCGCGCCGAAGGGCGTGCAAATCGTGGACGACATCAACTATGACGATACGGCGGAGGGCGCGCCGGGATCGGAAGCCGCCGGGGAACATCCCATACCGCTCGCCGGGCATGGCGCGGTTCATGTGGTGACGGATGTGATCGGGGCCACGGCGACCTTGCGCGGCGCCACCGGGCACGTGGTCAGCGATTGCCAGACGCCGTGCAGCTTCAACAATCTGCCGCCGGCGCCCTACAACCTGGAGGTCAGCAAGGACGGCTATCAGCCGGTGCGCGCGAATCTGGAGGTGCGTTCCCAGGCCGTGATTGACAAGAAGTTCGCGCTCGAATCGCTGCTCCAGGGTATTTATGTGCGCAGCCGGCCCCCGGGCGCGGATGTGTTCGTCAATGGCCAGAAGCAACCCGGGAAAACGCCCCTGAAACTGCCCATTGCTGCGGGCCAGTACGATCTGGTCGTGAGCCTGGAAGGCTATGAGCACCATTCCGAACAGGTGCAGATCAAGGACAACATTCAGACGCAATTGGATGTCACGCTCACGCCACGCTCCTACCATCCTGCCTGGGCCAACGTGGAAACCCGCCCGCCCGGCGCGGAGATCCTGATCGATGGTAAGCCCACCGGCAAATTTGCCCCGGCGCGCGTCGAGATGACCGCAGGAAACCATTGGGTATCCTTCAATCTGAGCGGCTATCTCCCAGTCAAGAAGCTCGTCGGCGTGCAAGAAGGCCAGACCGTGGAGGTCAGCGCCGAGCTAAAGGCCCGTTAAACACCCTCCCTTCCCCGTAAGGCTGCCAGGTAGTACCCGATAGGTGTCACTTAGGAACAGGCGTCCCAACATAGTTCTAGTACTTGGTATACTGCCTGGTGTAGGCAAAGGATTTATCCGGGTTTTCTTACGGATGGTCAATTGCTCTACTTTCCAGGTGGAAGGCCTCTGCCTGCTCCGCACCAGATTTGCGGACATAGGGGGCTTCGCAGACTTATCCAGGCTGGGAGGCAGCTGGAAGGGAAGTTGACCGCTTCGCGGTCAGGCAGGAAGGGTTCCGGGATGTAGGCAAAGCAGCCCGGTATTGCGCGATGAGGCAGGAGTCACAGAGGCTCAAGGATTGACGATGTCCGCGATGAAAGAACTGCCGGCAATGATGGATGATGTGCCGACGCTGGCCGCGCAGCCGGTGCGCATGGGCGACGCGCGCCGGCGCGAGGTGCACGTCGCGAAGGTGCAGCGTGCGCTGCGCTCCCTGCAGATCCTGCTGCGTTCCACGCGGCTCTATCAGAAAGACCACCCGCAGACGATGGAAAGCCTGGATGCCGCCTACGAAGCATTGCGCGACGTGGCCGGCAGCCTGAACGGGCTGGAACTGCGCCTGGAGCGCGGCGGCATCCTGGTGCCCAAGCTGGGCCCGGCGCCGCTGCCGGATGGGCGCGGCGAATTGGCGTCGCTGGCGGACGATCTGCAGCGCGCGGGCATTCACGCTCTGTTCTTCGCGGAAAAGTTCCACGTCGGCGAACTGGACAGTTTTGCGCGCCTGATGCACGCGCCGCCGCTGCGCGCGGAAGAGAAAGCGCTGAACCAGAGCGGGGCCGGCCCCTGGACGGCGCGCCTGGCGGAGCATTGCATGGAAGGAATCCTGGTCAACGCCGAGACGGAGCGGACCGTGGATTCGGTGTTGGCGAGCATGGTGGCCGCTCTGGTGGCTTACGGCGGAAGCTCGCCGCAGGACACCGGGGACGACACGCCGTTCCGCGCGCCCTGCGTGGAAGATCTGGTGGCCGCGCTGCGCCTGCTGGCCCGTCTGACGCCACCGCTGGAAGTGGCGCGCGGGCTTTCCGCGGAGGATGCGGCGCGGGCCATCCATGCGGTCCTGGAACAGACCAGCAAGGCCACCGTGCGCCTGCTTTTCAGCACCATTTCCCAGTACGCGCCGCGCGATGCCGAGCGCGCGCAGCCCTATCTGTTGCGGCTTTCCGAGAGTCTGGTGCTGGAATTCCTGGGCGCGGAATTTTCCGCCGGAACGCTGGCCGCGGCCGGCGTACGGCCGCTGTTCCAGCGCTTGGGAGACGAACTGGCGGCCGCGGGCGCCTATGGCGGGCCGCATGCTTCACAGCATCTTTCCGCGCTGGCCATGGAATGGGCCAAGGAAGAGCACCGCGAGCAGCTCATCGAGCGCTTCTGGTCGGAGTTGCCGGCGCGGGAACGCTCCGCGACGCTGCGCGGGCCGGAGATCTGGTGCGTGCCGGTCTCGGCGCTGCGCCGCACCCTGCGCCATCTGGTGGACGCCGGAACCGATGCCGCGCGGCGCGAGGCGCGGGGCATCCTGCTGAACTATGCGCGGGGTCTGGCCCTGGCTGATCCTCTAGCGCGGCGCACGGTGGCCGCGGGCCTGGCGGAACTGACGCCGCTTCTGGAAACCCTGTGGCCCAATCAGCTTCCCGAGGAACTCAGCCGCGGCGCGTTGCAGGCCTTGGAGAAAGAAACTATCCCCGAGAACGGGGCGCTGCTGGCGGCTTTTCTGGAGACGCTGGGGGGCATCGCCGTCACCCGCGCGGACTTTGCGGGTTTCGAAGCGATCCTGGCGGGGCTGGAGACGGCGCCGCGCGATAGCCAACACGGGCACATGGCGGCACTGGCGGAGCGGCTGGTAGCTCAGGACCGCTGGTTACTGCTGGTGGATGCGGCGCTGGCCAACCGCGCCCTCGATCCCATCGTGCCGCGCCTGCTGCAGCGCGATCCGGAGCGTCTGCTGGACCGCCTGACGCTGCTGCTGACCGAGCCCCGCGGCCAGGAGCAGGTGCCGGCCATGGTGCGCCTGCTGCGCGCGATCGGGGTGCCCGTGCTGGGTTTGCTCGAGGCCCGGCTGTATGAAGCGCGCCGGCAGCGCGTGCTGGCGGCGATCAAGCTGCTCGCCGCCACCGACGCCGACCGCCTGCTGCGCGCGCTGCCTCGCGCGCTGGCGAGCTGGGAATGGAATCTGCAGGACCTGGCGGTATCCGAGCTGGCGCGGCCGGCCAATGCTGCTTCCGCGGTGAGCGCCGCGTTCGTCTTTTCGGCGCTGCTTGCGGAAGCGCATCCCCTGGTGGTGCCCATGATGATTGACCACATCGGGGTGACTCAGGAGATGACCGCCGTAGCCACCCTGATGGAGATCGCCGCCGGGGAGCACACCGTTCTCCGCGACGTTTTTGCGCGCATCAAGGCCATCGAAGCTCTGGGGCGCATGCGCGCGGCGGAAGCCGCGGGGCTGCTGTACGAACTGGCCGAGCGCCGCGACGGCTTGAGTTATGCCGAGCCCGGCGGGCTGCGCGCCGCGGCCGAAGAAGCCCTGGCGCTGATCGAGAACCGCCCGTCTTCCGTACGCGTGCGCGCGGCCTACGAGACCCTGGGACAAGCGAACCGGCCGTTCCCGGTGCCGCGGCGCTACACGCGCGTGGCCCTGGATTCCCCGCTGACGGCGCAGATCGCGGGGCCGCAGGCCGGCGCCGTGCGCGTGCGCACCATCAGCCTGGGCGGCGCCTATCTGGAATCACCGCGCAAGCTGGCGGTGGGCGACTCCATCCAGCTGGAGATGCGCTCGGGTTTGCGCAAGATCCACTGCACCGCCGTGGTGCGCAATGTCGGTCCGGGCGGCAGCGGCATCGAGATCGTGCACATGAAGGAAGACGACCGCGAGAAGCTGCGCCGCCTGGTGCACCGCCACCTGGACGCCTGAGTGCGCGCCTCGAACGCTTCCGCCATTCCCCCGAAATAGATCAAGTGATTGCAGAAGCGGGCGGAGCCGCCTTTTCCGCAGGCCTGGCCCGCTCTGCACCTTGGAGACCCGCGGCTAGGCGCCGAGGATTCATTCGACAGCCGCGGAAAAATCCGGCAAGCTTCTGACAGGAGAGCGAAGAATGAGTGTGCAAACCTGGATTGCCATCGTGGGGAATTGCGGCGCGGTGTGCACCACCGGCGCGTTTGTGCCCCAGGTCTGGAAGATCTGGAAGCAGGGCGGGCGCGACCTGTCCTACTCCATGCTGGGCATTTACCTGCTCGGCGTGCTGCTCTGGCTGGTCTATGGCCTGCTCCTGCGCGCGGAGGCCGTGATCCTGGCCAATGCCGCCACGACGGTGCTGGTGCTGGCCTCGCTGATCCTCAAGCGGCGGGCCGAGAAGAGCGTCCCGGCGGTGGGCGGGGTCCAGGCCAGGGTGTCTGTTTCGTAGTCGCCCATCCTCGAAAAAAGATTCCTGTTGAAAAGAGCCTGGGGTTGCAGTAAAAGCCGAGTATTCATTCGCTTACACCTTAGGGGCGAACAGGTCTGCAAACCGCAGCGGGGTAGCGGGAGACGAACGACATCGTTGGAGGAGGGGTAGCATGCATTTCTCAAAGCGTGTGCTGGCCGGTGTGCTGGTGTGTGTGGTGGCGCTGGTTTTTGCCGGAACCGCGGCGGCGCAGAGAAACACAGCCGATCTTTCCGGAACGATTTCCGACCCGCAGGGACTGGCGGTAAAAAGCGCGAAGGTGACGCTGACCAGCCTGAGCACCGGCGCCGAGCGCACCGCGGTGGCCGATGAGAACGGCCGCTACAGCCTGGTGGGCTTGCCCCCGGGCAAGTACAAGCTGAGCGTGGATGGCGGGGCCAACTTCGCGGCCTTTGAGAATCCCGGACTGGTGCTGACGGTCGGCGAAGCGGCCACCTTCGACCTGCAACTCCAACTGCGCGGGGTGCAGCAGACGGTGACGGTGACCACGGAAACAGCGCCCATCGAGACCACCAAGACGGAAATTTCGCAGACCGTCGAACAGCGGCGCATCGACAACCTGCCCATTAACGGCCGCAGCTACATCAACTTTACCCTGACCAGTTCGCAGACCAGCCGCGACGTCGCCCCCTCCATCGGCCCCGCGCCCACCAGCGGGCTGAACGTCGGCGGGCAGCGCGGGCGCTCCAACCAGGTCAACGTGGATGGCGCGGACGCCGTGGATAACTCGATCAACGGCATCCGGGCCACCGTCTCGCAGGAGGCGGTGCAGGAGTTCCAGCTCATCCTGAGCAACTACAACGCGGAGTACGGCCGCGCCACCGGCGGCGTGGTGAATATCGTCACCAAGAGCGGCGGCAACGATGTGCACGGCAATCTCTTCGGCTACGTGCGCAACAAATCGTTCCAGGCGCGCAACGCCTTCTCGGGGCAAGTGGATCCCGTCAGCGGCAATCTGATGCCGGTCAAGCAGGCCTACACCCGCGTGCAGGCGGGCGCCACGCTGGGCGGGCCCATCAAGAAGGACAAGTCCTTCTACTTCTTCTCCTACGAATACACGCAGCGCGAGGAGACCGGCTTCTCCAGCATCGGCAAGAACAATTTCGACATGCAGTCCTACAACTTTCCATTTTTTCCGGCGCCTCTGTGGCTGATGCCGGCGCAGGCCAGCGCGGTGAACCAGTTGCTGCTGACAGGGGTCCCCGCGCTGCAGAGCCTCGGCGCGCAGTATGCGGTGCTGATGGGCTCGGCCTCGAGCGTGGCCCTGAACAAGTTCGATTACGGCGCCGTCGCCCCGGCATTGACTTCCGGGTTCGTCAATCCCGGACCGGGTGCGCAGTTTCCACTTCCCGTGACCTGCCCGGCGCTGCAGACCGTGAATGGGGTCAACTGCTCAGCGATCGGCTACGGCGCGGCGCCTCTGCCGACGTCTTACGTCGGCCTGATGTCCCTGCGCGGCAACTTTCCGGTGATGGAAAAGACCAGTCTGTGGTCCGGCCGCCTGGACCAGCGCTGGAACAACCACAACACCTCCTTTCTGCGCGTGGGCGTTTCCCCCTCGCTGGTCACCGGGATTCAGACCACTTCGCAGAACCAGGTCTTCGGACAGAATTCCGGATCGCGCACCGGCATGAACCAGAGCCGCGACGTTTCCGGCACCTTCCAGCACGACACCATCATCGGCGAGCGCACTTTCAACCAGTTCCGCTTTCAGTTCGCGCGCCGCGGCCTGCATTACGGCTATTCGAAACTTCCCGGCGGCGATCAGCTCGGCGTGAACATTCCGGGCTATGCCTACTTCGGGCGCGAGCCGTACGCGACGGTGGACCGCATCGAGCGGCGTTGGGAGTGGACCGACAACATCACTTTTGTGCGCGGCAGCCATACGGTCAAGATGGGCGGGGACGTGAACATCGTGCAGTTGCGCACCTCCAAGCCCACCATTTTCCAGCTCGACTTCGGCGGGGTGGCCAATTTCGGCGGACTCTCGGCCTCTACCTTCGGGATGCCGAATTGCGTTCTGGGAAGCGGGCCCGCGTGTACCGGAGGGATTGCGCTTCCAGGTACGAGCGCCGTGCAGTCCTATGGCCTGGGCATTCCCACCACGTACATCCAGGGCATCGGAGGCGCCAACCGCCCGTTCAATAACATCCCCCTGGCCTTCTTCGTACAGGATAGCTGGCGGGTGAACCGCAAGCTGACGTTCAACTATGGCGTGCGCTACGACGTGGAATTTACGCCGCTCTTTCCGGCGGCGACCGCGGTGAACCAGGCGGCGGAAAGGGTCCTGGGCATCGTGGAAGGCATCCCGCGCGACAAAAACAACTTGGCCTCGCGCTTCGGCCTGGCCTGGGATCCCAAGGGCGACGGCAAGACGGTGATCCGCGCCGGCTACGGCATCTTCTACGACCATCCGCTGCTGGCAGTGGCCTTCGACGCGCTGACTGTAGATGGCGGCCAGTCCGTGCAACTGATCTCCGCCGGAGGCGCCGCCTCCGCCTGCGGCGTGATTCCCGTGGGGCCTCCGGGCTACCCGATGTGCGGAGGCGGCTTGGACAGCCCGGCGAATCTCAATGGCTCGTCGATCTTCCAGGGCGTGCTGAACTCTCTGCCCAGCATGTACTATCAGCCGAATCAGCAGCGCTTCGATCCCTTCGGCGCGAATTCCTTGTTTGCCAACCAGAACTACCTGACGGCGGGCTTCCCGCTGCCGATTCTGCCGTTTACCTTGCCGGTGTCCAGGGATTTCAAATACGGCTATGCCCAGCAAACCAACCTGACAATCGAGCGGGAGATTGCCGGCTCGTGGAAGATCAGCGCGGGCTATCAGTACACGCACGGGCTGCGCTTGAACCGGCCGGTGGACATCAACGCCACGGATCCGCGGTTGCTGACGCAGAACCTCTTCAATGCCGACGCGGCAGGACTCGGTTTCAGCAGTCCGGTCACGGTCGTCGCTCCGGCCGCCACGGTTATGCCGACGGCGAGCACCTGCGGCGTGGGCGTTATCGCTCCGCAGGTCCTGGGTGCGCTCTTTGGCTGCCCGGCGCCGCTGGCTGCGCTCAACGGGCAGTTTGTCGGCACGCCGGCGTTCTTCAATTTCTTCCGCCCGTCCGGGCCCAATCCCTCCTTCGCGGGTCTGGCGGGGGGCTACGCCAATCAAGTCGCCCTGGCGGGATTTGCCGGATACCCCGTAGGCTTTGGCGCGCCCGTGCCCTTCAACAGCGTGGATGCCCAGATGTCCAACGGCAATTCGGTCTATCACGGCCTGACGGTGAACGTGACCAAGCGCTTCTCCAAGGGCTTCGAAGTGCTCTCCAGCTACACCTGGTCGCACACCATCGACGACTCGATCGACTTGCAGTCTCCCCTCGAGCCGCAGGATAGCCGCTTCCCCAACCAGGAACGCGGCAATTCCAATCTCGACCAGCGCCACCGCTGGGTCACCAGCGCCGTCTATCAGAGTCCCAGCGCCAAGAGCGGCGACAGCTTCTGGAAGCATTTCCTGGGGGACTTCTCCCTGGCCCCGATCGTCGAGTTTGCCTCCGGGCGGCCCTACACGGTGATCACCGGCGTGGACTACCGTCTGGACCTGGGGGCTTCGAACGGCCGGCCTTCCGTGGGCTCGGGAGCCGTCACGACCACCTCGCCGTTCATTCCCGGGGCAATCTTTACGCTCCCGAACTCCTGCCTCACCCGCAGCGGCGCTTCGTTCAGCGTGCCCGGTGTGACAACCTTGGGCTATGGCTGCAACGGCAATCTCAGCCGCAACGCCTTCGTCGCCCCCAACTTCTTCCAGTGGGATCTGCGCGTTTCCAAGCGGGTGCCCTTCGGCGAGCGCTTCAAGCTGGACCTGATCGCCGACGCCTTCAACCTGGCCAACCGCACCAACGTCGCGGCGGTGAACCAGCTCTGCAACCCGGCCGCGGGGGCAACCTGCACGGCGGGCGCGCCCACGGCCGCCAGCGACGCGCGGCAATTCCAGTTCGCGCTGAAACTGAACTGGTAGAAGAAAAAGAAGTTGCAAGTCGAAAATTAAAAGTTAAAAGAGGGCTTCCCGGTCCGGCTGGGGAGCCCCTTTTACTTTCCAGGGTTTTCAGAATTGCGCTCCTGCGAGTAGAGTAGGGAGGCTGTTTCCCGCGAGGGAGTTGGAGAAGCGATGAATGTAGTCCTGATGGTGCTGGCGGTTGCGGTGGCGCTGCTCGTGCTCTGGCAGGTGCTGCAGAGCGGGCAGAGCCGGAGGCGCGAGGAAGAGGCGCGCGCGCGCAGTGAACAACTGCAGCGCGACCTGCAGACGCTCGCCGGACAGACGCAGAATTTCAGCCAGCAGATCGGGCAGATGCAGCAGAACGTGGCCCAGCGGCTGGAGTCGGTGACCCAGGCGCTGCACAAGGGCGTGACCGATTCCGCG
>JAIQEV010000061.1 GCA_020073585.1 Terriglobia bacterium
TGGTCACCGCGGTTTTTTTGACGGTAGCCGAGCGCTTCGGCAAGCGTACCCGTTCATTGGAGCAGCTTACCTGGTTTGATGCATTGTGGGTCGGTCTCTTTCAAGCCATTTCCATCTTCCCAGGCATCTAAGCGCGGCAGCGACCTCCTGCACTTTCCCACCGTGCTTGGCGCCGACGTGCCCACCTACAACATCCCCGGCGTGACCGCCGCTCTCCATTTCACTCCCGACGCCCTCGCCGGCATCTTCCTCGGGCGCATCACCAAGTGGAATGACCCGGCCATCGCCGGCGTGAACCACGGTGTCGCCCTGCCGGCCTCCGACATCATCGTCGTGCACCGCGCCGACGGCAGCGGCACCACCTACATCTGGACCGACTACCTTTCCAAGGTCAGTGAAGAGTGGAAAACGAAAGTCGGCAAAGGCACCTCCGTCAATTGGCCCGTGGGCTTGGGCGGCAAGGGCAATGAGGGCGTGATGGGCATCGTCAAACAGACCCCCAACGCCATCGGCTACGTCGAACTGATCTACGCCGTGCAGAACAAGGTTCCCTACGGCGCGGTGCGCAACGCGGCCGGCGTCTTCGTCACCGCCGACCTCGCCGGCGTCAGCGCCGCGGCCGCCGGTGCGGCCAAGGAGATGCCCGCGGACTTCCGGGTCTCCATCACCAACGCCCCGGGCAAAACCGCCTATCCCGTTTCCAGCTTCACCTGGCTGCTCATCCCCTCCAGGATCGCGGACGCCGGCAAGCGCGACGCCATCAAGGGCTTCCTCAAGTGGATGCTCACCGACGGCCAGAATTTCGCCGAGCCTCTGGCCTATGCCAAGCTCCCCAAGGAAGTCGTCGCCAAGGAGCTGAAAGCCATCGGCTCGATTCAGTAAAGTTGACCGCTATGCGGTCACAATAGAATGGTCACGCCATCAACGAACGCCCGCCGCGCGGGCCCGGCAACGGGCTCGCGCTCTTTCCTTTCCCGCCTGCGCGACGGGGATGAGGTCGCGCGCCTGCTCACCCTGCTTTTCGCCGCCGCTGTGGTCCTCATCACCGTCGCCATCGTCTATCAGCTCTGGGCGGATTCTGCGCTCTCGCGCCACAAATTCGGCTGGAAATTCTTCTTCAGCAGCGTCTGGGATCCCGTCTTCGACCAGTTCGGCGCCCTGCCCTTTATCTACGGCACCCTGGTCACCTCGGCCGTCGGTCTGTGTCTTGCCGTTCCCCTGGGTCTCGGCGCCGCCATTTTTCTCTCCGAGCTGGCCCCGCCCAAAGTTTCCGACACCCTGACCTTCTTCATCGACCTGCTCGCCGCCGTCCCCAGCGTCATCTACGGCCTCCTCGGCGTCTTCCTGCTCGTGCCCCTGATGCGCGAAAACATCCAGCCCTTCCTGAAAGCCGCCCTCGGCTTTCTCCCGCTCTTCTCCGGGCCGGCCTACGGCCTGGGTTTCCTCACCGCGGGCATCGTCCTGGCCGTCATGATCCTGCCCTTCATCATTTCCGTTTCCCGCGAAGTCCTGCTCTCCGTGCCCCGCGAACAGCGCGAAGCCGCCCTGGCCCTGGGCTCCACGCGCTGGGAATCCGCCTGGAAAGTGGTCGTGCCCTTCGCCCGCACCGGCATCTTCGGCTCCATCTTCCTGGCCTTGGCGCGCGCTCTCGGCGAGACCATGGCCGTCACCATGGTTATCGGCAACACCCCCAAAATCGCCGCTTCGCTCTTCGCCCCCGGCTATTCCATCGCCGCGGTCATCGCCAACGAATTCACCGAAGCCACCGGCGACCTCTATCTGCACGCGCTCATCGAGCTCGGCCTGGTCCTCTTTCTCCTCACCTTCATCCTCAACGGCCTGGCCCGCCTGCTCATTCTCCTCACCGAGCGCCGCGGCGCCGAGGTGCGCGCATGACCGCGCGGCTTCTCTGGCGCAAGGGCCTTAGCGCCGTCATGCTCACGCTCACCGGCGTTTGCGCCCTCCTCGCCCTGTCCCTGCTTTTCTTCATCCTCGGCTATCTCGTCTATCACGGCGGCCGCTCCGTGAACTGGGATTTCTTCACCAAGCTCCCCGCTCCCGTGGGCGAGCCGGGCGGCGGCATGGCCAACGCCATTCTCGGCAGCGCCAAGCTGCTCCTGCTGGCCTCGCTCATCGGTGTACCCATCGGCTTCTTCGGCGGCGTCTATCTAGCGGAGTTCGGCGGGCGCACCGCGGGCTTCTTCGTGCGTTACGCCGCGGACTTGCTCAACGGCACGCCATCCATCGTCATCGGCATCTTCGCTTACGCGCTGCTCGTTCTTCCCTTCAAGCACTTTTCCACCTTTGCCGGCGCTTTTGCCCTGGGCATCATGATGATTCCCATCACCCTGCGCAGCACCGAGGACTTTCTGCGCAGCGTGCCCCGGGAGCTCCGCGAGGGCGCCCTGGCTCTGGGCGCCAGCAAATGGCGCGCCATCGCCTCCGTGGTCATCCCCGCCGCCTACCGCGGCATTCTCACCGCCGTGCTTCTCGCCGTGGCCCGCGTCGCCGGGGAGACCGCTCCGCTGCTCTTCACCGCTTTCAGCAACCGCTTCTGGAGCCCCGGCTGGAACCAGCCCACCGCTTCGCTCCCGGTGATGATCTATACTTATGCCGTTTCGCCCTATGAGGACTGGCACCGCCAAGCCTGGGCCGCCGGCGTGGTCCTGCTGGCGCTTGTGCTGCTGATCAATATTCTTGCCCGGACCGTGCTGGCCCGCGGCGTTTCCGTTCCGAGGCAGTGAACCAGGGATCTCTCGATGACTGTTACTTCCAATTCGGCTCTCTCCTTCAATTTCGCCCCTGTGCCGGGCGCGGCCGGCCGCGCTCCGGCCGCCGAACTCTCCCTGCGCATGTCCCTCGCCAAGGTCAATTTCTTTTACGGCTCCAAGCAGACCCTCTTCGACATCAACCTGGGTATCGCCGCCGGACGCATCACCTCGCTCATCGGCCCTTCCGGCTGCGGCAAGTCCACCCTGTTGCGCACCCTCAATCGCATGTACGAGACCCTCTCCCACGCCCGCCTCACCGGAGAGATCCTCCTCGACGGCGCGAACATCCTGGCCCAGGACGTCACCCAGTTGCGCCGCCGCGTGGGCATGGTCTTCCAGCGGCCCAATCCCTTTCCCAAGTCCATCTTCGAGAACGTCGCCTATGGCCCGCGCATCAACGGCACTTCCAAGGATCTCTCCGAAATCGTCGAGGCCAGCCTGCGCCGCGCCGCCCTCTGGGACGAGGTTAAGAACCACCTGCACAAGTCCGCTTACGAGCTTTCCGGAGGCCAGCAGCAGCGCCTGTGCATCGCCCGCGCCCTGGCCGTCGAGCCCGAAGTGCTGCTCCTCGACGAGCCCTGCTCCGCCCTCGACCCCATCAGCACCGCCAAGATCGAAGAGCTGCTCGTGCAGTTGAAGGAAACCTGCACCATCGTCATCGTCACCCACAACATGCAGCAGGCCGCCCGGGTCAGCGACTTCACCGCCTTTCTGCTCAACGGCGCGCTGGTCGAGTTCAGCCCCACCCCGCAGCTCTTCACCACTCCCGCCGATCCGCGCACCGAGGCCTACATCACCGGCCGCTTCGGATGACCTGCGCGCCATGACGGAGAAAGGCGGGCGCCGCCCCGCTAAGCGCGGGAAAGGATTTTATGGAACGCCACTTTGAAAAAGATCTGAACGAGCTCAAGGAACGCCTGCTGTGGATGGGCAGCCTCGCCGAGCGCTCCGTGCACCAGGCGGTGCACGCCGTGCTGCAGTCCGATGAGCAGCTCGCGCAGCGCGTCCTCGAGGAAGAGAGCGCCATCAACGAACTGCAGATCGAGATCGACGATCGCGTCGTCCACCTTCTCGCCCTGCACCAGTTGATGGCCGTGGACCTGCGTTTTGTTCTGGCCGTTTCGCGCATCAACAACGACCTCGAACGCATCGGCGACCAGGCCGTGAACATCGCGCAGTCCGCCCAGCGCATTCTGCGCCACCCGCGCGTCAAGCCCTACGTGGATCTCCCGAAAATGAGCGAAGCCGTGGAAGAGATGGTGCGCGACGCCCTCAACGCCGTGGTCCGCCGCGACGTCGCCCTCGCCCAGAAGGTGCTGGCGCGCGACGACCAGGTGGACGGCCTCCGCGACCAGATCTTCCGCGAGCTGCTCACCTACATGATGGGCGATTCCAGCGTCGTCTATCCCGCCTTCGAGCTCATCCTCGTCGCCAAAAACCTCGAGCGCATCGGCGATCACGCCACCAACATCTCCGAGGACGTCATCTACATCGTCCAGGGCCGCGACGTCCGCCACCCCGCCGTCGACCGCCGCTAGCGTGCATCTCATGAATGCACAAAACGCGGAGAGATTCCTCGCTTCGCTCGGAATGACAGCGTTCGCTTAGCCGCTCGTGTATTTGTTAGCTAGCTTCTAGCTCGCCTTTTACCCTGTAGGGGCGGGGCTTGCTTGCTCCGGACAGCAGTCGGGGCCCCGCCCGCGACAGCACGAGCACGCTCGCCTGTTCCGGCGCTCCCGGCGCCAAGCCCTCCTCTGTTCTTCTCTCCGCGTCCTCCGCGTCTCTGCGTTATCTTTTTCTTCCCCCGCCCGCCGCCCCGCGCCACAGCGCGATAGCGCACAGCGCGCTCAGAATACTCAGCCCGCCGCCCAGCGTGCGGTCCGCCGTGCGCCGGAAACGCACCGCGATGCGCGATTCTCCCGCCGCCAGCGGCACGATCATCTGCTGCGTCTCTTCCGCGCGCTCCGGCTGCACCACCGCGCCGTTTACCTCCACCCGCCACGCCGGATAATTCAACAACCGCAGGGCCGCGTGCACCGGTGTGCGCGCGCTCACCCGCACCAGCTTCTCTTCCGCCGTCCAGCGCTCGATGCGCGCTTTTGCCCCGGAAATATCCGCAGCGTCTTCGCCGGCCGGAAGAAGCCGCACACGCGGCGCATGCTGCGGCAAATCCGTGTGGTCGTCGCCCAGCGGGTCGTATTCGTCCGTGCCCTCGTAGCCCGCGCCGCTCGCTATCGCCGCGCGCAGTTGCGCAATATCTTCCGTGTCCCAATAGGCGTGCCGCACGAAAAACAGTTGCGACCCGCCCAGCGCCAGCAGCAGCGCCGCCGCCCCCAGCCACGCGAAGCGCCGCCGCGCCAGCGCCGCCGCGGCCAACCACGCCAGCGCCACGGCCAGCACCAGCATCCAGCGCCACGGAAATTGCAGGTAGCGCAGCTTCGGCAGTACGCTCCACAGCGGCGCCGTGAAGCGCCACATCAGCGCCGCCGCGGCCGCGCCCAGCAGCAGCAGTCTCTGGCGCTGCCGCCGCGGTCCTTCCGCCGCGCCGCGCCGCTGGGCGGCGAGCGCGGCCAGCGCCGTGACTGCGATCAGCGCCGCGGCCGCGCTGGAAATAATCCCGTTGACCACGTTGTGCTCGGGGTCGGCGGTCGTGCTGTAGAGAAAATTCTCCGCCGGAAGCAGGCCGCTCGAAAGTACTTGGGCGATGTTCACCCAGCGCTGCTCGTACACCGCCGGCAGCAGATAAAACGCGCACAGGCCGAAGCCCAGCCCCAGCCCTCCGGCCCCGCGCAGCAGCGGCCGCCAGCAGCGCTCGCGCGCGGCCGCCTCCGCGAAAAGCAGCGCCACGCTGTAGCTCGCCAGGACGCCCGCCGGGGCATTGGCCAGCCACACCAGGGAGAAGCACACGGCGAAGAGCGCCGCGCGCCGCCGCGCGCTTGCGCCGTCCGCGGCATCCGCCAGCTCCCCCGCAAAGAGCAGCAGCAGCGGAAAAAACGCCGCGCCCAGTAGTTCCGCGAAATCGCTGCGCAGATAAACGACCATCTGCGCGTAAGGATTCGCCGCATAGACCGCTCCGGCGAAGAGCGCCGCGCGCAGCGGAAGCGTGCGCCGCGCCAGCGCGAACATGCACAACCCCGCGGTCGTCTGCGTGACCACCACCACCGCCGCCACCGCCGCCTGCCACCCCGCGAGCAAGCCCAGCGCCGCTCCCAGCATCCACCCCAGCGGCGGATAGAACACGAAGCGCGGCTCCCCGAAGCCCCAGTTTGCCCATTCCGCCCAGCTCGGGCAGGGAATTCCCGCTTTCCACTGTCCGGCCACTTCCATCCAGTTCGACGCATGAAACTCGATGTCATGCCCCGAAGGAATCCCGCGCCCGTAGAACGGCGCGACCAGCGTCAGCGCCGCCGCCGCGCACACCAGCAGCGCCGGAAGCCAGGCGCGCGGCCCGCCTCCGGCTGCCGCGCTCTTCGTGCCGTCAGTCTGCGATGTCATGAATCCATTCCGGCGTGCGGCGCGTTCTGCGGCCTCCGCGCCGGCTCTTAATTCTTCGCCAGTTCCCGGCAGAGATAGATGATCTGCCCCACGTGATGATACGCATGCCCCGCGCAGCGCAGCAGAATGGCGAAGCGGTCCCCGGCTTCCGGCTCGCGTTCCGCCGAATACGGCCGGGTCCAGTCCTCTTCGCTCTGGCTGCGTATGGCCGCGGTGACCATGGCGATCGCGCGGTCGAACGCCGCCAGCACTTCGTCTTTTGGGGGCCGGCTGGGTTCGCTGAATTCCAGGTCCCGGTTGCGCACGTAACCCGTTCCCGCGAGACGCGCCCCGATGTAGTAGTTCAGGTTGCCGGTCAGATGCAGAACCAGATGGCCCGCGCTGTTCCCATAATCGTAAGGCTTGCGCCAGAACTGCTCGGGCGGCAGCGGGTCGGCCCACTTGTGCAGTTGCTTCGCGATGAATTCGTAATATCCGGCCAGGCTTTCCGCCACCGCCGCTGACAATTCCGTCATTCGCTTCTCCGTTGCGCCTGCTTCGCGGTCCGCTTCCCGCCCGGCTATTTGGCGCGGTCGTTCCGGTAGACCACGCCCTCCTTCATCACGAAGAGAACCTTTTCGGTCTGCCGGATGTTCTCCGCCGGATCGCCCGGCACGGCCACCACGTCGGCCAGCTTGCCCGCCTCCAGCGTGCCGATTTTGTCCGCGAGGCCCAGCAGCTCCGCATCGGAGGACATCGCCGAGCGCAGCGCATCGATGGGCTTCATTCCCAGCGCCACCATCTGCCCGAACTCTTCCGCGTTGCGCCCGTGCGCGTAGACGCCCGCGTCGGTGCCGAAGCCGAAGCGCAGGCCCTTGGCCAGCGCCCGCTGAAACGTCTTGTGCGCGCCCTCCAGGGCCGCATTGGCCTTCACCAGGATCGCCGGCGGGTAATACACTCCGCGCCGGATGCGCTCCTGTTCCCCGACGATGGGCATCAGCGTGGCCACGAAGAAGGTTCCGTGCGCCTTCATCAGGTCCAGCGTTTCGTCATCCAGGAACGAGCAGTGCTCGATCGAGTTGATGCCCGCCAGCACCGCGCGCTTCGCCCCCTCCGAGCCGTGCGCGTGCGCCGCCGTCTTCAGGCGCAACGCCCGCGCTTCGTCCCCGATGGCGTTCAGTTCCTCCTGCGTGAGCTGCGGCGAATCCACGTCGTCGGTCAGCGAGAGCACGCCGCCTGTGGCGCACACCTTGATCATGTCCGCGCCGTATTTGTGGTCCAGGCGCACCGCCTGGCGCGCCTGGTCCGCTCCGTTGATCACCCCGTCGAGCGGCCCGGTCTCTCGTCCGAAGAGCCCCGCGCGGAATCCCGCCGTCTCATCGCAGTGCCCTCCGGTCGAGCCGATGGCGTGCACCGTAACCAGCATGCGCGGGCCGATGATCTTGCCGCTGCGGATGGCGTTGCGCAGCCCGACGTCGATGTAATCATTCGAGCCCACGTCGCGCACCGTGGTGAATCCCGCCAGCAGCGTCCTCCGCGCATAGACCGAAGCATCCAGCGCCATTTCGGCGACGCTTTTCTGCAGGCTGTCCAGACGGTCCTGCTTCCAATCGTCGCTGGCTTCCATGCTGAGATGCGTGTGCGCGTCGATGAAGCCCGGGAGCAGCGTGGCGTCGCCCAGCTCGATCACTTCCGCGCCCGCGGGAATCGCGGCGTTGGGTCCCGCGGCCGTGATCTTTCCGTCGCTCACCACCACCACGCCGGGTTTCACTAGCGCCGCGCTCTTGCCGTCGTACATCCGCGCCGCTTTCAGCACCACGCTCTTGCCCGCGGGCTTGGCCTGCTGCGCGCATGCCTGTCCGCTCGCTCCGAACAATACGAGCAACGCCACTATCCATTTCCGCATGATCCTGTTTCCTTTCGCCGCGCCGGCGGGAAGCCCGCACCCGCATCCAGGGCCGCTACTTCGCCGGATCGTTCTTGTAGATGACGCCTTCCTTCATCACGAAAAAAACTTTCTCCACCTGCCGGATCTTTTCAACCGGATCGCCCGGCACGGCCACCACGTCGGCCAGTTTGCCCGCTTCCAGCGTGCCGATTTTGTCCGCCAGTCCCAGCAATTCCGCGTCGCGCGAGGTGCCCGCCTTCAGCGCCTCCAGCGGTTTCATCCCCAGGTCCACCATCTGGTGGAACTCCTCGGCGTTGCGCCCGTGCGGATAGACGGCGGCGTCCGTGCCCAGGCCGATCTTCACGCCCTTGGCCAGCGCTTTCTGAAACGTGGCGTGTATCGCGGCGATGGCCGCGCGGGCCTTCGCCGCAATCGCCGGAGGCATGTACACGCCGGCGTCCATTCTTTCCTGCAAACCCTGCACGGCCATCAGCGTCGGCACGTAGTACGTGCCGCGCTGCTTCATCATCTCCAGCGCTTCGTCATCCAGAAACGAACCGTGCTCGATCGAATCGATCCCCGCGCGAATGGCCCGCTTCGCTCCTTCCGCGCCGTGCGCGTGCGCCGCGGTTTTCAAGCGCAGCGCGTGCGCTTCGTCCACGATGGCGTTCAGCTCTTCCTGCGTGAGTTGCGGAGTGTCCACGGCGTCGTTCGGGGAGAGCACGCCGCCGGTGGCGCAGACCTTGATCAAGTCCGCGCCGTATTTGTGATCCAGCCGCACCGCCTGGCGCGCCTGGTCCGCGCCGTTGATCACCCCGTCCATCGGGCCGCTCTCGCGGCCGAAGAGTCCGGCGCGGTAACCGGAGAGAGAATCGCAATGCCCTCCGGTGGCGCTGATGGCGTGCACCGTGACCAACATGCGCGGGCCGGGCACTTTGCCGTTGCGGATGGCGTTGCGCAAGCCGACGTCGATGTAATCGCTCGAACCCACGTCGCGAATGGTGGTGAACCCCGCCAGCAGCGTCTTGCGCGCATTCACGCTGGCATCCAGCGCCATCTCGGCCACGGTTTTCTGCAGGCTGTCGAGCCGGTCCTGCTTCCAATCCTCACTGGCGCTTCCGGTGATGTGCGTGTGCGCGTCGATGAAGCCTGGGAGCAGCGTGGCGTCGCCGAGGTCGATGACTTCCGCGCCCGCGGGAATCGCCGCGTTCGCGCCCGCCGCGACGATCTTCCCGTCGCTCACCACCACCACTCCTGGCTTTACTACTACGTCACTTTTACCGTCGAACATCCGCGCCGCCTTCAGCGCCACGGTCTTGCTCGCGGGCTTCTGCGCCTGCCCGTGCACCGAAAACGCCAGCAGCAAACTCAAGAAGACCAAGCCGCTCGCCTTGCGCATCATCGATTTCTCCCTTTTCCTGGAAAAAAATGCCGGAACGGAGACGATAGCCCGCCCGCCGAAAAAGTCAAGCGCCAGCCCTCTTTCGCGGCGCGCATCCTTGCGCTATCCTCGACGCGCGAGGAAAAAGGGGAACAGATGGCCAACCGCAACTGTCCGATGTGCTTCGGCAAAGTGCCGCGCGCGGCGGTACTCGCGCGCTCCGCTGCCGTGGATTGCCCGCACTGCGGGCGCGGGCTGGAGCTTTCCCGCCCCAGCCGCCTGCTGGCCAGTCTCCTGGGCCTGCTCGGCGCGTGGTTTGCGTTCCACTACACCAGCGGAGGCCGCGGACCGCTGGGCTGGGCCGTGCCGCTCGTTGCCTCCATCCTGGCCTTCGGCGTGGTCTCGCCGGTCTTCCTGATGCTCCACGCCGATCTCGTCGTTCGCCCGGAGGGCGGGGCCGAGCCGCTCACTGCGGCCCCCGGCCACGCTCCGCACTAGGATTTTTTCCGCGGCCCACGGCAGGGGGCCTTCCGTACTATTGACCAGTACGCCGTGCCCCTCCACCCTTGCTGCATCATGGCTCGCTACTGCGCTTTTCTCGAACGCAAGGTGGAAGTGCGCTACCGGGCCGGGGAGATCGTCCTGAGCGCTTCGGCCACGCTGGTAGCGGATTCCGGGCGTTCCATCTTCCTCGAAGAGCATTTTGCGCAGGGCGGGCAGCAGAAACAGTTCCGCTGGGAAATTCCCTATGCCTGCATCGTGGAGATCGTGGAGAAGGCGGGCGGCTTCGAGCCCGTGGCGTTCCGCGCCGGGCAGGAAAATGCGCCGCGAGTGCGCGCGGCGGCGGCGGCCGAAGCAAAAGCTCCGCTGCTTCCCGTGCCGCCTCGCCCGAAAGAAGCCTGAGCGCAACTTCCCGCGTGCTTTCGCGGTGTGGCATCCGCAAACCCGCCGCACCTGCCCGCTTTCCGCTACAATCTAGGCTTTCTGCGCCGGTGCGGGCGGTCCGTTTCCCCGCGGCGCAAGGAGGCGCGTGGTGAATTCCGCAGGAAGCTCGAAAGCGAAAATCGGATTGATCGGCCTGGGGCTGATGGGCCGGCCGATGGGTTTGAATCTGCTGAAGGCCGGGTACGCGCTCACGGTGTGGAACCGCACGGCCGCGCGCGCGGAGGCGCTGGTGGCTGCGGGCGCGCGTCTCGCGGCTTCGCCCCGCGCCGTGGCCGAAGCCGCGGATGTGCTCTTCACCATCGTCAGCGATCCCCCGGCGCTCGAAGAAGTCCTGTGGGGAAAAGACGGCGCTCTGAGCGGGCTGCGGCGGGGCAGCATCCATGTGGACTCGAGCACGGTTTCTCCCGCGCTGGCGCGGCGCGCCGCCGCGGCCTGCGCCGAGCGTGGCGCGCGTTTTCTCGATGCGCCGGTGACCGGCGGAACGTGGGGCGCGGAAAAGGGCGAACTGGTGTTCATGGTCGGCGGGGAAGCAGGCGCGTTGGCGGAGGTTGAGCCGATCCTCGGGGTGCTGGGCAAGCGCTGGTTCCATCTGGGGGCGCACGGCGCGGGGCAGACCATCAAGCTGGCGATGAACCTGATTCTGGCGCTGCAGGTGGGCGCGCTGGCGGAAGCGCTGGCGCTGGTCACTGGCGCGGGCATTGAGGGCGAAAAGCTGGTGGAAGTACTGCAGTCCAGCATGGCGCGCGCTCCGGTGCTGGACGTGAAAGCCCCGCTGCTCCTCAAGGGCGAGTACGCGCCGAGCTTCCCGCTGCGGCTGATGCACAAGGACCTGGGGCTGGCGCTGGACCTGGGCAATCAGCTGGGCGTGGCCTTGCCCGCCACCGCCGCCGCCCGCGAGGTCTACAACTACGTCAAAGGCGCGGCCAAGGAAGACCTGGACTACGCCGCGGTGATGAAGTTCTGGAAAAAGTGACGCATCCGGCGAGGATGCGTTATCCCGACGCCCGCCGAGGGAACTCGCTTGCGGTGCCGGGGAGAGAAAAAGATAACGCTGAGGCGCCCCGATGGAATCGGGGCAAGCTCCGTGCGCAGAGCCGCGCAGAGTCCGAAGGGGAGCAGAGTTCAAGTGCTGGTTTAAGGTATGGGTACCGCTGACCCCACCCACCCCCGTTGTTTTTGCAAAGAGTGCGCATCGGCTTGATTCCAGGGGAGTTGCGGCGCACTCCTGTTTTCTGGAGAGCGTAAGAGCGGCAAACAATGGACTTAGAGGGGCGCGTTGGGCGCAAAAGAGCGAAAAGAGCGCGATTTGGCGATGCGTGGCGGAGCAGGGAGGCAGGGAAAAAGGGCGCTGGGGAGCTTGCCGGCGGGGGTGAAGGCCGCAATTCACGGGAAATGATAACGCAAAAGTAACTTAGTTTCAACAGGTTTATGAGTGGTATTCGAATGCGCTGTGGAAATTCGTTCGAAAGATCCCACCCTTTTGCTAAGTGCCCAGCGCTTCCGCGCTGGGCTAACCTGTGGCGCGCCTACGGCGCTGGGGATTTTTTTTCAGGAAAAGTCAGAAGACCCACCCTCAAAAACCGAGGGAGGGGCAGCCGCCGGCTCTGCAAGATCAGGAGCGAGTGGGATTATTGGGGAAGGGCTTGCGCTCGAGGGTCAAGGGATGAGGGTGGGACGGGTGCGGCCGTGGAGGCGATAGACGGAGAAATCGCGGCGGTCCACGGTGAAGATTTTGCGGAGGCCTTCGCGTTCGGCGACGCGAAGGAGGGCGGCATCGGCGAGGTCCATGGGGCGATTGGCGTATTTGCGCATGAGTTCCCGGATGCGGGGAGCGTCGCTGGAGTCGAGGGGGAGGAGCTGCAGGGCGCCGCGCTCCAGCATCTCCCACAGCGCTTCCTGGGCTTGGGGCAGGTCGGCCAAGAGGTACATGGCTTCGGTGAGCGGGGGCCAGACGGTGGCCAGGGGCTCGCGAAAAGTCCGGAGCGCGGCGACGCACCGGGCGTGATGCTGGTCATCGGCATCCAGCAGGGCGACGAGAGGCCCGGCATCCACGAGGATCAAGGACGGCTCCGGCGGCTCTTCAGGAACTTGGCGAAGCGGCGGCCGGTCTGCGCGGAGCGGCGGGGGTTTCCGCCGTGGACAACCCCGAGCAGGTCGGCCACCACATCGTATGGGGAAGCGACCGGCTCGTGCCGCTCGGCCCAGGCGGCGATGGCCTGGCGAACGACCTCCGAGGTGGAGACGCGCTTGCGGCGGGCGATGCGGGCGATGCGCTGCCGGGTTTTTTCGTCGAGGCGCAGGGTGAGAGGGGAGGCCATGGCGTCTCCTGGGCTGCAATTGTAGTGTATTACGTTATGTAATACAAGAGCCCAGCGCTTCCGCGCGGGGCTAACGTCTGGCGCACCTACGGCGCTGGGATTTTTTCAGGAAAAGTTAGAAGACCCACTCTCAAAAACGGAGGGCGCCTGTTAATTCATTCTAAATTAAGCAATTTTGGGCATTGCCGGGACGAGTCCGTGTTTGGCCATTACCGCTTTTAATTTTTCCAGGTCCGGAGGGCCACCGGCGTTCACAATTGCAGCGGACTCTTTGAAGAAGGCGGGGCCGATCAGAGCCGGGGTAATTACCGCCAAGGCTTTGGCGTGCTCTTGTTTTAGATTGTTAAAGCCGTGAACCGCACCCCGCGGGATAAAATAAGATTCGCCGGAAGCGATGTCCACCGCTTTGCCTTCCACCGTAAAGGTAATGACGCCTTGCAATCCATAAATGGTTTCGTCGTAACGTTCATGGGAATGGGGGAGCGGGACTTTGGCTCCAGCCGGCACTCCAAATTCAAACATAGCTACCGAGCCATTGGTGTCTGCCGCTTCCAGCAGAAAATCGATGGTTATTTGACCAATTCGGATCGTTTCGTTTTTCATAAAGATAAGGGTTTCATTTTTTATTCGCCAAGACAAGTGCCCAGCGCTTCCGCGCCAGGCTAAGTGAGGCGCGTCCCGCAAAAGCATCCGGGATGCCCCGACCGAGTCGGGGTAAACGCCATGCGCACCTACGGCGCTGGGGATTGTTCCGGGAAAAGTTGGAAGACCCACCCTCAAAAACCAAAGAGAGATTCCTTCCGACCGGGTCGGAATCTTCGATCGCTGGGCTCGGAATGACGGCGAGGTAGATGAGCTTCTTGGCGGCGGCGTCGCTGTTCGGGCACGGGGTGGGGAAATTGGGCAACGGCGAGGGCGGGGGGCGTGCGAACATCATTGCAGGGAAGAAGGTCGGTCCCCATATCGCGGGCACATTTTAGGGCTGCGGTGCGCGGGTGATTTGAGGGAGAAGGATTGTTGCGGCTAGCGGAGAGGGAGAGCATGGGGCACTTGCCGAAAATCAGTGTGGCGTTATTCGCGGCGGTGGGCGGGATTTTGGGGCTGATGGGAGCGGGCGCGGGCTGGGCGCAGAGCACCAACTATCAAACGCGGTTTAGCGAAGAGCTGAGGCGGAAGGTTCCGCCGATCAGCATGCCGGCGCCGAGCAAGGCGGAGTTGGATGCGGGGCACGCGCCGAAGGCGCTGGCGATGGAGATCGAGGAGGCCAAGAAGATGCTGGGGCTCGAGGCGCTGGGGCCCAACATCGCGGCGCGGATACCCGGCGGGAAGCTGGGCATCGTGGATATGGGCTTTCGCGGGATCAAGGAATGGCTGGCGGCGCACCCCGAGGAGGCCAAGCTGGTCACCTACCACGCGCTGGATCCGAGCAAGGGGGAGCCGGAATTGACGGACGCGAACACGGTGGATCACGGTTACTGGGTCTATCGGGTGACCCGCGCGGTGCTGCCCGGGGTGCCGATTCATCTCTATGCGACGAGCGGCGACGATGTGGCGAGCGCTCTGGAGCCCGTGGTTGACGGCAGCGCGAGGGATGGCGTGGTGGTGTTCAACATGAGCCTGGGGTTGAGCTCGGAGTGCCAACTCGACGAAGAGAAAGAGGACGAATTCAGCAAAGACTTGCGCCTGGCGCTGGTGCAGCGCGAGGCCTTCCTGTTCATCTCGGCGGGAAATTCACGCGCGAATACGCACACGTGGGTGTCGGCGGACAGCAACGGCAACGGGTATGTCGATTTCCGCAGCGCCACAGAGGCCGCGCGCCACGCGGGGAGCGACATGGACGGGGCGCGGGTGACGGTGACGCCCGGAAATAACCGGTTTTATTTCAGTTGGGACGCGCGGCGCCACCCGCAGGACGACTACGCGCTGGAACTTGTGGCCCGCGACGGCAAGCCGCTGGCCACGGCGCGCCGCGAGGCCAAGGATGCGCCCGGCGCGTGCGTGATTTTGGATTACCAGACTGACGAGGAGAGCCCGGCCACGCTGCGGGTGAAGCGGCTGGCGGGCGACGCCAGCGGGACGCTGATGCGGGTGACTGTTGACGGGTACGTCGATTCCGCGGGGCGGGCGGACTTCAACGGTCTGCAGACGGCACTGGCCTACGAGTTCCGGGAAAATCCGTTCGTGATCTTCGTTGGCGCCTTCGGCAAGACGGCCGGCGGCAAATTCGCGCCGTCGTATTTTTCCGACATCGGGCGAACGGAGGACGGCCGACTGGTGCCGGACGTAATGGGGCCGGGACAATTGCTCATTGACGGGCACGAGGAGAACGGAACGTCGTTCGCGTCGCCGTTCCTCACCGCGCTGTATGCGACGCGGGTGGGCTACAACTTGAAGAACCTGGTGGAGCGCACGGCGGGGTTCGAGCGCTTTGCGGCGGGGGTCGCGGCCTTCGAACGCGGACGGCTGGGGATTCCCGACGCGCAGAAGGTGACGCAGGAGCTCGCCGCCATCACCGGGCCGACCAAAGTGGAGAACGTGTCGCACAAGGTGGAAGGCAGCGATCTGGTCCTGCGCTACTCCATCTCGCGCTGCTGCATGCAGAGCCTGGTGTGGTATGCCGCCGTGGTTTTGCTCGATGGAGCGACGCACGCGCCGCTGAAGGACGCGCAGGGCAAGACGATCCTCGCGTATCAGGAGTTGCGCACGGAAGAATCCGGGCGGATGAGCTATCCGGTGGAATTGCATGTGCCGATGAGCGCGCTGGAAGCCTACAAGGGCAAAACGATCGAGGTCTATTTCGCCGCGAAGGTTCGCGCGTGGCAGGCGCCGCCGCCGGGATCGCTCAAGGTGGACGAAGCGCCGGTGTACCGGTTCACGCCTTAACAGGACGTTCTGGTAGGGAGGGGCGCGCTTGCCGAGGCACGCCGAGCGACAGGGGAATGAAGGCAAGCGCCGCCGCCGCTGCAAAACCGAGGGCGGGCACGATGTATCGTGCCCCTACGGCTTGGCGTCGGGGGAGAAAAAGCCGATGGGCAGGTCGCGCGAGGTGCGCAGGCCGGCGGGGGCGTCGAGGATGGCGGGGATGGTGTTGACGACGACGGAGGCGGTGGCGATGTCGCCGTGGCAGCCGCCGGGGATGGTCAGGCTGACGGCGGGGTGGCCGGTCAGCTCGACGGTGTCCGCGGGATTTTTCGCGCCGACGTACATCTGCAGCTCGAGGTAGACCAGCTCTTTGCCGCCGCCGATGCCGCGGGCGATCTGGTGCACGCCGGCGGCCTGGCCGGCTTCCACGGTCAAGAATCCGGTCTGCACGCGCTCCTGGGCGACGACGGGCTCGATGGTTTCGGTGATCTGCTCGACGGGGAGGTTGAGGCTGTCGGCGATCATGGCCACGGACTCGGGCAGGCCCACGTGCTTGATGACGCCGGCGGCCACTTGCGCGGTAAACTCCTCGACGGTCAGGCCCGCGCCGATTTTCTTCTGCAGGGGCATGCGGCGCGTCGAGGCATCCACGATGCGCAGGGCCTTGGCGTGCTCGATGCGCTGGGCCACGGCCGCCAGGGTGATCACCAGCTTGTCCATGACGAAGCCGGGATTGATGCCGGTGCCCACCAGGGCCACGCCCCAGTCCTTGGCCGCGGTGTCGAGCTTGGCCGCCAGCTCGGGATAGGTGCGGTAGGGAAAGGAAAGCTCCTCGCAAGTGGAAACCACGCAGGACTCGGCCTCGAGGCAGGCCAGCAACTGGTCCATGACCTTGGGCAGGGAGGAAGAGGTGGAGTGGATGACCACGTCGGCCGCCTGGTCCAGGACTTCGTTGGCGTGGCCGGAGATTTTTACGCCCCAGGGGGCGTCGGCGGCGCCGACCACTTCGCCGAGGTCGCGTCCGATCTTGGCGGGATCGGTATCAATGGCCCCGCAGATCTGAATGGCCTTCTTTTCCCGCAGCAGGCGGGCAATGGAGGCACCGATGGGACCGACACCATACTGGATGGCGCGAATTTTCTTTTTCACGTTACTCTCCGAGGATTCCGGCGCGGCGCAGACGCTCACCGCGTCTCTTGGTCCAAACTGAATCTTTTACGATAATGGAAAGCGCGGAGTCAGGCAATGGCAAAGGCGCGCGCGGGCCAAGCGCGGCGCCGGAAAAGAGAAAACCCCCGCGGCGTTCTCCTGGGCTACACTTGCGGAGCGGAAAACAAGGGAGAGGCTCATGCGCGCGCAGAAACTGAGCGAAGCGGAAATTCAGGAGCGCCTGGCCGGAAGAAAAGGCTGGACGGTCGAGAACGGGAAGCTGCACCGCAGCTACGAATGCCGGGATTTCGTGAGCGCCTTTGGAAACATGACCCGCGTGGCGCTGGTGGCCGAGGCCATGAATCACCACCCGGAATGGTGCAACGTGTGGAACAAGGTGACCGTGGACCTGACCACGCACAGCGCGGGGGGCATCAGCAGCCGGGATTTCGAGCTGGCTGCGAAGATGGACGAAATCTTTGGGAGCTGAGCGCCGGGGCGCGGTCAGCGGGAAGGGAGCTGCCCCCGGGGAAGCAATTGCGAATCGTCTCGAAGGGATGCGCTTGGCGCTAAGATTCACAGAGCGGTTGCCGGAGGCATGATCGGCGCGCACCAGGCGCGGCCGGCGGCGCGCGGCCTGTTCCTCGTGCTCCTGCGCTGGGGCGCGGGGGGCGCGGTGCTGCTGCTGCTCGCGCATGTTGTTCCGCGGGAACCGCTGCGCGCGGCGCTGGCGCGCGTTCCCGGCACGCGCTTCCTGGCGATTCTGCTGGCCTATCTGCTGGTGCATCTCGTGGGCATCGCCAAGTGGCGCATGACCGTGAATGCGGCGGGCGCGGGACTGGATTTTCCGACCAGCGCGCAATGCTACTGCGGGGGTCTGTTCGGAACGCTCTTTCTGCCCTCGATTCTCGGGGGCGACGTGGTGCGTCTGGCCGTGGGGCTGCGGCGCAGCCCGCAGCCCGCCGGGGTGCTGGCCGGAAACATCGCCGACCGCATTCTCGACGTGTGCGCGCAAGGAGGCCTGGTCCTGCTGGGTCTCTTCCTGCTCCCGAATTCGCTGCCCGGGGCCTGGCAGGCCGCGGCGCGCCGCGCGCTGCTGATCGCCGCATTGCTGGGGGTGGCGGTGGCGCTGCTGAGCCTGCTGCTCTACCGGCCGCTGCTGCGCGGCCACTCGGTGCGCTTCCGGCGGCGCCTGGCGAGGTTCCGCACCGCGCTGCGGTACGTGGCCCGCCGCCCGCACGTGCTGGTGCTGGGCTGGCTGCTGGGCCTGTTCATCCAGGGGAGTTTTGTGCTGCTGGCGGCGCTCCTGGCGATGTCCTGCGGGCTGTCGCTGCCGCTGCGGGTGTGGCTGTTTGCCTGGCCGCTGGCGAAGGTGGTGGCGCTGCTGCCGCTCACGCAGGGGGGCATCGGGGTGCGCGAAGCGGCGCTGGTGGTGCTGCTGGCGCCGTTTGGCGTGGCCGGTCCGCTGGCTTTCGCCACCGGCCTGGTCTGGGAAGCGGTGGTCATCTGCGGCGGGCTGCTGGCGGGCCTGGCCGCGCTGCTTCTCCGGCGGTTGGACGAGCCGGAAGAGGTGGTGTAACGAGTCGGTGATGCCGCGCCCGCCGCGCGCTTGACTCTCCCGGCAGGCGGTTCAGAATAGGGATATCCCCCTTCCAGGTATTCGTTTGTTCCGCGGCGAGGTTTTTTGCGGTTTACTCGCCGTCCAGAGGACTGTCCTCTCCAGCCTCGCAGCCGAGGTTCCGAGGATCTGCAGCGCAGGGATCCGCGCGGCCACTCAGCAGCAAAGCAATCGATCCTGGGGGCAATCTCCCAAGCGAGGCGTCTATGAACAGAGCGGCAAGCACACCTCCGGAGCCACCAGGCTCTCCTAAAAAGCTGCGCATTCTCCTGGCCGAGGCGGGGGCCGGAGAACTGGCCCGAGCCTTGCAGGAACTGATCCCGAATTTGGGGAGCGAGTGCCAATTAACTCTCGCTACCTCGGTTCCCACGCTGGTGCCGACCATCGCCGCGGTGCGTCCCGACGCCATCTTCCTGGATATTTCCCTGTGCTGGCCGGAGCCCTTGCAGGTGGTGCGCCGGGTGCGCGGCGCGGCGCCTTCCACACCGCTGATTATTTTGGCCAATCCTGCCGATAAACAGTTTGCAGCCCTGTCCCTCGCGGAGGGCGCGCAGGACTATCTGTTGAAGGGCTATGTGGATGCCCGCACGGTGGAGCGGGTTTTGCGGGCGGCGCTGGAGCGCGCCGCCGTCGCCGCCGAATCCCCGGAGGTTCTCCGCGACGCCCTGACGGGCCTGTACAACGCGCGGGGCTTCGAAACGCTTGCGGAGCGGGCACTGCAGCGGACCCGGCGCGCGGGGGGCACGCTGCTGATTCTGTGGGTGCGCGAGGAGAAACTGGAGGCGGTCCGCGCGGAGCTCGGAAGCAAAGCGGCGGAACGTCTGCAGATGGAAATCGCGGAGGTCCTGGCCGGGAGTTTTCGCCGCTCGGACCTGCTGGGGCGGGTGGCCGAAGGAGAATTCGTGGTACTCGCGGCGGAGGCCGGCGAAGCCAGCGCGCCACTTCTCGGCCACCGCCTGGAGACGCGCCTGGCGCAGCAGAATCGCGCGGCCGGCCGGAAGTTTCCGCTGACCGTGCGCGTCGGCAGCCGCTTGTGGTCGGCGGAGAGCGACGTTTCTCTGGAGACCCTGATGCGGGAGAGCGCCGCGGCCGCCGGCGCGCCCATCGCCGGCAATGCGCCGCGGCCGGAGCTGGTCACCGCACCGCAGGGAAATCGAGCGAAAGACTGACAGGGAAGAGTTCGCTGGAACGCCATCCGGGGGCATGCATGCGCCGGGCAGTGCACTTCCGAAAACAGCTTTGCAGGGCGGGGCCGCCGGGCGGGCTGCCGCGGTGCGGCGCATGGGATCCGGGCTTGTGCGGCGCCGGAGAGCGGCGATGAAGACCGAACTCCTCGAAGCACCACAAAGCACGGGCTTCGCCGTTCCCGTGCGGCTGCTGCTTTTCCAGAATTCCCCGGAAGAGACCGCCGCAATCCTGCGCGAGCTGGAGCAGTCCGGCATCGCGGTGCAGGCGGAGGTCAGCGCCTCAGCCGAGGAGTTCCGCCGTAGCCTCGCGGAGCGCTCCTACGACGCGGTGCTGGCGGACTACAGCCTCGCGGAGGGGTCCGGCCGCGAAGCCTTGCAGGAGCTGCGGGACAGCGGAAAGGACACGCCCTTGCTGCTGCTGGCGGCGGCGCTCGGCGACGAGGAGGCCGCCGAATGCATCAAGCAGGGGGCCAGCGAGTACATCCGCAAGGAGCATCTGTCGCGCCTGCCGGCGGCCCTGAAACGCGCGCTGCGGGAAAAAGCGCTGCGCGAGGAAAGCGAGCTGGCGCAAGCGGCCCTGGCACGCAATGCCGAGCGCCTGCGGGCCATCATCGAAGCCGAGCCGCATTGCGTGAAAATTGTGGACCGCGAGGGCGTGCTGCTGGAGATCAACCAGGCGGGGCTGCAGATGCTCGAAGCGGAGAGCGCGGAGGAGGTCGTGGGGAAGCCCATGTGCCGGCTGATCGTTCCGGAATACCGCGATCGCTTTCTGCGCCTGCAGCAGTACATCTGCGAGGGTGGCAGCGGCGTCCTGGAATTCGAGACGGTGGGGCTGAAAGGAACGCGCCTGTGGATGGAGAGTTATGCGGTGCCCTTTCGCGACGCCGGAGGCCCCATCAGCGGTTCTCTCAGCGTCACCCGGGACATCAGCGAGCACAAGCGCGCCGAGGAGGCCCTGCGTCTCTCGGAAGCGCGCAACCGCGACCTGGTGGAAAACGCCGCCTACGGCATCTGCCGCACGTCGCTCGACGGCGTTTTTCAGTACGTCAACCCCGCCTTGCTGCGCATGCTGCAGTGCGCCTCCAGCGAAGAGATCCGCGCGCTCAAGCTCGCGGGCGACGTCTTCCGCTATCCCGAGGAGTTCGCGCGGCTGGTGGCCGCCTGCCAGGAGCAGGGCCGCATCAGCGGCGCGGAGAGCGAATGGCGGCGCCGCGATGGGAGCATCTTCACCGTGCGCTTGGCGCTCCGCCGGGTAGCCACGCCTTCCAGCGCGGAGAGCCTGGAGATCATCGCCGAGGACGTCACCGAGCTGCGCGCCATGGAGCGCCAGCTCCGGCACGCCCAGAAATTCGAAGCCATCAGCCAGCTAGCCGGCGGCGTGGCGCACGATTTCAACAACGTCGTCGGGGCCATCCTCGGCTGGGCCGAGCTGGGCTGCGAGCAGACCAAGGAATCGCCGCAGGTGGCCCTCAAATTTCTGCGCATCCGCGAGCAGGCGGAACGCGCCGCGGCACTCACCAAGGAACTGCTGGCCTTCGCCCGCCAACAGATTCTGCAGCCCCGTGCCGTGGACCTCAACGAAGTGGTGAAGGGCCTAGTCCGTTTTTTGGACAAGATCATCGGCCGCGACATCGAACTGAAGGTCGAACAGGCCTCCCTCGAGCCGGTGCGCGCCGATCCCGCGCAGATCGAGCAGGCGCTCATGGACCTGTGCCTCAACGCCCGTGACGCCATGCCCGAGGGCGGCCGCCTGGTCATCACCACGGAGATGGCCGATCTCGACGAGCGCTACTGCCGGTTCTATTCCTATGCGCTCCCCGGGCGCTACGCGGTGCTCTCCGTTTCCGATACTGGCATGGGCATGGACGCCGAAACCCGCGAGCGCATCTTCGAGCCGTTCTTCACCACCAAGGAGCTCGGCAAGGGCACCGGCATGGGGCTGGCCACCGTCTACGGCATCGTCAAGCAGCACAACGGATTCATCCAAGTCTACAGCGAGCCGGGGCACGGCAGCATGTTCCGCATCTATCTTCCGGTCTTGCAGAGAACTGCGGCGGAAAAAAGGGAAAGCGGGGAAGTTCCTTTGTCCGGCGACGTGCGCGGCGGGCAGGAAACGATTCTCCTGGTCGAAGATCACGATACCCTCCGCGAGATGGCCCACCAGACGTTGCTCGGCCTGGGCTATCGCGTGCTGCCCGCCTGCGACGGCGAGGAGGCGCTGCAGCTCTGCGCCAGCGAAGCGCCGGATCTGGCTATTCTGGACGTGGTCATGCCCAAGCTCGGGGGCATCGCCACGGCCACGAAGCTGCGCAAGGAGCACCCCAACCTTCCCCTCATCTACACCAGCGGCTACGTCTCCGAGCCCGGCAATTTCGTCAGCAGCGGCCCTCCCGCCTTCTATCTCCAGAAGCCTTACAGTCCCGCCGCTCTCGCACGCCTGGTCCGCCAGGTTCTGGATCAGGCGGCCCAAGCCGCCACCTTCCCGTCTCCGTGAAAGGCTGCCGAAAAAAGCAATGACCATCGTCCTGAATCTGGCCCGGATTTGTCACGAGGACGGACGCGAGATGTCGCACTGCCCGTTGGGGAGAGCGGTTGGAGAGATTTTTTCCGGAGAGAGGTAAAGCGAAATTGCGGCGGGAGCGCCGGAACAGGCAATCGTGCTCGTGCTGCAGCGGGCGGAGCAAGCTCCGCCCCTACAGGGGGACTCTGGTGAGAAATGCGGGCTAGGTCACGGCCTCTGATTGATCCATTCCCAGCCGAAGCGGCCTTTGATACAGAGGTTTCCGCGGGTGACCGGCTGGTCGATCGGCGAAGTGACCTTGACGATTTTTTCCTGCTGCACATGAACCGTGAGGGTACAGCCCACGCCGCAATAGGGGCAGATGGTGTCCGTCTGCGTTTGCCGGGATTCATCCCAGGCGCCAGCCCGGCGCATCTCGAATTCGCTGCGGAACATCAGCGCACCCGTGGGGCATACGCCGATGCAGTTTCCGCAATAGACGCAGGCGGATTCGGGCAAGGGCACGTTGTATTCGGTGGAGATGCGGGCCGCAAAGCCGCGCCCGGCAACGGCGATGGCGAAGGTGTTTTGCGCGTCCTGGCCGCAGGCTTCCACGCATTTGTAGCAGAGGATGCACTTTCCGTAATCGCGCACGTACAGGTCGTTGTCTATCTTTACCGGCTGGGCAACGGTGGCGGCGCGGTGCGGTTCCGGGGCGTGGTGATGTCCCGGCCGGGCCGTATCCCGCTGGCCAGCCGCGGCCGGCGGCGCCGCGGGGCCGAATCGCGCGGGCTGGGCAGCGTAACGCCGCATGTATTCCTGGATCTGCGGGGCGGTGGAGAGGTCCACGGCGGAAGCGAGCAATTCCAGG
>JAIQEV010000062.1 GCA_020073585.1 Terriglobia bacterium
GCCGCGGAGTTGCGGATTGAAGGTATTGCGTACCCAGACGGTCATTTCGGTCTCCTCGGCCAGTGGCAGAACGTGCGGATGCAGGACTTTCGCGCCGCTGGCCGCGAGAGCGTGCGCTTCCTCGTAGCTCATCTCGTGCAGCAGCTTGGCTTCGGCTGACTCGCGGGGATTGGCGGTGAAGATGCCGTCCACGTCGGTCCAGATGACCAGCTCGCCGGCGTCCACGACGTGGGCGATGAGCGCGCCGGAAAAATCGGAACTGTTGCGGCCGAGCGTGGTGATGCGCCCGTCGGGGGTGGCGCCGAGGAAGCCGGTAACCACGGGCACGATGCCGTCCTCGAGCAAAGGGAGAAGGACGGCGCGGCCGCGCTCCCGGGTCTCGTGCAAATGGGGTTTGGCGTCGCGGAAGGTGTCGCAGGTCAGCACGAAATCGGAAGAGGCCACGGGCACCGCGGCGACGCC
The DNA here is from genome assembly GCA_020073585.1 of Terriglobia bacterium. Classification (GTDB taxonomy): domain Bacteria; phylum Acidobacteriota; class Terriglobia; order Acidiferrales; family UBA7541; genus Acidiferrum. The sequence goes on from JAIQEV010000062.1 coordinate 463, forward strand.
GGCCTTTTCCAGAGTGGCGGCGAAGAGCCGCGCGCTGAAGCGCTCGCCGAAAGAGGCCAGGCGGTCGAAGAGCTCGGCGCTGGCGGCCAAGGGGCCGCGCAGCGGCGCTTCATGCAGCAGGTCGCGCCCGAGCAACTGCAGCTCCCGGCGCACGCGCGCGTGCCCGGCCTCCGGGAGCTGGAGATCGCGCAGGACGTCGAGGTGCAACTGCAGCACAGCCTCGGCTTCCCGGCGCGCCGCGGCGAAGCTGCCATCGGCCAGGAATTGTCCGGTGGCCAGCAGACGGTCGGTGACGCCCTTCATCGCGGAGACGACCACGGCGACGCGGGCGGTCCGGGCCGCGTCGCGGACCAGGCCCGCGGCATGGCGCATGCGTTCGGCGCCGGCCACCGAGCTTCCGCCGAATTTGAAGGCCAGCAGCGCGCCGTCCATGCGCGCGGCGTCCCCCCGTGGCGCCTCGCCCTGGGCCGGCGGGGCGACGCTGCGGCCGGCAACGAATCGTTCCTCTGCGTTCTCGAGACTCATGACTGCCGCTCCTCTATAAGGTCTGCCGCGGGAGCGACTCTGGTGGGGGCTGAAACGAAGAACCCGCCGCCAGATTCGCTTCTGGCGGCGGGTTCGAAACTTTTGGCTAGCTTGCTAGCTGTTTCTCCACGCGCCCGAAGCGAGAATAGTCGACTTAGTCGTCGTCGACGTAGTCGACATCGACTTCGTGGAGGTAATTCGCTTCGTGGCCGTGGTCATCATGCCGGGAAAAAGCGTAGCACGGGCGGCGCTCTCCGGGCAATGGGCAAAAAATGCCTGCGGCGGCGCCGCCGCGTACTGGTTATCCCCGGCGGAGGCTTCCGCGCCGGGGGGCCGCGAGCCTGTTCTCCGGGTTTCGCGGCCCCTGTCCTTTGGGTCAGTTTCCTCAGAAACACGCCAGAGGCGGAAAAAGCTGGGCTTGCGGCGCCAGCCCGTTATGCTAAGTGAAAATGCACGAACAATACTTTTTCTTCCGTTATTGGCGCCGCACCTGTTAGAGCCGGATGGTCCGAACGCGGAAGCGAAAATGTTGACCGCTTAGCGGTCACAGAGAAAAAGGGATGCCGATGAAACCACACTTTCAAGCGCAAAGCTTGTTGGTAAAGGCTCTTTTCTTGTTCCTGCTCAGTCTGGCCGGAACCGCTGTTTACGGACAGGAAGCCCGGAAAGCGATCGTCAAGCCCTCGCCGGAGTACCCCGAGCTGGCCCGCAGGATGCGCTTGTCCGGCACGGTAAAAATCCAAGTGGTCATCGCGCCGAACGGCCAGGTCAAAGACACGAAGGTGGTCGGCGGGCATCCGCTGCTGGTGGCCGCGGCGACTTCTGCGTTGCAAAAGTGGAAGTTCTCGCCGGGCAGTGCGGAAACCTCGCAATTGATCGAATTCGAATTCCATCCCTGAGTCTGTGCGGGGCCGCGCGCCGGAGGCAGCGGGGCCCGGCTCTTCGTTTCATTTTTTTCTGAGGCAGAAGCGCCGTGTGCGTAGCGCGCCGCGGGCGCGTGGCCTCGCGGGAAAGGCCGCCGCGGAGCTAGGAAAGCCCTTCCTTTTTCCGATACTCACGGTAGCACTCCGGACAAAACCCGTGGCTCATCTGGGCATTGGAGTGCCGCACCACGTACTCGTCGAGCCGGCCCCAGGCGCCCTTGCCCTGCTCGACGCCGCTATCGTCACGAATTTTCCCGCAGACGCAGCAGACCGGCAGGATTTGCTCGAACATGTGCAGGCGTTTCCGTTCGGTCAGGTCGCGTAGCACCACCAGGCCGGCGGGCGCCCCGGCGTGCAGGATGCGTTCGGCGGTGACCTCCACGGGGATGGCGGTTCCATCGCGGCGCCTGGCGCGGGTCTCATGCCACCGGGGCGCTTCTCCGCCCGCCTCGCGCGTCCGGGCGTACTCGAGCACCCTGTTCCGCTCTTCCTCGGCCACAAAGGCGGAGATCCCGGCTCCGATTTCCTCCTCGGGACTTCCGTAGCCATGCAAACGTGCATCGGCAGGATTGGCAAAAACGACTTTGCCTTCTTGCACGATGCGCACCGCCACCGGAAGCGCTTCCAGAATCTGCCGGAGCTTCCGTTCACTCTCCCGCGACGCCTCTTCCGCATGCCGGCGCGCGGTAATGTCGCGAATGACGACGAGGAAATGAGGCTCTATTCTGGCTGTTTTTATGGCGTCCACCGACAACTCGACGAGGAACAGCTCACCATTCTTGCGCTTCCCTGGATATTCGCGCGGGCCACCTCCGATCACAGGATTCCGGCCTCCGGTCCGCTGGCGCTCCATGCCTTTCCTAAACTCTCTTGCTACGTCGTCGGACATCAAGGATTCCATGTCGGCCCCGAGCAGGGCCCCCGGTGCGTACCCAAACATCTGCTCGACCGCGGGGTTGGCGAACCGGATCTTGTGCTTAAATCCGAAGATAAGGATTCCGTCGCCCACCATCCGGGCAATCGAATCAAAGCGCAGTTCGGCGGCGGCGGCCGCCTGCTCGGCAGCCATCGAGGTGACTGGACGAAGGATGACCGCGTATAAGAGAGGCAAGGCAAAAATGGAAAGCAGGGCGCTATCGAGGAGGGCCGCTGCGACACCTATCGGAATCCCTAGCAAAAAGCGGAGCAGGAGCATCACCGCGAACTCGGTGACAAAGACCACCAGCAAGCTGCGCCAGAGGATAGTGATGGCCGAGTAGACGGCCGCTCGCCGTGCGTTCCCCTCGTTCAGCACAGAAAACCGCAAAGGCATTTTCATGGCGCGTCATCCCGCGCAGCAGAGCCCGAAAGCCTGCTGGGCTGCCCACTCCAGCAAAATATAACCCAGGACGGCGATCCCGGCATTCCGGTTGTCGTAGGTATACCTCGCGACCGTTTCCATTGGCATGGGTCCTGCAAGCGGAGGCGCGCGGGAAAGTGCCGCTCACACAGCAGGGGCGTCGAAGAGCAGGCTGGAGCAGGTCAGGCCGGATTCGGCTTTCTGCAGCTCGGCGATCTCCAGCGGAGTGACGCGGAAGCCGCGGGCATCGAGGCGCGCCTGCGTCTTGGGGAAGGAAGCGGGAAAAATCACCGTGTCGCCGAGGGCCAGAGCGTTGGCGGCGTGCGGCTCTTCCGGCGCGACCTCGATCCACTCGTAACCGGCCAGCGGCCCGGGATCGAACCAGGCGCGGTTGGCGAGCAGGGTGTTGCGCCCGACGCAGGTCACCGCCGACTTCAGGTGCAGGCAGCCGGTCACTGGCACGGCGGCGACTTCGTAGCCGTGCGGGGCGAGGAGGGCAGCGAGCTGGCGGATGCCTTCCGTGCTGGTGCGCGTGGAAAGCCCGGCATAGAGTTTGCGGCCGATGCGCAGGACGTCGCCGCCCTCCATCATGCCGGGCAGCCGCACATATTTGAGCTTGCGAAATTTTGCGAGGGCCTGCGCCAGGCTGCCGGCTTCGCGGCGGCGCGATTCCGTGCCCAGGGGCAGGATCACCGCCAGCTCGTCGAGCACGATGGCCGGGTCTTCGACGAACATGGAGTCCGGAAGACCGGGTTCGGCGGGCAGGGAGACGACCCGCGCGCCGAGCTTTTCCAGAAGCTGCTCGTAGGCGCGGTGCTGCGCGCGGGCTTTCTCGAGGTCAATGGGCTGGCGCGCGATGAAGGAGAGCTCGCAGTTGGCGAGGGCCGGACTCACGGCGCGGGTGATGGCGGTAAGCATGGTGCAAAGAAAGTGTACACGAGACGCCGAAAAGATGAAGGACGTTGAAGCCGCGCCGGCGGGAGAATACACTCAAAGGCTTGCGGGAAGAAGCACGGGAGGCTTGGCGTATGACGGATTCGATGCGGCGGGTGGCGGCGCTGGCCGTGGTGGTGCTGGGCGCGGCGGCGCTGTGGCGGGCGGGCAGCGGCGGGAATTCCTCGTCGGCGCAGAGTGACGTGGACGCGGTGGTCGCGCTGGCGCGGCAGCAGGCCGCGGCGCGCGATCCCCGGCTGGCCAACGCGGCGCGCTTCGAGCAGGACGGCTGGATCTACGTGCATCTGGAGGGCGAGCCGGGCGCGCTCGGCTTCCAGCACGGCTACCTGCTGGCGCCGGAGATCGAGGACGCTTTCGCCGCGGTGCAGGCGGAGATGACGCACGCGAGCGGGCGCGACTGGGCCTTCTTCCGCAAGGCGGCTCACGAAATGCTCTGGCCGAAGATCGACGCGGAATATCAGCAGGAGCTCGCGGGGATCGTGGCCGGGCTGCGCGCGCGCAGCGGCTCGAAGCTGGACGTGGACGACATCGTGGCTTTCAACGCTTTCGAGGAGCTGCCGGACTACTACGTGCCCTGGCTGAACAAGCAGGAGAAGGCGGCGCCCGCGCCGGCGCTGAAGAGCCCCGGCAACTGCAGCGCGTTCATCGCCACGGGAAAGTGGACCAAGGACCACCAGATCGTCATTGCCCACAATAACTGGACGAGCTACCTGAACGGCGAGCGCTGGCGCATCATCTTCGACATCGCGCCGGCCCGCGGCCACCGCATCCTGATGGACGGCTTCCCGGGAGTGATCGCCAGCGACGACGATTTCGGGATCAACAGTGAGGGGCTGCTGGTCACGGAGACCACCATCACCCAGTTCGAGGGCTGGGATCCGGCGGGCAAGGCGGAATTCGTGCGCGCGCGCAAGGCCCTGCAGTACGCCGGGTCGATCGACGAGTACGTGAAAATCATGCTGGACGGAAACAACGGGGGCTACGCCAACGACTGGCTGCTGGGCGACCGCAAGACCGGGGAGATCGCGCAATTCGAGCTGGGGCTGAAGGCCTTTCACCTGTGGCGCACCAAGGACGGCGTCTTCTCCGGTTCCAACTGGGCGCGCGACCCCAAGGTGCTCGCGCTGGATGCGCCGCAATTCGACTCCAACAACCCGGAGAGTTCGCCTAACGCGCGCCGCGTGCGCTGGGACGAACTGCTGCGCAAGAACTGGGGAAGGATCGACGTGGCCCTGGCGCAGCAGATGCTCGGCGACCACGCCGACAGTTTCCAAAAGACGGAAGAAGCCAACGAGCGCGCGCTGTGCGGCCACGTGGACGCCTCGCCGCGCGGCGTAGCAGTCTGGGCCTGGGGGCCGAACTACCCGGGCGGAGCGGTGCAGGGCAAGGCCGCCGACGCGGCCATGGCCGCGAAGATGCAGTTCGTGGCGCGCATCGGGCATCCCTGCGGCCAGGATTTTCTGGCCGCCCCGTTTCTCGCCGCGCATCCCGAATACCACTGGCAGGCGCCGTATCTGCGAGACATGAAGGCCGGCCCGTGGACCGAATTCCGCTCCGGGCAGGCGGCCGCGAAGTAACCCGGGGCAGGGAGGTTGTCCGGAGGCCTTGCGTGGAAGGCGCAAGCGCGCCGGTGGCCGCGGAGGCGCGGGTCTGTTATAATAATAGTTGTTCGCCTGCGGTAAATCGACAAACAGACGGGAGTTCCTTTCGGGCTGCTCGTTGTTGAAGCAGCCTTTTTTGTTTGGAAACTGAAGATCAAGATATGAGCCAGAATATTCGCAATATCGCCATTATCGCGCACGTCGACCACGGCAAGACCACCCTGGTGGACGCCATGCTCAAGCAGAGCGGGATTTTCCGCTCCAACGAGGCGGTCGTCGAGCGCGTCATGGATTCGAACGACCTGGAGCGCGAGCGCGGCATCACCATTCTCGCCAAGAACACCGCGCTGTTCTTCCACGACACCAAAATCAACATCGTGGACACCCCCGGCCACAGCGACTTCGGCGGGGAAGTCGAGCGCGCCCTGCGCATGGTGGACGGCGTGGTGCTCCTGGTGGACGCCAGCGAAGGCCCCCTGCCGCAGACCCGCTACGTCCTGCAGAAGGCCCTGGCCGCCAAGCTGCCCCCGGTCATCGTGCTCAACAAGATTGACCGCCCCGACGCCCGCCCCAAGGAAGTCCTGGACGAGATCTACGACCTGTTCATCGACCTCGACGCCACCGAAGACCAGCTGGACTTCCCCGTGGTGTACACCAACGCGCGCGCGGGCGTGGCCCACCGCACCCCGGGCGACGCTTCCAAGGACCTGCTGCCGCTGTTCGAAACCATCGTGGCCAAAATTGCCCCGCCGCCGGGCGATCCCGAAGGCCAGTTGCAAATCCAGGTGATGAACCTCGACTACAGCGACTTTCTCGGGCGCATCGCCATCGGCCGGGTCTTCAACGGCACGCTTCGGCGCGGCGAAGAAGTGGGCATCAGCAAGCTGGACGGAAAACTCGCGCCAACGCGCATCACCAAGCTCTACACCTTCCGGGGGCTGGAGCGCGACGAAGCCGACAGCGTCGCCGCGGGCGATCTCGTGGCCATCGCCGGCGTCGAGGGCATTCAGATCGGCGAGGGCATCACCGATCTCGCCGCTCCCGCGCCCTTCGAACCGCTGCTGATCGATGAGCCGACCCTGGCCATGATCTTCACCGTAAACAGCAGCCCGCTCTCCGGCAAGGACGGCAGCTTCCTCACCTCGCGCGACCTGCGCGACCGCCTGCAGAAGGAGCTGCTGACCAACGTTTCCATCCGCGTGGAAGACACCGACACGCCCGAATCGTTCCGCGTGCTGGGGCGCGGCGAGCTGCAGCTCGCCATCCTGATCGAAACCATGCGCCGCGAAGGCTTCGAGCTCATGGTCGGCAAGCCGGAAATCGTGGTGCGCACCGAAAACGGCAAGAAGCTGGAGCCGCTCGAGCGCCTGGTGATCGACGTTCCCGAAAGCTTCATCGGCATCATCCTCGAGACCCTGGGCAGCCGCCGCGGCGAAATGGCCAAGATGAGCAATCACGGCTCGGGGCGCGTGCGCATGGACTTCAAGATTCCCTCGCGCGGCCTGATCGGCCTGCGCAGCCAGCTCCTCACCGACACGCGCGGCACCGCGCTGATCCACTCCATCTTCGACGGCTGGACGGACTACGCCGGAGAGATGGCCCTGCGTCCCACCGGCGCGCTGGTGGCCGACCGTTCCGGCCCGTCCACGGCGTTTGCCCTGTGGAACATCCAGGAGCGCGGCGAGCTGTTCATCGGCCCGGCCATCGAAGTGTACGAAGGCATGATCGTGGGCGAAAATTCGCGCGAGCAGGACATGGACGTCAACGTCACCAAGGAAAAAAAGCAGACCAACATGCGCTCCTCGAGCGCCGACGAAGCCATCCGCTTGATTCCGCACCGCGACCTGAGCCTCGAGCAGGCCATCGAGTTCATCGCCGACGACGAGTTCGTCGAGGTCACCCCGAAATCCATCCGCCTGCGCAAAAAGGTTCTGCAGGCCAACAAGCGCCCGCGCCGCTGGCAGGAAATCCGCGCCAGCAACGTGGCCAAGTAAGCGCGCCCGCTAGTGGTAGGCGCGTTGCCGCTTCGGGCAGGTACAGAGGCAACGGCCGCGAACCTGGTGTAAAGTTTTAGGTTCCATGCCGCATCACGCTCCACCGCAGTCGCCCGGTTCGCCCCGCTTCCGCGGGATCGGGACCTATTCCCGCTTGCCGCAGCTCGCGCCGGAGCAGCGCGCGGATTTCGGCATCATCGGCGTGCCTTTCGATCTGGGTGCCAGCTTCCGCAACGGCCAGCGCTTCGGCCCGGCGGCGGTGCGCGAAGCCTCGCGCTTGGTGCGCCTGGCCCATCCCTTTCACTGGATCGACGTCTACGAATTCCTGAGCGGCGGCGACTACGGCGACGCGCCGGTCTATCCCGCCGATCTGGCGCAGAGCATCGCGGCCATCGAGGAGTACGTCCACCCGATCGTGGCCGGCGGCACGGTGCCCATCGCCATCGGCGGAGATCACACCGTCTCCCTGCCGCTGCTGCGCGCCGTGGCCGCGGCGCACGACGAACTGGCCCTGGTGCATTTCGACGCGCACACCGACATCGACGACGAGCTCTTCGGCTCCAAAATCTGCCACGGCACGCCCTTCCGCCGCGCCCTTGAGGAAGGCCTGATCGACCCCAAGCATTCCATCCAGGTGGGCATTCGCGGCTCCACGGTCACCGCCGGGGAGATCGACGATTCCCGCGCCCTGGGTTTTGAGGTGATCGAAGCGCCGGAGATGTTTGCGCTGGGCGTGGCTGGCGTGGTCGAACGCATTCTGGCCCGCGTGAGCAATCGCAAGGCCTATCTCACCTTCGACGTGGATTTTCTCGATCCCGCCTATGCGCCGGGAACGGGCACGCCCGAAGTGGGCGGCCCGGCTTCGCACGAAGCGCTGGCCATGCTGCGCGGCCTGGGGGCCATTCCCTTCGTGGGCTTCGACGTGGTCGAGGTCCTGCCCGCCGCCGACCACGGACAGATCACCGCACTCCTCGCCGCCAACGTGATCTTCGAGTTCATCTCGCTCCTGGCGGTGCGCCGCCGCGCCGCCGGCCGCGCCACCTGACGCCGAAGTCGCCCGCGCGGATTGCCCCAGAAGCTGAACTTGCGGCGCACTTTCACACGCCTCGCTGTGTTTTCTCACGCAGCGATCTCCGTGGTTGGTACTCGTACTCATAACACAACCCTTACCGTTTACGTGACTTACAGCGCCGGCGCCGGAAGACCTCTTTGGCTGCTCACCTGCATTTCCAAAATAGTTCACTTGCACTTTTGTGTTTCCTTCCGGTGCCAGAGGCCCGGAAGAAGAGGCAGCCATGCCGGTCAAGGAAGCCTACTTGGAGCGCGTCGTCGGCGATGTGGAGAAGCTGGCGGTCCAGGTCGCGCACCTGAAGTCCCAGTTGGCGCGGCAAAGCGGGGGTCTGCAACTGCGCTACTACTGGGAGCTGGAGTATCTGCGCAACCGTTTTGCGGAGTTCAAGCAGCACGTGGAAGAACTGGAAGCAGCCGACGAGTCGTGCTCCGAGGCTCTCTTCCAATCCGTGGAGACGACCAGGAGAGACCTGGAGCAAACCATCGAAGGGTTAATGGGCGGGCCTTCCTGACGCGGCGGCACGTGCCGCGCCCGGCGGGACCGGGAAGGAGAATGCCATGAAAAAGACAGGCAAGGGCGGTCTGGGACATCTGCAGAAAGGGAAAAAGCAGGAGCGCCAGGTTCTGCCCTCCAAGATCCCCATGGAGGCGCAGACCCATCCGCGGACCGCGAAGCGGCCGCACCGCCGTATGGCGTGAAATAATACAGAGCGATTCCGGAAGCGGGACCTGCCGGCGCGGGTCCCGCTTCTGCTTTTTGGGGCCGCACGTTTCCGCCGCCGCCCGCCCCGCCGCGCGAAAATTCCGCCTGGGCGCAGACAGGCCGCGGCGAATGCACTAGAATCAGCGTGCCGCCACGCGGGGCGCGCAACACCGCCGGCCGGCAACTCCCTTGCGAGGCGCACCGTCATGTTCAAAGAAGAGATGCTGAAGGGCCGGGCGATTTTTATCACCGGAGGCGGCACGGGCCTGGGAAAGTCCATGGCCCTGCGCCTGGCCGGATTGGGCGCCCAGTTGTTCGTGGTGGGGCGGCGCGAAGAGCCCCTGCGCGAAACCTGCGAGGAGATCCGCCGCGCGGGAGGCGCGGCGGGCTACGCCATCTGCGATGTGCGCGATTACGACGCGGTGGAATCCGCCGCCAGCGCCGCGGTGCGGCAGTTCGGCCGCATTGACACGCTCATCAATTGCGCCGCGGGCAATTTCATGGCCCGCACCGAGAAGCTCTCGCCCAACGCCTTCAACGCCGTGGTGGGCATCGTCCTCAACGGCACCTTCCATTGCACCCAGGTCTTCGGCCAGCGCTGGATCGCCGCCAAGCAGCCCGGCAACATCCTGAACATCGTCACCACCTATGCCGCGGCCAATTGCGGCTCGGGCTTCGTAGTGCCTTCGGCGTGCGCCAAGGCCGGGGTGCTGGCGATGACCACTTCCCTGGCGGTCGAGTGGGCCAAATACCGCATCCGCCTGAACGCCATCGCCCCGGGACCCTTCCCGACCGAAGGCGCCTGGTCGCGCCTGATGCCCTCGAAACAGTTCGAAGAGCACGCCATCGAGAAGCATCCCATGAAGCGCTTCGGGCGCCACGAAGAGCTGGCCAATCTGGCGGCCTTCCTCCTCAGCGACATGGCCGAGTACATCAACGGGGAATGCGTGGTGATCGACGGCGCGCAGTGGCTGCGCGGCGCCGGGGAATTCAACGACCTGCTGGTGCTCTCCGAATCCGCCTGGGAAGCCATGGAAGCCGCGCGCGTGAAGAAGTAAGCCGGCCGCGCCTCACAGGTCCACGAAAACCTGCGCGCGCCAGCCCTCCGCGCTCTGCTCCACGAAGAGCTGGTGAAACGTCACCGCCTTGATGTGCGTGCCCATCTCGTGCCGCGCCCGGTCGAACGGTTCGCCGTAGGCCGTGCCGTGCACGCGGTTCGGCTCGAGCGCGGTCACATCCGCGCGGCGAAAGACCAGCCGCTCGGCCTCCGCCACGGCCAGCAGCTCCGCCAGCCAGGCATAGAGCAGCGTCTCGTTGTCGCTGCCCGTGGTTTCGATCTCCCGCGATTCCCGCTCTTCCACCGCGCCCAGCTCGCAGGTCAGCGAAAAGAGCGCCAGCGCCGCATTCTCGAACAGCTCCTCGCGCGTCCCCCCGTAAGCCCGGAACCCGATGTCCGCCGGATGCTCGAGAATCTCGAACGGCCTCTTCTCCATGAGACGATTCTAGCCCCCATTTCTCACCAGAAGCTATCTCCTCTATGCCCGGGCCGGCCGGCCAAACTCTGTCATTTGCGCATTTTGCATCCCGAACGCTTCTACGGGATCGAGCGCAGCGCGTTCCCTGCGCTCCGGCTGGATTTGCGGAGCGCGTTCTGTGCGTTCCGGATGGTTTTGCGGAACGAGGACCCGCTGCCCCTTCGCCCGCGTTGTCGGCGGGTGAAGAACTGCTGCCTCTTCGCCCGCGTTGTTGGCGGGCGAAGAATCTCTCCACGCTTTCCGCATTTATGAGCTGTGCTCCAGAGTCACCCTGTAGGGGCGGAGCTTGCTCCGCCCGCTGCAGCACGAGCAGGCGAATACTTTTCCACAATCCATTCGAATACCGCTATTAAATCCATTGAAATAAAGTTACTTATGCGCTATCATTTCTTGTGAATCGCGGCCCTCGCCTCCGTCGGCAAGCCTTCCAGCGCCCTTCTTCCCTGTCTCTCTGCCCCGCCGCGCATAGCCAAATCGCGCTCTTTACGCTCTTTTGCGTCCAGCGCGCTCCTGTAAGTCCTTCATTTGCCACTCTTACGCTCTTCCAAAAACAGGAGCGCGCCGCAACTCTCCTGGAATCAATCCAATACGCACTCTTTGCAAAAACACCCGGGGTGGGGGTAGGGTCACCCGCCCGAACCCTTAACCATTACTTGAAGTCCTCTGCCGTCCGGACTCTGCGCGCCTCGCCGTACCGCCCTCGCCCCGGCCTTGTCCGGGAGTCGTGGTCTCCCCAGTCACGAATCACGAGTCACGAGTCACCATTCCCGGGCTCGTCTTGACCCGGCCGGGAGGCGCCGATAAGCTAGGACGTTCTCTTCCTGGGTGAACAACGCATGGACCAGATACGCGTCACATTGCCGGACGGTAAAGTTCACGAGGTGCCCAAGGGCACGACCGCGGGGGAGATTGCCCGCAAGATCGGCCCGCGCCTGGCGGAAGCCGCGCTGGTCGCGCGGGTGACGCCGGCCACCGCGCCCGCCACGGGTGCCGCGAAAACTCTGGCCGCGACCGGCACGGACGAGCCGGAAGCCGGCGACCTCGTGGATTTGCGGCGTCCACTCGATCAGGACGTCCGGCTGCAAATCCTCACGGAAAAAGATCCCGACGCGCTCTACGTTTTCCGCCATTCCGCGGCGCATCTGCTCGCCGCCGCGGTGATGGAGCTCTATCCCAACGTGAAGCTGGGCATCGGCCCGCCCGTGGACAACGGCTTCTTCTACGAATTTCTGCGCGACGAGCCGTTCACCCCCGACGACCTCGCCAAGATCGAAAAGAAAATGCACGAGCTGGCGGAGCGGGACATTCCCAACGAGCGCAAGCTGCTGCCCAAGGCCGAAGCGCTCGAGCTGTATAAGAAGGCCAACCAGACCTTCAAGTGCCAGCTCATCGAGGAAAAGGCCGAAGAGCCGATGGTCTCCTTCTATACCACCGGGAAATTCATCGACTTCTGCCGCGGCCCGCACATTCCTTCCACCAAGCGCATCACCGCGTTCAAGCTGATGAGCGTGGCCGGCGCCTACTGGAAAGGCCAGGAAGGCAACGCGCAACTGCAGCGCATCTATGCCGCGTGCTTCTTCACGCAAAAGGATCTCGACGACTACCTGCACCGCCTGGAAGAGGCCAAGCGCCGCGACCACCGCAAGCTCGGCCCGGAACTGGACTTCTTCAGCATCCAGGAGGAGGCCGGGCCGGGGCTGATCTTCTGGCACCCCAAGGGCGGCCTGGTGCGCAAGATTGTCGAGGACTGGCTGCGCGAGGAGCTGCTCAAGCGCGGCTACGACCTGGTGTTCACGCCGCACATCATGCGCCTGGATCTCTGGAAGACCAGCGGGCACACCAATTTTTACAAAGAAAACATGTTCGGCGCGGTGGAAGTCGAAAAGGCCGAATACCAGCTCAAGCCCATGAACTGCCCGGGCCACATCCTCATTTACAAAACCAAGCTGAAGAGCTACCGCGACCTGCCGGTGCGCCTGGCCGAGCTCGGCACGGTCTACCGCTACGAGCGCAGCGGCGTGCTGCACGGATTGCTGCGCGTGCGCGGCTTCACCCAGGACGACGCGCACATCTTCTGCACGCCCTCGCAGATCGAGGGCGAAGTCGAAGCCTGCGTGGACTTCGCCTTCGCGGTGATGAAGAATTTCGGCTTCGACAAATTCGAGGTCGAGCTCTCCGATTGGGACGCCGCGCACCCCGAAAACTACGCCGGCAAGCCCGAGGACTGGCACCGCGCCACCGCCGCGCTCGCCGGCACCCTGAAGCGCATGAACATTCCCTTCAAGCGCATGGAGGGCGAAGCGGCGTTTTACGGGCCGAAGATCGACGTCAAGCTGATTGACGCCATCGGGCGCCCCTGGCAGCTCACCACCGTGCAGTTCGATTTCAACTTGCCCGCGCGCTTCGGCCTGGAATACGTCGGCGAAGACGGCGCGCGGCACCAGCCCCTGATGGTGCACCGCGCCCTGCTCGGCTCGGTCGAGCGCTTCTTCGGCATCCTTCTCGAGCATTACGCCGGGGCGTTTCCCGTGTGGCTCGCCCCGGTGCAGGTGGAAGTCTGCCCGGTGAGCGAGAAGGTCAACGACTACGCCCGGCACGTGACGGAAACCCTGAAGCATCACGGCCTGCGCGTGCACCTCGACGACCGCAACGACAAGCTCCCGGCGAAGATCCGCGACGCCCAGCTCCAGAAGATTCCCTACATGCTGGTGGTCGGCGCGAAGGAAGCCGAAGCCGGCACGGTCTCCGTGCGCCACCGCAGCAAGGGCGACCTGGGCCCGCGCCCGCTCGCCGAATTCGTCGCGGCCCTGCAGCAGGAAGCGGAAACCCGCGCCGCGCAGGAATAGGCGTGTTATTCGATGGACAGACAGGTATAGTCGTCATCCTTCGGGCACACTCTGAAAATGGAGGCCGCACATGCCGAAATTTCTGATTGAGCGGGAAATCCCCGGCGCGGGAAAACTCAGCGCGGCGGAGCTGCACGGCGTCGCCCAGAAATCCTGCAGCGTGATCCGCACTTTGCCCGGCGTGCAGTGGGTCGAGAGCTACGTCACCGACGACAAGGTTTATTGCGTGTATATCGCGCCCAACGAGCAGGCCGTCCGCGATCACGCGCAGCAAGGCGGCTTTCCGGCCAACCGCATCTCCGTCATCCGCCGCATGATCGATCCCACCACCGCGGAAGGCTAGCCGGCAGCCCGTGGCGCCAGCTCGCTTACGGCGCGGGAAGCTGTAAGAGCGCTTTCCGCAGGAGCCAGGCGCACAACAGCAGCCCCGCGAACTCGAAGGACACTCCCGCGGCGAGCGTACTTCGCGCGACTCCCGCCTTGGCCAAAAAGACGAACCAGCGGTCGAAGCCCAGGCCCATGGGCGCCGGCTTGGGAGACCGAATGTAATACAGCAGCCGGCGGCTCATGCTGGGAATCGGCGAATAGCTGAGGCGGTAGGTCCAGTGCTCGTCGAAATACCGGCCGGTGGCCTGGTCTTCCAGAAAACTCGTCGAAATTCCCACCACCTGCACCAGGAATCCCGCGATCAGCAGCGCCACTGCGGCCTTGCGTATTCCCGGAGAGGCATCGGCGAGCATCGGGCCCAGACCCAGGCAGAGCAGCAGCAACGCCGGCACGAGATAGCGCGGGCCGTAGCAGTATCCTCCTTCCCACTGCGTGTACCGTGCATAGAAAAACAGGTAGACCAGCGGGGTGAGGCCGGCGACGGTGGCCAGGCCGCGGTCGCGCCTGGCCAGACGGAAGACGCCGGGAATGGCGAGCAGCAGCGGCGGCGCAAACAGGAAAATGGATTTTCCCGGCGAGGCCAGCAGGCCGAACAGCCCGTCGAGGATGGGCGTGTCGAAAGAGAGGATGTGCTTGCCGCCCTCGGCGGTCGAAGGATAGCCGAAGTCCAGGGGATTGCCGAAAAGCAAGTAGTTGCGCGCCAGGCAGCCGAAGCCAAAGATGCCGATGACCAGAGCCAGGACGAGCGCAGGACGCATTCCGTTTTTTCTTTCACGCACGATCACGGCCAGCAAAAAGACCGCCGCCGCCAGCACGTAGATGGGCCGCACCCACAGGGTGATCCCCAGAAACAGCCCCGCCAGCGCCGCGTTTTTCGCGGAGATGCCCGCGGATTCCCCGCCGGCAAACAGGAACAAGGCGGCCGCCAGGAGCAGCGCCGCGGCCAGCGGCTCCGAGTAGAACCAGGCGGAATAGGAGAACACCGGCGTGGCCAGCGCAAACAGCGTGGCGGCGGCCAGAGCGGTGCGCAGAGCAATTCCCAATCGGCAGAAAATCAGGAAGAGCAGGGCCGCGGCGAGCGCCGAAAAAGCCGCGTTGCTGGCCGTGAGCACGGCAGTCATGACGAATTCTCCGGACCACGGCGGGATCCCGGGAAGGACGCTGAGCAGCGCCGATCCCAGCGCATACCACGGAACGACGGCGGCGGCGTGGCCCAGGCCGTAGGGCGACTGCGGCTGTCCGCTACGATCCAGCTTGCCGAAGAACAGGCCCGCGGCAACCGCCTGCGGGACCGCCGTGCTGCCGTGCTGGGCGAGACTTTGCACCTGAAAGTTCACCGACACTTCGTCCATGGTGCGCACGCGCCCGGTCGAGGTCAGCAGAAAGAGAAAATGGAGGGTGAGAAAGAACAGGAGCGCGATGCGGTTGGCTAGCCGGGTGTCCGTATGCTGCATGCGGTAATTTAATCATGTGGCCGCCGCCGGGTGGCGCGCCGCTCCCGGCCCGTGTATCGTTTCCGGCATGTCCGCTATGCCGCTGCGGGCTCCCCGGAAGCTCCGGGAGCCTGCGCAGGCAGGCGCTTGCCGGCAAATGGCCTGTGCATGCTATACTTTTCATTCTGTCCCCTGGACGCGGGTGGCGTCCGTGCGGGCGGGAATGCGGTGCAATCGGGGCCAGCCCAGGCAGGTCGAGGCGGGTCATGCGCCTATCATTAGGTAAGGGGGATTTATCGCTGAACGTGGTTTTCGGATGGCCGATCGGGTCCGCGTAAACGAGCGGATTCGCGCGCGAGAAGTCCGGGTGATTGACGAAGAGGGCGCGCAGCTCGGCGTGATGCAGCCGTTTGAAGCCGTGCGCATGGCGCGCGAACGGGGGCTGGACCTGGTGGAAATTTCACCGTCCGCCGATCCTCCGGTTTGCAAGATCACCGATTACGGCAAGTACCTCTACCAACTAAGCAAGAAGGCGCACGAGCAGCGGAAAAGCAGCCGCGGCTCACAACTGAAGGAAGTGAAGTTCCGGCCGGCGACCGCGGAACACGACTATCAGGTTCGCAAGAACCAGATCATCCGGTTCCTCGGGGAAGGCCACAAAGTACGCGCGATGATTTTCCATCGCGGGCGCGAAATGGCGCACCAGGAAGTAGGCCGCGCGAAGATGCAGCGGCTGCTCGGGGAAATCGGCGAGCACGCACTGATCGAAACGCCGCCGCGCATGGAAGGCAACGTCCTGGTGGCGCTGCTGGCGCCGAAAAAGGGCGCCGCCAAATCCGCGGCCGGGGATAGCTGAGAGCGAAAGGATTCAGGGGCATGGCGAAGAAGAAGGCGAAGAAGCTGAAACTCAAGACGCACCGCGGCGCGGCCAAGCGCTTCAAGGTCACCGCAACGGGCAAGATTCTGCGCATGCATTCGGGCAAGCGCCACCTGCTGGGCACCAAGGCCCCGGGCCGCATGCGCAAGCTGAAGAAGCTGGCCCAGGTGAGCCCGGCCGACGCTAGAAACGTGAAGCTGCTGCTTCCGTACGCCTAGATTTTTTGTCATTCAAAACGTCCCGGCATAGCGGGCGTTCGGAATGACACGCTGTAAGAAGTTGTAGCGCAGGGTGAAAGCCCGGCGCTGTCGCTCAGCTCAATCGCCGAGCGGCTTCGTTCTGTGTAATTGCAGAGCGATTTTGTTCTGCATAATCGCTGAGCGATTATCGTGCCAGGCAGCGCTTCACGGGTGCCTGCCGGCCGAAACGGCCCGCCACGTTGCGGGCTTTGCCGTACACATCGGAGACAAACCCGTTGCGATGCGCCTTTTTTTGCGCCTTCGCGCCCTGTTTGTCTCCCCACTTAAGGAGAAAACCCAATGGCTCGCGTAAAACGCGGCACCAAGCGCCGTGCGCGCCGCAAGAAGTACCTCAAGCGCACAAAAGGCTTCTTCCTCACCAAGAGCAAGCTCTACCAGTCGGCGCAGGAAGCGGCCAACCGCGCGGATCGTTATGCTTTCCGCGACCGCCGCGCCAAGAAGCGCCAGTACCGCCGCCTGTGGATCCAGCGCATCGGAGCCGCCGCACGCCTGAACGGCCTGACCTACGGGCAGCTGATTCACGGCTTGAAGGTGGCGGCCGTCGATCTCGACCGCAAGGTCCTGGCCGATCTCGCGGTGCTCGACGCTGCGGCGTTCGCGCAGCTCGCGGCCAAGGCCAAGGCCGCCGCGCCCCCGGTCAAGAAGAACGCGAAGAAAGCGTAGTTCGGGGTTTCGCCGTATCGCCGGCTTGCAGCCGGCACGCTCGACCGCAGGGGCACGATCGTCCGCGCCCCTGCAGACGATTGGACTTCGATGAGCTCTGTCGAAAGCAAGACCGCGAAGACCCTGGCCGCACTGGACGCCGCGCAGCCGCAACCCGTGGTGGCGCTCTTCGCCGAGGTGCGCGCGCGCTTCGACGCCGAGGCCGCCGCCGCGCACGACGAGGTCTCCTGGAAACTTTTCCGCGACGCCTGGCTCGGGCGCAAATCCGGCGTCCTCACGCAGATCACCGACAACTGGCTGAAGCCCGCCTCGCCGGAGCTGAAGCGCGCCGTCGGCGCCGCGCTCAACGAGCTGCGCGCGCACGTCGAGGCGCAGATCGAGGCCCGCCGCGTGGCGCTGGAAGGCGCCGCCGACGAAACCACCCTGGCCCGCGAGCGCGTGGACCTCTCGCTCCCCGGCGTGGTCCGTCCCGTCGGCTCGCGCCACATCATCCGCCAGGTCTTCGAGGAGATCGAGCGCATCTTCCTGCAGATCGGCTTCTCCGTCGCCGAGGGGCCGGAGATTGAATCGCCCTACTACAATTTCGAAGCGCTCAACATCCCCGAGTTCCATCCCGTGCGCGACGATATGGATACCTTCTACCTGGAGCTGCCGAAAGGCGCTCCCGGGCAGCTCCTCCTGCGCACGCACACTTCCCCCGTGCAGATCCGCACCATGGAGAAGCAGACTCCGCCCGTGCGCGTGATCGTCCCCGGCAAGGTCTATCGCCGCGACAATCCCGACGCCACGCACTCCTTCATGTTCCACCAGGTCGAAGGCCTGGCCGTGGATACGGACATCACCTTCTGCGATTTCACCGGCACGATCGAATATTTCGTGCACGAATTTTTCGGACCCGGCGTGAAGACCCGCTTCCGCCCCAGCTATTTTCCGTTCACCGAACCGTCGGTCGAATTCGACGCCTCGTGTATTTTCTGCGCCGGGCGCGGCACGGCCGCGGGCGGCGGCGCCTGCTCGAAGTGCAAGGGCGCGGGCTGGATCGAGCTTTTCGGCGCGGGCATGGTGGACCCCGCGGTCTATGGCTTCGTCAACTACGACGCGGCCAAAGTCAGCGGCTTCGCCTTCGGCATCGGCATTGACCGCCTGGCCATGCTGAAGTACGGCATCGACGACATTCAGGTGTTTTTCCAGAACGATGTGCGCTTCCTGCGCCAGTTTCCGTGAAGCGCATGTAGCGCCGGCCGGAATTTATCCCGACGGAGCCGGGAGGCCCGCTATCTTCGAGGGTTTATCCGCGGGCAGGGCGTAAGAGGCAGCAAGGATTTCGAGAATGAAGGTCGTATACAACTGGCTGAAGGAGTTCGTGGACCTGACGGCGCCGGCCGAGGACGCCGCCTCGCGCCTGGCGCTTTCCGGCACGAACATCGGCGGCATCGAGCAGGGCGCGCAGGGCGCGGTCATCGAAGCCGAGCTCACCACCAACCGCCCTGATTGCCTCGGGCACTACGGTCTGGCCCGCGAACTCAGCGCCATCTACAGGCTGCCGCTGAAGCCGGTCGCCCCCAAGCCCGCGGAAAGCGCAGCGAAAGCCGTCGGCGCGGTGCGCGTCGAGATTCAGTCGCCGGAGCTCTGCGGCCGCTTCACCGCGCGCGTCATTCGCGGCGTGAAGATCCAGCCCTCGCCGGCCTGGCTGCGCGAGCGCCTGGAAGCCGCGGGCGTGGCCTCCATCAACAACGTCGTGGACGCCACCAACTACGTCATGCTCGAGCTGGGCCACGCGCTGCACGCCTTCGACTACGACCTCGTCCGCGATCACCGCATCGTCGTGCGCCAGGCCAAACCCGGCGAAAAGATGAAGACGCTCGACGGCCTCGAGCGCCAATTGACTCCCGGCATCTGCATGGTCTGCGACGGCGACGGCACGCGCGCCGTGGGCATCGGCGGGATCATGGGCGGTACCGAGACGGAAATCTCCTTCTCCACGAAAAACGTCCTCCTCGAATGCGCCTGGTTCGAGCCCGTCGCCATCCGCCGCGCCACGCGCTTTCTCCGCCTGTACACCGAGGCCTCGACGCGCTTCGGCCGCGGCGCCGATCCCGAACTGGCCGAGCTGGCTTCGCGCCGCTGCGCCGAGCTGATCCTGCAGCTGGCCGGCGGCGAACTGCTCGCCGGCGTGGTGGACGCCTATCCCGGCAAGCGCGCGCCGAAGAAGATCGCCCTGCACCGCAGCGAATTCCTGCGCATCATGGGCGTCGACGTTCCGGACAAGGAGATCGAGGCGATCCTCGCCGCGCTGGGTTTCGCGCCCGTGCGCGTGGATGCCCAGCGCGGAGCCGCGGGCTCCTTGCTCGCCGCGTGGGAGTGCGCGCAGCCCTCCTGGCGCGCCGAAGTGGAGCGCGAGATCGACCTGATCGAGGAAGTCGCGCGCATCTACGGCCTGGACAAGTTTCCTCCGCGCTTTCCCGTGGCCCGCAAGGCCGCGGCGCGCCTGCCGCACGCCGCTGCCGAAGAGCGCCTGCGCGAGCGCCTGATGGGCCTCGGCTACCGCGAGATCGTGACCATTCCGCACGTCGCCGAAGAGCGCAACGAGCTCTTCCGTCCCGCCGAGGCTACACCCGCGCGGCTTGCCAATCCGCTCTCCGAAGAGGCGGGCGTGTTGCGCTCCACCGCGGCGGTGACCATGGCCGCGGCGTTGGAGTGGAATCTCAACCACGGCCAGCGCAGCGCGCGCCTGTTCGAAATCGGCCGCCACTATCGCTTGCAAGGACAGCAGTCGGTCGAGACCCGCGTCCTAGCCCTCGGCGCGACCGGCGAAGCCCGCGAAAAAGGCATCTACGACGCGGCGCGGGCCTTTTCCTTCGCGGATTTGAAGGGCGACCTGGATGCCGCCGGGGCCTTCGCCGGCGGATTCCGCTGGCAACCTGAGGGTGGCGCATGGTTGCATCCGGCGCGCTGTGGCCGCGTGTTTCTCGGGGCCCAGGAGCTGGGCGTCGCCGGCCAGCTGGCGCGCCGCGTGGCCGAACGCCTGAAGCTGCGCCAGGACGTCTTCCTCGCCGAGCTGCTCCTCGATCCGCTCTATGTAGCGATGCGCGCGGCTGGCGACGCCCGGCGCTTTGTGCCCCTGCCGCGCTTTCCCGCTGTCGAGCGCGATTTCTCGCTCCTCCTCGCCGACGGCACATCCTTTGCCGCCGTGGCCCGCGTCATCCAGTCGCTGGGCATCGCGGAAGCCAGCTCGATCGAAGCGGCGGACCTCTTCCGCGGCAAGAACGTGCCCGCCGGAAAATATTCGCTGCTCGTGCGCGTGCTCTTCCAGAGCCCTACGAGCACGCTCACCGAAGCGCAGATCACCGATTTCTCCGGAAAGATCGTCGCCACGCTGGAGAAACAGCTCGGGGCGCAGCTCCGCGCCGGCTGAACCCCTGCGCCGCGGACTGCGGCCCCAGCACAGTGGAAGCGAGGAACACCATGCCGGACACCGGAACACAGAAGCAAAATCCCCTGCAGTACATCACCGACCAGTTGAATGAGCTGCGCGCCCGGGGCGTCGCGCCGAAGCTGCGCGTCCTCGAAGGCGAGCAGAAGACCCTGTGCACCTTCGACGGCAGGGAAGTGATCAACCTGGCCTCGAACAACTATCTCGGCCTGACCACGCACAAGGCCCTGCGCAAGGCCGCGCTCGAAGCCGTCCGCAAATACGGCGCGGGCGCCGGCGCCGTGCGCACCATCGCCGGCACCATGAAGCTGCACATGGACCTCGAAGAGCAGATCGCGCGCTTCAAGAATGTCGAAGCCTGCGTCGTCTTCCAGTCCGGCTTCACCGCCAACGCCGGCACCGTCTCCGCCGTCCTCGGCAAGGAAGATCTGATCGTCTCCGACGAGCTGAACCATGCTTCGATCATCGACGGCGCCCGCCTCTCGAAAGCCACCATCAAGGTCTTCCAGCACAAGGACGTCAAGGACTGCGAGCGCATCCTCCAGGAAACCGCCGCCTGGCCCGGCCACAAGCTCATCATTACCGACGGCGTCTTCTCCATGGACGGCGACATCGCGCCGCTGCCGCAGCTCTGCGACCTCGCCGAAAAGTACAACTGCATCATGATGGTAGACGACGCGCACGCCTCCGGCGTGCTCGGCCGCGGCGGCCGCGGCAGCATCGACCATTTCAATTGCCACGGCCGCGTGCACATCCAGGTGGGCACGCTCAGCAAGGCCGTCGGCGCCATGGGCGGCTACGTCTGCGGCTCGCGCGACCTCATCGACTTCCTCTATCTCCGCGCGCGCCCCTTTCTCTTCTCCACTTCGCATCCGCCGGCCACCGCCGCCGCGTGCCAGGCCGCCTTCACCCTGCTCGATTCGCCCGAAGGCGAGAGGCTGGTGAAGAAGCTGTGGGCCAACACGAAATTCTTCAAGCGCGAGCTGAAGCGCCGCGGCTTTAAATTCGCGGCCAGCGAGACACCCATCATCCCCATCCATGTCGGCGACGCCGCCAAGGCCTTCGAATTTTCCCGCCAGCTCTTCGAAGCCGGCGTCTTCGCTCCGGCCGTGGGCTTTCCCACGGTCGCCGAAGGCAAGGCCCGCCTGCGCGCGATCGTCAGTGCCGCGCACAAACGCGAACATCTTCTCCGCGCCGCCGACATCCTCGCCGAAGTCGCCAAGCCCCTCGGCATCATTTAGAGGACCCTTGGTTTCAGGAATAGGGAATCCATAATTCCCTGTAATTCCTGCTTGGTGGCAGGTTATTTTTAGCCGCTGGTGCGCCTCATTGCGGCCTCAAAAAATTATTAAGTGGTTGAAAACAAGTAAGTTGTAGAATGGAACGCTTCATGCGAACCTTCGCTCCCGGCAACACATATTCTCCAAAAGGCCGAGTTCACGTCATCGGACTGATGGATATTCGAGGAGGTTCACCAGCCATGAAACATGCAGGTCTTGCATTTCTGCTCGGGATTTTTTTTGCCGTGAGCGCCAACGCTCAGTCCGCCGGTGCGCAGGCCGGTGCGCAAGCCAGTGGTCAAGCGTCGGTCCAGGAGGGCAAGAAAGATGTGCAGGCTTCCGGCAGCGCCTCAGCGGCTTCCTCCGCCTCGGCGCATGCCGGCAGGCAAAGCGCCTCACTCGCCAGCGGTACAACGATGAACGCCACGCTCGTCAGCTCTGTGGATTCGAAGAAGGCCAAGGCCGGCAATACCGTCGCAGCCCGGACCACCGAAGCCGTGAAGTCCGACGGGAA
>JAIQEV010000014.1 GCA_020073585.1 Terriglobia bacterium
CACTCCCAAGTCCAAATGCGACCGCCAGTCCTCCTCCTGTGAGACGATTACCATTGCCATCCCTGGCTATCAACGTCACCAGTGTCGTATCTCCCGATGAGAGACGAACGGTCGCTGGTGGCCGAAGCGCAAGCGGGCGGGCGCGCCGCTTTCGAGGAATTGGTGCGGCGCTACGACCGCGACGTGCTGCGCCTGGCGCTCAACCTGATGCGCCGGCCCGAGGACGCCCGCGACGTCTACCAGGAAGCTTTCCTCAAGGTTTACCGCAACCTGCACCGCTTCCGCTTCGAAAGCAGTTTCTACACCTGGCTCTACCGCATCGTCACCAACGTCTGCCTGGACCACCTGCGCCGGCGCCAGGCCCGCCCCGAGGACCAGGCGCCGGAAAGCAGCGCGGAGCTGCGCGAGGACGGCATCACGGACTTTTTCGAGCGGCAGCGGGAGCACCGCGCCACGCTCGATCCCGAGCGGCAGCTGATCGGCAAGGAGATCCAGAAGCGGCTGGCGGCGGCCATGCTGAGGCTTTCTCCGCGCGAACGGGTCGTCTTCGAGATGAAGCATTACCAGGGATTGAAGCTGCGGGCCATCGGCGACGCGCTGGGCACCACCGAAGAGACGGTGAAGAACTCGCTCTTCCGCGCGACGCGCAAGCTGCGCAGCCAACTGGGAGAACTGCGATGAGCCGGCCGGGCGATAACGGAGCCGGACGGGCGATGAAGTGCGCGGAAGCGGCGCCGCTGCTTCCCTTCTACGCCTGCGATGAACTCGAGGCCCAGGAACGCGAGCGGGTGGCGGGGCACGTGGCCGCCTGTGCGGGATGCGCGGCGCAACTGGTGGAAGAGCGCGCGTTGCTGGACGCGCTGGCCGGTATGCCGCAACCCGCGGACCGCCTGAACCCCTCGGACCTGCTGCTGTCGCAGTGCCGCAGCGAGCTGGCCGAGTCGCTGGACGATCTGGCGGCGCCGCCGGAAACGGTGCGCTGGCAGCCGTTCGGCTGGTTGCGGCGGCTGATCGTGTTCCGGCCGGCGTGGAGCGCGGCGGCGCTGCTGCTGCTGGGAATCGTCGTGGGCACGCAGGCGCCGGATCTGCTGCGCACCGGCGGGACGCCGCATCCGGGGCGCATCGTGCGCGCCACGCCGCGGCTGAGCGACGAGCAGTTGTCGAAAATGGCCGTGGCGGGAATCAATTTTGCGCCCTCGCCGGACGCCGCGCCGGGCACCGTGCAGTTGCAGTTGCGCGCGGAAGAGCCGCTGGTGCTTTCCGGAAGCATCGAGGACGCGGACGTGCGGCGGGTGCTGACGTACGTCGTGGAGAACGGGCAGCGCTTCGATGCCGGGGTGCGGCTGGACTGCCTGGACGCGCTGAAGGCGCACAGCGGCGATGCCGACGTGCGCCGCTCGCTGCAGGCCGCGGCGCGCCGGGACGCCAATCCCGCGGTGCGGCTGAAAGCGCTGGATGCGCTGCGCCCGGCAGTGGACGACGCCGAGGTGCGCGAGACCCTGCTCGATGCGCTGGAAAACGACCAGAACCCGGGCGTGCGCGTGGAAGCGGTAAATCTGCTGGCCGGCTCGCTGCAGACGCAGGAAGAGGAATTTGCCGCGCTGCCGGTACCGCCTTCGCCACCGGCGCCGCCGCGGGCCTTGCCGCCGCCAAAGCCGCCTGTCCCGAGCGGCGCGAGCCCCGTCATCGCCGCACCGCTGCCGGTCGATCCCTCCGTGGCGCGCGTGCTGCGTGCCCTCGAGGAGCTGGCGCGCAAGGATCCCAACCGCTACGTGCGTCTGCGCAGCGCCGCGGCTCTGCGGCAGATCGGTCCGCGCGAGACGCACTGAACTCCGGACACTGACCCTGGAATGACGAAGATATCCGCAAACCGCCTCTTGGCCCTCCGGAAAAAGAGAACCGCCTTTCCGCGCGCATTCTCCGTTCTGCTGGCCGGCGCGCTGTTGGGCGCGGCGCCCGCTCTCTTTGCGGCGCCCGAGCCCCGCGACCCGGCGCCCGCTCCCGCGGGGCCGCACGCCTTCGTCGAGCGCAAGGGCACGCTGCCGACCGCGGATGGGCTGAAGCTGCGGATCTCGGCGGATCTCGGCTCGGTGCGTGTGTTCACGCTGGGGCCGGGGGAAGCGCCGGCGGTGCGCTACCTGGTGCGCGTGGAAACCGATGTGCCGGAGCCGCTCGCGGAACAACTGCTGGCGCAGTATGCCCTGGCGGCGAAAGCCACGCCGGGCGGCGTGCAGATCACGGGTGCTCTGCCGCCGCAGAGCGCGCACGGACACGGCGCGGAGGCGCAGTTCTGGGTGCGCTTCGAGGTGCGCGTGCCGCGCGGCTACAGCGTGGAGGTCACCACCGGAGCGGGGGACATCGAAACGCAGGACCTTGGCGGCACCGCGAGTTTGAGCACGCAGGGCGGGAATATTCGCTGCGGGCGCATTGGCGGGAGCGGCGTGCGCGGCGCGGGCGAAGCAAAAGTGGCGGCGCGGCTGGAAACCCAGGGCGGGCACATCCGCGTGCTGGACGTAGCGGGGGATCTCGAGGCCTCCACCGGCGGCGGGCACATCAGCGCGGGAAACATCGCCGGGGATGCCAAGCTGCACTCCGGCGGCGGCCACATCCACGCGGCGCAAATCGGCGGGCGGGCGGAGTTGAGCACCGACGGCGGAAACATCGCCGTGGGCCAGGCCGGGAACACCGTGGCGGTGCGCACGGGCGGGGGACAGATTGATTTCGGGGAAGTGCGCGGGTCGGTGCACGCGCAGACCGCGGGCGGCGGAATCCGCATCGCCTATGTGGCCGGGCCGATGGAAGTCGAGACCAGCGCGGGCAGCATCTGCCTGACGCGCGTGGCCGGCGCGGTGCGCGCGGAAACCGCGGGGGGCACGATCACCGCGTTCATCAATCCGGATGCGCCGGCGCAGGGCGGCGCGGTGCGCCTGGCCGCGGCCTCGCAGCTCATTTCCGGCGCCGGCGACATCCTGGTCTACCTGCCGCGGAATCTTGCGGCGACCATCGAGGCCACGGTGGAATCGGGCGGAGAGAACCGCATCCAGGCCGATCCCGCGCTGGCGCTGAAGATGTTCCGGGAGGATCCGCCCGGCGCGGGGCCGGTGCGCGCCAGCGCCACGCTGAACGGCGGCGGGGCGCTGCTGCGGCTGCGCACCGGCATGGGCAAGATCCGGCTGCAATATCTGGATGCGGATGTGGCGCTGCGCCAAGCCCTGCTGCGCGAGCAGGCCGGACGGATGCAGGAGCGCCTGCAGGAAATGCAGATGGAAACCGTGGCGCGGATGGAAGTAGCGCGCGCGGCGGCCAGCGCACCAACCGCCACGGCCGATGAGACCAGCGGCTGGTTCGACGCCTGGCTGGAAGCCATCGAGGAGAGAGTGCGCGGCGGAGTGGGAGAAGATCCCGCGGAGCTGCAGAAACGCGCCATCTTCGCGCCTCCGCCGGCCTACCCGGCGCTGGCCAGACAGGCGGGCGTGCAGGGAATCGTGCGCCTGCAGGTGCGCGTGGGGAAAGACGGACGCGCCGAAGTGCTGAAGATTCTGGAAGGCGAGCCGGTGCTGGCGGATGCCGCGATTGCCGCAGTGCAGCGCTGGACCTACCAGCCGCGAGTGGTGAACGGCCGGCCGGTGAGCGTGATTTCGGAAGTAACCTTTAACTTCCAATTGCGCTGACGGCGCCGCGCGCGCCACGGACAGGTTCCGGGCCCTTCCCGCGCGCCTGCCGGGCGCACGGGAGAAGACACTCGACGAAGGAGGATCGCACCCATGTCCCGAAACGTGCTTCGCGTGTCCCTGCTGGTAACGCTGGTTCTGAGCGCGGCGTTGCTGGCCACGCCATGCTTCGCCTTGCAGGATAGTTTCGAGCGCAGCTATCCGCTGCAGCCGGGCGGCTCGTTCGAGCTGCAGAACGTCAACGGCATGGTCGAGATCCAGGGCTGGGAGCGCAACGAGGTAGAAATTCACGCGGTGAAGACCACGCGGAGAAAACTTTCCGACCTCGAGCGCGTCTCAATTGAAGTGAGCGCCAAGCCCGAAGCGATCGCCGTGGTGACCCGCTACCCGCAGGACGAAGGCGTGGAGGTGGCCGTGGAATACACCGTGCATGTGCCGCACAACGCGCGCATCGAGCACGTCGCAACGGTGAACGGCACGCTGCGCATCTCCGGCGTGGACCGCCTGAACGACCTGCACACGGTGAACGGCAACGTGGAAGTGTACGACGCGGGCGGCACCGTGCACGCGCGCACCACCAACGGAAACGTGCGCTTGGAGCTGGCGCATTTCCGCGAAGCCCAGGAAGCCAGCGCGGAAACCACCAATGGCTCCGTGCTGTTGGCGGTGCCCGCGGAAACCCAGGCGCAGCTCGAAGCGCGCTGCCTGAACGGCGATTTCCGCTCGGAGCTGCCCCTGGCTCTGGAGAGCACGCTGCAGCCGCGCGAGGTGCACGGCCGGCTGGGCAGCGGCGGCGGGCCGATCCGCCTGCGCACCATCAATGGAAGCATTCGAGTGGTCGTTCTGCGGACGAGCGTCTAGGGCCCAGGCCCGGCGCGCGCCGCATAAAAAAGAGAGGACGACGAAGATGAATTACCGCACGATGTGGACCGCCGGAGGACTGGCCGCGCTGGGGCTGATGCTGGCCGCGCTGCCTGGACCGTCCCGGGCAAAACAGGCGCCGGAAGAGCGCGCGCTCGCGCAGATGCAGCAACGGCTGGCGGAAGAAGCCATGGCCAGAACCGCGAACTCCCTGCCGGACGGCGACGAGGTTGCGGCCATGGCCTCGCCCGGCGAGGGCGCGGGGTGGCTGGGGGTCGAGATGCGCGAAATCACCGCCGAGAAGGCCAAGGAACTGAAGCTGCCGGTGGAGCGCGGCGTGCTCTTGAGCCACGTGGTGGCGGACAGCCCGGCGGCCAAGGCGGGGCTAAAGGAAAATGACGTGGTCACGGAGATCAACGGCCAGCCCATCGAAGGAGCGCTGCAGTTCCGGCGGATGATCCGGGAGATCCCGGCCGGGCGCAGCGCGCAGTTGACCGTATGGCGCGAGGGCCGCGCGCAAAGCCTCAAGGTAACCCTCGGAAGCGCCATGGAGGCGCACAAAGCCTGGGCCAAGAGGCAGCCGCCGCGGGAGTTCACGTTCCACATGCCGCCCATGCCGGAGATGCCGGACATGCCGCAGTTCGAATGGCACGGCGAGATGATGCCGGGCGGGCGCCCGCGGCTGGGGATTGACGGAGAAGACCTGAGCGGACAGCTCGGCGCCTACTTCGGCGCGCCGGACGGCGAAGGCATTCTGGTGCGCGACGTGCACGAAGGCTCGCCCGCGGAGAAGGCCGGAATCAAGGCCGGCGACGTGCTTATCAAGTTCGATAGCGAGAGACTCCGCACGATTGGAGACCTGCGGGAAAAGCTGGCCGGGGTGCGCGAGCAGAAAAAGGTGAAGCTGGGCGTGCTGCGCAACCGCAGCGAGATCACCGTCGAAGCCACGATCGAGCCGCCGGAAGCGCCGAAGCCCCGGAAGACCTGGCATCCCACCAACATCTAGCTGCAAGCTGTCAGGAGAGGCCCGGGCTTATGCCCGGGCCTTTTTTGTTTGGGGGGAGGACGCGGCTGCGCGGGAAGCTGGTTCCGGCGCAGGTGCACTCCGCGGAGCGCCATATTTGCGGGCCAGCCGCAGCGGGCGCAGCAGAGAGTCCAGCCGCCCTCCGGTCTTCTTATGCTGCGGCGCAGCCCAGTCTTCCTCGGTGGGCGTGAAGGCCAGCCGCAGGAGATAGCGGGCGCTGCGAACCGCCCCGCCGCACATCTGCATGCGGATCCGCGCGCGCTGCAGAGCCCCGCGAGGCGCTTGCTCGCCGCTGGGCAGATGCCCGCGGATCTCCGCGGCGAGACGCCCGGCCACCGCGTCCGCGCGCACTTCCGCGGCCGCCGCAGGAGGCAGCTCCGCGGCGAGCACGTCGCCGGCGAGGCGCAAACCGAGATGCAACATGCGTTCCGTGCGGGTCGCGCGGGCCACGGCGAAGACGCGCGCCCAGTCCAGCCCCGGCTGGCGCGCCACCAGCCCCGCCACGTCGGCAATCCACATCAGGCGTTCCCAGAAGTGCTTCGAACCGTGCACGCAGATGAAGACCAGGGTGTCCTCGGGAGAAAGCGCGGGAACGCTGCGGCCGTCGAGAGCGACGCTGGTGCGCCGGGCGAAGAAGGCGTCCAGGGGAAGCGGGCGCGGAAAATAGCGCATGGTGCGCTCGGTGTGCAGTTCGACGATGGTGTGCGAGCGCTCGCGCACAAAAAGAAACTGGCCGGGAATTTTTCCGGCGGAGACCGCCGCGAGGGGAATCTCCGAGGTAAAGCCGCAGTCCTGCATGATGCGCGCGGCGCGCAGGATGTCGCGGTGGCGCACGAGGAGGTCGAGATCGGTGTATTGGCGGAGGCCGGCGTCGCCGAAGGCCTGCGCGGCGAGCACCGGGCCTTTGACCGCGACACTCGCGATGCCCTCGGCCGCGAAACGTCCGGAGAGGAGGAACAGCTCCGCGGACATGGACAGCGTGAAGTAGAGATGCGCGCGGCGCGACTCCCGCAGGCTCTCGCGGACTTCGGGGGGCAGACTGGCAAGCGCTGTGGCTTCCTGCAGTGCGCGGGCCAGGAGCGGGAAGACGCCGTGCGCGCGGGCCAGGGAGAGCAGCGCGGGCCCGCCGGGCGCGTGCTGCACAAGTTCGCGGATGCGCGCCAGGTCGCTCCGCGGCGCCGCGCACAGGCGGAGCAACTCCCACTCTGCGGCAACCGGGCTCGGTGTGGATGTGACCATTTCCTGCTGTAACCAGCCTTGCGGCGAATCGCGAACTCTCCGGCGGCGCCACGGCCGCGGCGAGCACGGCCCCTACTCTACCGGGGAATGGCGCGCGCCGCCATCGCTGCGCAGAAGAATGGCGCGGCCAAAAAAAAGGCCGGCTCCCGGGAGCCGGCCTTCAAGGCTTGATCGCTGCGGGCCGCGCGCGGCCCGGTCGGGCGATCAGGGCTTCTTTTTCTTGCCGGTGCTGAACTTGGTCTGGATGCCCGGAGCGATCTGCTGCAGCATTTCCAGCCCCTGCTTGGCCTGCTGGCCGTAGATGCCGTTGGGGTCGAGCTCCAGCGCCTTCTCGTAGGCTTCCGTGGTTCCGGGCAGGACGGTCACCTGCATCTTGTCGCCGACCTGCTTGTACTCCATGGAACCGACGAGGGCGGCGCCGAGCAGATACCATGCCTGGGCGCTCTTGGGATCGAGCTCGGTGGCCTTCTTCAGCGGCTCCACGGCCTCTTTCAAGCGGTTGGCGTTGTAGAGCACGATGCCGAAATTGCGCCAGGCGGTTGCGGCGTTCGCCGGGTAGAGTTCCACGCTCTTGAGATACGCCGCATGCGCCTCTTCCACCTTGCCCGCGCGCGCCAGAACGTTGCCGAGATTGTTGTAGTAGCCCGCGCCGGCCTCGGGCTTTTCCTTCATCACCGGCTCAAACGCGGTAATCGCCTGCTGATACGCGTTGATCGCTTCGTCGTTGCGCCCGCCGAGGTCATAGGCTTCCCCGAGCTTGGCCCACAGCAGATGCTGGTTGGGATCCTTCTCCGGGGCGGCCTTCTGCGCCTCGGCGAATTGGCTCGCGGCCTGGCCCGAGAGGTCAGAGAGCTTCTGCTTGGCGGCATCCTTCTGTTCCGGAGTAGCCCCCGGAGGAAGCTTCTGCAGATCGGCCTTCGCCAGGCGCACCTGCTCCAGAATCCTGGTGCCCTCGGCGAAGTGCGCCTTCATGCCTTCGAACTTCTGCTTCTCTTCTTCCTGCTTTTTGGCGGCCTCGGCGTACTCCGCGCCCTGCTTGGCGACCACGTCCTTGAAATTGACGTTGGCGATGCCGTCCTGGCCGCTGGCCACGCGCACCTGCACGACGAAGGGCTGCTGGTTGGGAATCATGATATTCACGGTGTAGACCCCGTTGCGCAGGGAGCGGATGACGAAATTGCCCTTCTCGTCGGTCTTCGCGTCGGATTTCGCCCCTTGTTCGCTAACGGCCTGAATCGCCAGACCCTGCCAGGGCTTCCCGGCGACATCCAGGATCTGCCCGCGAATTACACCGTCCATCTGCGCGGCAGCGCGCGGCGCCATCATGCATACCAGCGCTGCCACCAGCAACCCTGCCCGCATCCCCACCTTCGCAATTCGCCTCATACCCATCTCTCCTTGTAGGCCGCCAGCGGAGTTCCAGCTTTTTGTGGCCTCGGTACGGAAAAAAATCTCTCCCGGTTTCCCGGGGTTCTCGCGCCCCTTTATTATCCTCTTTTGCACGAGGATTCCAAGTCTGCGGCGCAGCCCGCGTTCCTTGTTCAGGGCCGGGCGGGGGCGGCGCGCTGGTACGGAATCGGATCGGGGATCCCGGCTTCGGCAAAGGCCCGCAGCCGCAGCAGGCAACTGTCGCAACTGCCGCAGGCGGCATCGTCGCTCTGGTAGCACGACCAGGTTAGATGCAGCGGTGCGCCCAGGGCGATGCCCTGGCGGATAATCTCGTGCTTCTTCATGGTGATGACCGGCGTGACGATCTCGATGCGGCTCTCCGGGCGGGTGCCCACGCGCACCAGTTCCTGAAACGCACGGTAGTACTCGGGCCGGCAATCCGGGTACCCGGAACTGTCCTCGGCCACCGCGCCGATGTAGACCGCGCCCGCACCGAGGGCCTCCGCCCAGCTCACGGCGATGGAGAGAAAATGGGCATTGCGAAAGGGCACGTAGGTGACGGGAATCGCGCTGCCCCCGGGCCCGGGGGCGCCCAGTTCGTTTTGCGGGACGGCGATCGTGGCGTCGGTAAGCGCGGAGCCGCCGATGGCCCGGAAATAATCGAGTTGCACCACGAGCCGCTGGTGCACGCCGTAGAAATCGGCGATGGCCTCAAAGGAACGGCGCTCGCGCCTTTCGGTGCGCTGGCCGTAGCCGGCGTGGAGCAGCGCCACATGCTCCGAACCGTGGCGCGCGCGCGCCATGGCCGCGGTCACGCAGGAGTCCATTCCCCCGCTCAGCAGCACCACGGCCTTTCGATTGTCGCTCACGCTGCGCTC
Organism: Terriglobia bacterium; assembly: GCA_020073585.1. Taxonomy (GTDB): domain Bacteria; phylum Acidobacteriota; class Terriglobia; order Acidiferrales; family UBA7541; genus Acidiferrum. The sequence continues at coordinate 9,063 of JAIQEV010000014.1, forward strand.
CTCGTTTCTATCCTGCTGGAACTGGGCAACCGCTGAAAAACACTCCCCCGCGCGGTTGCGCCGGCACCGCCTTTACACGCCCTTCGTCGCCGGGTCCCAGATGAACTTGTGCAATTGCAGTCCGAGGCGCACGGGCAGGCGGTCCTGCAGGATCCATTCGGTGAGGGTGCGCGCGCTCAGCCCGGGCCACTTCCCTGCCGGGTCTTCGGCCACCGGGGAAAAGAAAACCTCGTGCACGCGTTCCGCAAGGCGGTGCTGGCGGGTGAAGTCGCGGGCAAATTCGTAATCGCGGCGCGTGGCGATGACGAACTTCACCTCGTCGCGGTCCCCGAGCGCCTCCAGGTTTTGCGGGTCAAACGTGCCGGGCTCCCCGGAATCGGGGCACTTCACGTCCACGATGCGCGGAACCTGGCGCGGCAGCCGCCCGATGAAGCGCTCTCCGCTGGTCTCCACCAGGACCGTATAGCCGGCCGCGAGGAGTTGCTCCGCGAGCGGATAGACCTCCTCCTGAAGGAGCGGCTCGCCGCCGGTAATCTCCACCAGCGGAATCCCCGGCGCAGCGCCCGCGGCGGCGGCCTTCCGTCCGGACAGCTCCTCGACGCGGCGCAGAACCTCTTCGACGCTCATCTTCGTGCCGCCGTGAAAGGCGTAGGCCGTGTCGCACCAGGTGCAGCGCAGGTTGCAGCCGGTGAGCCGCACGAAGATGCACAGGAGGCCGGCGCGCGTGCCCTCTCCCTGGATGGATGCGAAAATCTCGGTGATGACCATGGAAACTACTGCCCGGCGGACTTGGCGCTCTTCGCCGCCTTGTGCCGGATAAACCAGATCGCGCCCACGAAACCCGCCAGGGCCAGAACCAGGCGGAGATATCCGGGCGCGACGCCCAGATGCCGCAGGATGACGATGTAGCCGATCGCCACCAGGACGGGGGCCAGGAGAATGATGAAGATGGATTTGTTCATAGAATGCCGCCGCGGCGCGTCAGGCTCCGGGCCGGTAGCGCGCCACGCTGGTGTCCGTCTCCCAGACGGTGATGTCGGTGATGCGTGCGCCGGCCGGCATCTGCGTGAGTTTGCCCGCTATTTCGTCGTAGAAATACTTGGCCATGTTTTCCGCCGAAGGATTCACGGTGCGAAAAGGCTCGAGGTCGTTGATAAATTGGTGGTCGAGCACGCGGATGACGTCGCGGATGGCGGCCTTGAGGTGCACGAAATCGATGAGCAGGCCGATGGAGTCCAGTTCCGGGCCTTCCACCGTGATGCGCACGCGATAGTTGTGGCCGTGCGGGTTCTCGCACTTGCCTTTGTAGCCGCGCAGGGCGTGCCCCGCGGAAAACGTCTCTTCCACGCTGACTTGAAACATAGTGCTCCGGGAATCGCGCCTCGTCTCGAACCCCAGCCCATCGTGCGGGCCGCCTCGGGCGCCCGCTTCCGCCACTATTTCAATTCGATGCTTCCTTGTCGAGAAACCCGGCAACGTCCGCCAGGTCCCGCGCCATACCGTACTTCGGCAGCGATTCCATGAAAATTTTACCATAGCGCATGCGTTCGATGCGGGTATCCAGCAGGGCCAGGATGCCGCGGTCGGTTTTGGCGCGGATGAGCCGGCCGAAGCCCTGTTTGAGCGCCAGGACGGCCTGCGGCACCTGATATTCCGAGAAGGCGTCGCGGCCGTCCTCCTTGAGGGAGTTGACGCGGGCGGCCACGATCGGGTCGGATGGCACCGCGAAGGGCAGGCGGTCCACGATGACGCAGGAGAGCTGCTCGCCGGGAACGTCCACGCCCTGCCAGAAGCTCGAGGTGGCGAAGAGCACGGCATGGGGCGTGGTGCGGAAGCGCTCAAGCAGCGCGCTGCGCGGCGCGGTGCCCTGCAGCAGCAGCGGGAAGGCGACGCGCGAGCGCACGCGCTCGTAGACGTCGTTCATCTGCGCATAGCTGGTGAAGAGGCAGAAGGCGCGGCCGCGGCTGCGCTCCAGCAAGGCCACGATTTCGTTCGCGGCTTTCGCGGGAAACGCCGCGTCGCGCACGTCGGGCATGGCCCGCGGGAGATAAAACAGGGCCTGGGCGGCGTAATCGAACTCCGGGGGGAGGGCGCGCTCCTTGGCGTGGTCCAGGCCCAGGCGGTGGCGCATGAATTCGAAGCGGCCGCCGACGGTGAGCGTGGCCGAGGTGAGGATCACGGTGTCGAAGGCTTCGAAGAGGCGCTCGCGCAGAATCTGGCTGACGTCAATGGGCGTGGCCGCGAGGAACACGCCCTTGCTGCGGCGCTCGTACCAGTAGACGAAATTGCGCTCATTGGATTCGAAGAGGAAGGCCAGCTCCTGGCGCAGCTCGAAGCTGCGGCGGGCGAGGCGGATGAGCTCTTCGGGCTTCTGCGGCACGGCGGCCAGCTCGGTCTCCAGGGATTTGAGGGCGGCCACCAGGGCATCGTAGAACTCGCGGTGCTGCTCGAGAAACGATTCGCGCTCGCCGCGGCTGAACGGGAAGCGGCCTTCGCGCGGCGGAAAGGATTCGAAGAAGGCCCGCGCGCGTTCGCGAATGCGCTGGGTGCGGCGCAGCAGCGCGGCGGAGCCCAGCTTGGAGAGGCGCAGGGCGTGGTCCACGTCGCGGGCCAGCTCTTCGAAGCGGAAATTGGAGATCTGCCGGCCGAAATAGTCGCTGGCCACGTCCTCGATCTCATGCGCCTCGTCGAAAACCACGGCGGAGTATTCCGGGAGGATGCTCCCGAAATCGTCCTGCTTGAGGGCCAGGTCGGCGAAGAAGAGATGGTGATTCACGATGATGAGGTCGGCTTCGCGGGCGCGCTGGTGCATGGCGGTGAGAAAGCACTGCTGGAAATCGGGGCATTTCTGGCCGGTGCAGGTGTCCCGCCGGGCGTCCAGGCGGCCCCAGAGGTCGGAATCGTCGGCCAGGAAATTGAGCTCCGCGCGGTCGCCGGTTTCGGTGACCTGGGCCCAGTCGCGGATCTGCCGGTAGGCGTCCATCTCCTCCAGGCCCTTGAGCATGGGCTGGTCGGCCATCTGGTGCAGCTTCTGCTTGCAGAGAAAATTGCTGCGGCCCTTCATCACCGCGACTTTCAGCTCGGGGGCGAAGTGCTTCTGCAGGAAGGGCACGTCCTTCTGATAGAGCTGCTCCTGGAGCGACTTGGTGGCCGTGGAGATCACCACGCGGCGGCCGCTCATCAGCGCGGGAACCAGATAGGCGAGCGTTTTGCCCGTGCCCGTGCCGGCCTCCACGATAGCGTGTTGATGCGCGGTGAACGCGCTGTGCACCAGCTCGGCCATCTCCAGTTGTGCGGGGCGGTGCTCGTAGCCCTGGGGCATGGCCTTTTCCAGCAGGCCGCCGGGACCGAAGATCTCGGCCATGGCCGGGGCCTCCACGGAGGAGGCTTCCTGTCGGACGGGCGCGGCGGCTTCCTCTTCCAACGGGGCGTAGTGCCGCTCGGGGAAGGGCGCGCTATCCGGTTGCGGCACGGATGCAGCGGCGGCGGCTTTCTTGGAGACACGTTTCGACAGAGCGCTCACTCCTGGCTGAATCCAACACTGGCAGCAAAGGCGTTACGATAGCACACTCGGAAATCCCGCGCGCGACGCCGGAGCTGATCGCCAGGAAGGTGCGCAACGCCAGCACCCTGCGTCAGGAAGGCAACTTCGGGCCGGAGAGGGTTCTCTCCGGCCTTTTTTCTGTGTAACGTTTATCAGTTGCACATGCACGCTTGTTCAAACTAGCGCATGCCATCGGAGTGCGGATAGAGTAGTCTCGAAATGTGAAATAGCCCGAGTTTGGCCTGACTGGGACGCACTCTTCGATATGGGGTGACGCATGAAGCGGAACTTTCTCTACCAGTTTGTGCTGCTCACGGCGGCGCTGGCTCTGAGCTCCTGTAGCGGCTACTGGTACAATCCCGGCGGTGGCACCGGAGGCGGCGGCACGCCGCCTCCCCCGCCCACGGCGACTCTGAACCTGACGCTGCAGGATGCGCCGCCGGCCAATACCTCGATCCTTTCGTTCAAGCTTGCCATCACCGGCGTGACGCTCACCCCCACGGCCGGCGCCGCGGTGAATCTCACGCCCAGCCCCAGTCCTTATGTGGTGGAGCTGACGCGGCTGGCGAGCGACTCCGCATTCCTCGGGAGCTTCACGGTGCCAGCGGGAAGCTACAGCAGCATCACCGTGGCGGTGGCCAATCCGGACATCACCTTTGTCAATCAGACCGCGGGAACGGTGAGCGGCTGCCTAACCAACAGCGTGTGTGAAATTACGCCATCCGCGGCGGGCAATCTTACCGTCTCCACCGCTCCCTTCCCGCTGACGCTGAGCGCCAGCGGCCAGAGCGGCCTGGCGCTGGACTTCCACCTGAACAACGCGCTGACCGCCACCAACGGCAACCTGGGCGTGGACTTTACCGCCGCGGGCGTCCTCACCGCGGCCACCCTGCCGCGCACCGGCACGCCCACCGGCACTCTCGATCTGCTCGAGGATTTCACGGGCACGGTCACGGCCGTCAGTGCCAGCAGCATCACCGTGCAGTCCGGGACCCGCGGCACGCTCACCGGCGCGCTCAACTCCAGCACCGTCTATCGCGATCCGTTGGGCACCTGCCCGGCGCTCGACTCAGCGCCGTCGCGGGAAATATTGTCCTGGTCACCATAAGTGCGACCCCGGCCTTTCAGGTGGATACGGACGGGCTGACGGTGCCGCCCGCCCCGCTGAGCCTCTTTCAGGGCGGCACGGACACCAGCGTGCTCTTCAACGGGCAGACGGTGATGGTGCGGGTAACCGCGGCGGCCGGCAGCAGCGGCGCGGGAAATCTTACGGCCACGGCGGACCGCGTCTTGCTGCGCTACACGCGCACCACGGCCGCCGTAACCGGAGCGGTGGTCTCGCCCTACTTCTATCTGGACGCCACGACGCTCCCGCCGTACTTCGGCATCCTGGGCACGGCGCAGGTGCAGGTTTTCCCGAACGTCACCAACTATGACGGCGTGAGCGATGTCACCGGCCTGGCTCCCGGCGACAGTGTCTCCGTCCGTGCGCTGTACATCAAGAGTGCCGCGCCACCCTTCTTCGCGGCCAAGGTCCGCAAACACTAACGCGACTTTACTCCGCCTCCGCAAGCGAAACGGGCCACGCCGGCAAGCCGGAACGGCCCGTTTGCTTTTTCTGGCGCCACAATGGCGCCGGCAACCGCTACGCCGCCGTGGGCGCGGCACCCGCAGGACGTGCGCTCTCGAACTGCCTGTAGATGACCAGGGAGATTGCGCCCAGCCCCCAGAGCAGTACCGCCAGCCTCAGCAGGCCGCCGAAGAAAGGCACGATGCCGGCCACCTTCAAGAGCGTCAGCCCCAAAGCCATGCGGGCAATCAGCGCCCAGGTGTCGCCCGCGGGGCCGAGCAGCCACTTGCCCACGACGGCGCCGACCACGATCTGCGAGCAATAGATCGCGACTCCCCACAGGATCATCGCCGCCACGCCGACGGGGATGCCCACGATCGTGACGCAAGCCAGAACGGCCGCGACGGGGATGCCGCACAGCACCAGAATCCCCAGGCCCAGCGACACGCCATAATGATCCGCGGACTCCACGGTCTCCCGCGCGAAGCGCGGCAAAAGCAGGAAGAGCACCAGACCGAACAGCAGAGTGGCCGCGAGCCAGATGCCTCTCCAGATGAAATGCCCGGCGTGCCGGGCCCGGCCCTCTCTCTCGACTTTGTGAAACTCCACGGGCGAAGCCAGCTTGGCCTGCGAAGAAACTTCCGGCGCCCGTTCTCCGGCGAAGTACGCCCGGCCCTGAATCTGCGCCGTGGGCCCCACGCTCAGATCGGCCCCGCGCATCTTCAGATTGCCGCCAACGGAGCCGGTGAGCACGGTGCGGCCCACCATGGCGAAAACGTCGCGGGCGATCTTGCCATCCAGCGAAGCGCTGCCGCTACACATGGTCAAGCCGCCGCCGATCCTGGCGCTCGAATCCAGATCCAGGACCTCCGTGGCGGAAGTGACGTTGCGGCCGACGCTTCCGCTGAGCGTGAGCGTGTTGGTGGCCACGCGGACATTTCCGTCCACCTGCCCGGTGATGCGAATCGTGCGCACAAAGGCGATGACGTCGCCGGTGACGTGGCCGCCTACGTCCAGCCCTTCGCCGAACACCACCAGATCGCCGTCCACCGTGCCGTCTATGCGCGCGCGCCCCGCGGCGACGTACAGGTCGTTCTTGATCACTTCGTCCTTGCCCAGCGTGTAGCTCTGTTCGTGGCGGAGCTCCGCCGCGCCGGCGGGAGCCGGGAAGAGCGCCGCCGCGCACACCCCGCCCAGGATCACCGCCAGCGTCGAGCTGCGGCGCATCCAGCGGCGCACGCAGAGCAGGCCGGTTCCGGCCACGATCACAAGCGCGAGCGTTTCAAACAGTGAGAACATGGATTGCCATCCTTTCCAGAAAGCGCCCTGAAAGACCAGCAGCCCGAGCAGGTTGGTGCCGCCGAATCCCGCCTGATCGAGCTGCGTGAGCCAGGGCTCGATATAGCCGCTATAAAATGCGTAAGCGCCCGTGGCGGCCAAGCCAAAGACCGCCCCCCAGAGCCACTGCATGGAGCGAGGGCTCCGGCCGGGAGCCGCCACCAGGCGCGCCGGGAGCGGCTCGTCGTCCTCGACCATGGAGCGAGTCAGCAGGCGCGATTCGCGTTCCAGCGCGCGCAGCAGCGTGCGGCAGCCGGCGCACTCCTCGCTGTGCGCGGAGACCTGGCGCGCCCGCGCGGGCTCCAGTTGCCCTTCGAGGTAGAGCAGGCCGCTCATTTCGTCCAGATGGTCAGCCATCCGCTCGCCGCGCGGTTCTTCGCGCCGGTTCATGGATTCCCTCCCGCCGCCGCGGCACTGGCTTGCCCCAGCGCCTGGCGCAGTTCGTGGCGGGCGCGCAGCAGGACCACGCCGACAAACGCGCGGCGCACGCCCAGCGCATCCGCAATTTCGTCATAGCTCATATCCGAGTAGTAGCGCAGGACCAGGGCCATGCGCGCGCGGGGAGCGAGCTGGTCCAGGGCCCGGCGCACCTCCTGGCCGGTGCGCTGCTCGATCAGGCGCTCGAGCTGGCTGGGATCGGGGTGCTCCAGCGGCAAAGCGCTGGCGTCTTCGGTCTCTTTGTCCTGGCGGCCCTTGCGCCGGCGCAGCAGGTCCCAGCAGTGATTGGCGGCCACCTTGTACAGCCAGGCGGAGAACGACCGGCCGGGGTCGTACTGGCCGAGCTTGCCGCGAATCTTCAGAAAAATCTCCATGGTGGCGTCTTCGGCGTCTTCCCGGGTCGGCAGCGCGCGCCGGCAGAAGCGGAAGATCGCGGGCGCGTACTCCTGATAGAGCTCCCCCCAGGCCTCGGCATTGCCGGCCTGGGCCCCGGCGATGGCTTCCGCGGGTTCCGTTTTACCCGGCGCGCTCATACGACCTGGTTTCGAAGCATCCATAGCCTAATACGCAGGAGGGGACCGGAAAATTTCACTTGGTGGGATTGTCGCCAGTGGCGATCGGCCACCAAGCAGCACTGTAGCAGAAATCCGGAGTCCTGAAGCCGTTGTAGCGCCGGGCTTCAGCCCGGCATCTTTCTGAGGCGCTGGCTTACTGCGCTGAAGATACCACCCTTAAGGCTGGCGACCACGTCCCTCCCCCGCCCCAAAAAACCAGCGGCCCCGGCCGAAGCCGGAGCCGCTGGCAACTGCCTCTGCGGAGGCGGTAAAGGGTTAGAAGGTGAAGCGCACGGCCAACTGAATGCCCCGCGGGCCGCCACTACCCAGGAACGGATAGCCGATGCCCACGTCGCCCGTGGCCGCCAGGCCCAGCGAGCCGAGGGACCGCCCGTTCGTACCGATGCCATTAGGAGCGGCATCGGCGATGAAAGTAGGCAGATAGGGGTTGGCAAAATTGGGATGGTTGAAGAGGTTATAAGCCTCGGCGCGGAATTGCACTTTGACCCGCTCGGTAATCTGTGTGTCCTTGAAGATGGAGAAGTCAAACTGCCGGAAATCCGGTCCGCGCAGCGAATTGCGTCCCAGGTTGCCGAAGTGGCGCGTGCCCGGGGTGCAGGTGCTCGCCGTGCCGTCGCCGACACCCCCCGGATAGCTGCAGGGGATGGCAAAGGCGGTGAGGTCCAGGAAGTTTCTGGGGTCGTTGCGATTGTAAGTAATGGTGCCGACGACGTCAGGCCGGCCGAAGCCGCCGCCGCTGCCGTCGAAGTCGTCCTGGAAGTTGTAGTTGAGATGGAAGGGCTGGCCGGACTGCAGCGTGACGATGCCGTTCACGCCCCATCCGTCGGTGAGGCGGCTCCAGCTGCCCTTGCGGTTCGGGAACGTGTAGAGGAAGTTCCAGGTGAAATGGTTGCGCACATCGAAGTTGGAATTGCCGCGGTTCATGCGGATGGGGGCCATGCTGTCGTTGGGCTGCGCGGCGTTGGGCACGTAATCTTCCCCATCGCTGGCATCGTCAAGCGAATGCGACCAGTTGTAGCTCACGGTCGAATTCAGCCCGTGCCAGTCATTTATTTTCCAACTGACCTGCAGCGAGTTGTACGTCGAATTCGCGGAGCTTTCCTGCCAGTTGATGTAAAAGAACGGCGAGGTTGCCGCAAATCGCCGGGGCACGCTCCAGTCGTTGATGCAGCCAATGGTGGCCGGCGGGGGCGTGGGATTGGGGCAGCTCAGGTCCGCCGCGGTGATCTGCGCCTGGGACGGCTGGTTGATGTCGCGGAAACGGAAGAGCTTGTGGCCGTTGGACCCCACATAGCCGATCTGCAGAACCATCTTCTTGGTCAGTTCCTGCTGCAAGTTGAGGTTAAAGTTCTGCATGTACGGCGTGCGGATGTTAGGGTCCACGCCGAAGGCATCGCTCATTGGCGAAGAAGCCCCGTACACGGGATTTGTGGAACTCAGGGCCCCGCCAAACAGGCCTGCCTGAGAAATCAGATTGGGTCCGAAGCCGGCATAAGCCGGGCCGGGATCGAAAACGCTGTTCCACGGCAGGTGGCCCATGAACATATCTTGCGAGAAAGCGTCATAGAAGAAGCCATAGCCGGCGCGGAGGACGGTTTTGCCCTTGCCGCTGACATCCCAGGCGACACTAACGCGGGGGGAGAAATTATTGTAGTCCGGTTGGTAGAGATCCTTGCCGCCCAGGATGATCCCGGCGCCGGTGGCGGGGTCCACGTTGGTGAAGTTGCCGTGCTTCTCGTGGATCACACCGAAGTAATCGTAGCGCACGCCATAATTGATGGTGAGGTTCTTGCGCCAGCGGAAACTATCCTGCAGGTAGAAGGCGTGGGAATTTTCGGAGGTGTTGCGATTGGTATTCCCCTGGCGCTGGAAGGAGGAGGAACCGGGCGTGCCGGCGATGAAACTATCGAGGCTGTCGAAATTCAGGGTGCCACGGAAGCCGCGATTGAACATCTGGGAAATAGAGGTGCGGCGGAATTCATAGCCGAACTTGATGTCGTGTCCCCCGCGCTTCCAGGAGATGTTGTCGATGAAATGCCAGTTGGTGTCCACGCGCTGGCGGGGGTCGCCGTTATCGGCGCCGAGCGGGGCCAGGGAACTCCCGCTGGGCGAGGAAACGCTGATCTTAGGCAGGCCGAAGTTGTAGGCGCCGACACCGGTGTTGAGGTTAATGGAGGCCGGATCGAAACTGCGATCCTGAGGAAAAAAGCCTTCGGCAAAGCGGTTCCAGCCGAGGCGCGCTTCGTTGACAACGGACGGGTTGATCACCTTGACGTAGGAGATGGAGACGAGCTGAACGCGCGTCGGCGTAAAGGTGTTGTAGTTGGGGAGCAGACCGCCGCCGACGAGAGCCAGCGGGAAGCTCTGGGAGCTGTCGCCGAAATAGTAGCGGCCGGTGAGGAGATCGTTGGCATTCAACTGGTGGTCGATCTTGGCGATGACGTTGTCCACGCGGTTGGAGAAAGGCGTGGAGAGGGCGGCGTTGGTTCCGCCATTGGCGTAGCAATCCACCGCAGCATTGGTAGCCGCGGGCCAGGGATTGAGCGCCAGGAGATTGGCGATCACTGGATTGACGAGGCCGCCATTATTGGCGGTGGCGGTGGCGATGTCCGCCGCGGTGGGGACGCAGGCCGGGCTGCTCTGCGCGCCCTTTTCGCGCGTGCCTTCATAGTCGGCGAAGAAAAATGTCTTGTCCTTGACGATCGGGCCGCCCAGTGAGCCGCCGAACTGGTTATTGTGAAAGGGCTGCTGGGGACCCACGGAAGCATCGTCGAAATAGTTGCGCGCGTTCAGAACCGTGTTGCGGAAGTACTCCAGCGCCGAACCATGAAACTGGTTGGTGCCGCTCTTGGTGACGGTGTTGATGACCCCGCCGGCGCTGCGGCCATATTCGGGCTCGAAGTTGGAAAGAACACGCAATTCGGCGATCGCTTCGACCGGCAGGATCGTCGCCGGGGTGCCGAAAACGCCGGCTTCGTTGATGGCCGGGTCGTTACGGTAGCCGTCGTTCATGTCCGTGCCGTCGAGTAGGAAGTTGTTGGAGCGGCCGCGCGCGCCGTTCATGGAAAAGATGCCGTAGGAACCCGGAGAATCCGTAATTTGATCCGGGGAGCCGGCCACGCCGGGAACGAGGAAGATCAGTTTCTGGTAGTCGCGGCCGTTGACCGGGAGGTTGGTCACGGTGCTGGCTTCAACGACGCCGCCGAGGGTGTTCGAGGTGGTTTCCACCTGGGGCAGGGATTCGCCGAGAACTTCGACTTTCTGGGAGATCTCGCCGGGTTGCAAGGTCACGTCCGCGCGGACCTGCGCGGAAACCTCCACCCGGATGCCGCTGACCACGCCGGTGCGGAAACCGGTTTTCTCCACGGAGACGCTGTAGTTGCCGATGGGCAGCTCCGGCACGTTGTAGCTGCCGTCATCGCTGGTGGTCACCACCCGCGTCAGTCCGGTGTCCAGGTTCTTCACCGTGACGCTCGCCCCGCTCACCGCGGCGCCGGAGGAATCCATGATCGTGCCGAGAATCGACCCGCGGAAGGTTTGTGCCTCCGCGCTGAAAGTCAGTAGAAGCATTAGCGCCGCGGCACACACCACGGTCAGGCCGCGCAGCAAGCGAGCAGAACTCTTCATTGCAGTCTCCTTCGTATTTTGCGAACTCATGCGCCTCCCCCCGAGGAAGCGCCCTACTCGAAACGGCCAGCGCCCGCCAGTTTTGCCCGTGAGGCACGGCTTGGCGCAGCACCCAAACTAGTGCTGAATACACTACCCGCCCCGTCTCGGGCCGTCAAGCCCGACCGGCAAACCACCAGGGCCATCGCCGGGTCCGCTCCGCCAGGCCGGAAAAGCTCCCGGTGGACCCGCGGATGCGGTACATTGAGTAATTAGCTCTATGGCAACGAAACTTCCATCCCTGGTCATCGTGGGCCGGCCGAACGTCGGCAAGTCCACGCTTTTCAACCGCCTGACGGGGACGCGCCGCGCGATCGTCACCGACGAGCCGGGCATCACCCGCGACCGCATCTACGGGCAGGCGGAATGGCGCGGCCGGGCCATCGAGATCGTGGATACCGGGGGCATCATCCCGGACGACAAAGCCCTGATTCCGCGGGAGATATTCCGCCAGGCCAAGGTGGCTATCGAGAAGGCCGGGATGCTCGTGCTGGTGGTGGACAGCCACGCTGGGCTCACCCCCCTGGATGCGGAATTGGCGCGCCTGCTGCGCGCCACCGGCAAGCCCTTCGTGGTGGCCGCGAACAAGGTGGACGCGCCCCGCCAGGAGATCCAGACCGGGGTGTTTCACGAGCTGGGCGTGCCCGTCTTCCCCATTGCCGCGGAACACGGCACGGGCGTGGACGACCTCCTGGACGCGGCGCTGGAGACCCTCTCGGCGGCCGCGGCACCTGAGGAAGCCCCGGTCGAAGCCGAGCAAGAGATCGAGGTGGCCATCATCGGGCGGCCCAACGTGGGCAAGTCCACGCTACTGAACCGCCTGGTGGGGGAAGAGCGGGTGATCGTCTCGCCGGAGGCGGGCACGACGCGGGACACCGTGGACATCGCAATGCGCCACAACGGGCAGCTCTTCCGCTTCGTGGATACCGCGGGCATCCGCAAGAAGGGCAAGACCAAGCTGGTAGCGGAAAAGCTCAGCGTGGTGATGGCCAAGCGCAGCCTGGAGCGCTGCGACGTGGCCCTGCTGGTGGTGGACGCGGAGCACGGGGTCACCCAGGGCGACGCCACCATCGCCAGCTACGCCGACCAGTCCGGCCGCTCGATCATCATCGTCATGAACAAGTGGGATCTGGCCGTCGAGGCGGCGCGCAAGGCCGGCGAAGAGGGCGCCGCCGCGGCCAACAAGTCCCGGAAGGGCGCGGAAGGCCGGCGCCAGCCCCCTCCCTTCGACAAGGGCCGCCTGCTGGTCGAGTACGAAGCGATGGTCCGGGAAAAGCTGAAATTCCTGAGCTACGCCCCGGTGCTCTTCCTCTCGGCCATGTCCGGCGAGCGCACCGACAAGCTCTTTCCGCTGATCCAAAAAGTGGCCGAGGCGCGCCGCCGGCGCATCCCCACGCCGGAACTGAACCGCTGGCTGGAGCAGGTGGACCTGAGCCGCGGCACGACGCCCAAGGCCCGCCCGGTGAAAATCTTCTACATCACCCAGGCCAAGGCCTCGCCGCCGACGTTCCTGATCTTCACCAACCAGAAGACGCCGCTGCACTTCAGCTACGAGCGCTTCCTCGAGAACCAGTTGCGCGCGGCGTTCGACTTTATCGGCACGCCCGTGCGCTTCGTGCAGCGCATGCGCAAGCGCGACAAGCGCGATGCCTCCTGAAACGCCTGCGCGTTGACAGCCTGCCGATTTGGAATAGGATGAAGGGGTCCCCGCGGCAGCGTTTCCCATGGCCCACAACGGACAAGCCGCACAATTCGCGTCCGAGAGCGAGCTCTACCGCATCGGCGAAGTCAGCCGCCTGACGGAGCTCAAGCCCTTCGTCCTGCGCTACTGGGAATCCGAGTTTCCCATGCTCCAGCCGGTGAAAAGCGCGCGCGGCCACCGCCTCTATCGCCGCCAGGACGTGGAGATGGTGCGCAAGATCAAGCGCTTGCTCTACGACGAGGGCTTCACCATCGCCGGGGCGCGGCGCCACCTGCGCGAGCAGAACGGCAGCGGTGGAGCCGAAAACGGCGGCGAAGCGGACGGTCCTTCGCAGATGCTCAGCCGGAAGATGCTCCTGGACCTCCGGGACACCCTGCGGGCTTTCTTGACGCTGCTGGAACGGCGGTGATAGCCTTGATTTGCGCGGTTGGGGGAGCGTCTTCGGACGCGCCAGGCTCCAGCCGCGGTAGCGGTCGGGACGTAGCGCAGCCTGGTAGCGCGCACGCTTGGGGTGCGTGAGGTCGCTGGTTCAAATCCAGTCGTCCCGACCATTTTTCCCGAGGCCGCCTCGCGGCCCGCTTTTCTTCCGGAAACGCCATCCGCGCAGCATCTGCCCCGCCGGACCAACTTCGCGTAAACTGGATTCGTCGCGCAGGATCTATTTCCGGACCTATTGCTGATGACCACGAAGACGCCGCACATACTGCTGACCAACGACGATGGCATCGAGGCCGCCGGCCTGCGCGCGCTGGCCGCGGCTCTGGAAGGCTGGGCCACGGTCAGCATCGTGGCGCCCAGCCGCGAGCAGAGCGGCGCGGCGCAGTCGCTGACCCTGCGCACGCCGATCATCTGCCACCCGGTGGCGCCGCGGCAGTGGGCCATCGACGGCACCCCGGCGGACTGCGTGATCGTGGCCCTGCACAAACTGCTCCCCGAGCCGCCCGACCTGGTGCTCTCGGGAATCAACTTCGGCGCGAACCTCGGGGAAAACGCCTACTACTCCGGAACGGTGGGTGCGGCGCGCGAAGGCGCGCTGCACCATATCCCCTCGTGCGCCATGTCGCTGTGTTCGAAAAGCCCCGTTGCGACCTTCGACGGCGCGGCCCGCCTGGCGCGCGCCATGGCCGAGTTGATCCTGCGCGAGGGCCTGCCCGACCAGGTGCTGCTCAACGTGAACGTGCCGCAGCCCTGGGACGGCGCGGTGAAGTTCACGCGGCAGTCGCGGAAGATCACGCGCAACCAGTTGAAAGAAGGCCAGGACCCCAAGGGCAGCACGTACTACTGGCTGTTCGAACAGAAGATCGACAAGGATTTCGAGCCCGACACCGACTACGCCGCGATCTTCGCGCGCGCCGCGTCGGTCACCCCGCTGCACCTCGACCCCACGCACGGCGAATCGCTCAGCGATCTCTCGCGCTGGACCGCCGCGCTGCAGAACGCCTTTCCGCGCTGACGATTCCCCGCGGTTTCAGCGGCCCCCTGCCGCGACCAGCGGGACGCTGGCCTTGCGCATCTCTTCGTTCAGCGCCGGCACATCCTTGGCCAGGACTTCCCGCCAGCGAACAAGCTGTGTCTCGAGCCTCGCGTCGAGCTCGGCAAACACCGCCATCTGTGCCGCCGTCGGCGCCGTGTCGGCGCTGTCCACGGCCTCCTGCAGATAGCCCAGCTTGCTGTTCAGCTTCGTCGGATAGTTCAGCTCGTCCTCCGAAGCTTTCGACTGCACCTGGATCAGCTCCTCCTCGATCGCCCCGCTCTTTTTGCGCAGCGCGCCGGACGCCGCGACGATGCTCTTGGCCGCTTCGTTCGCGGCCAGCCGCTTTTCGATCGCTTCCAGCTGCGCCCGCAAGTCGCGCATCCCCAGGATGGCCTTGTTCATCTCGTCCTGCCGGTCGCGCATCCGCAGCATCAAGTCGAACTGCTTGCGCAGCTCCTCCGATGAGCTCTTCACCCGCGGGTCGAGCCGCACTTCCAGCGCCGCCGTATAGCTCTTGCCTCCCGCGGTGAGCCGCGCCTGATACGCGCCCGGCAGCACCAGCGGGCCCGCGGGCTTGCCTTCGTCGTAGATCGCCTTGGGAATCTTCACCGGCGGTTCATACCGCAGGTCCCAGGCAAAGCGGTTGAGCCCCGCCTCGGCCGGAATGTACTCGGCTTCCTCGTCCTTCTCCCACTCCTCGGGCGCTTCCTCCTTCTTCTTGGCCTCGCTCGTGAACGTGCGCAGCACCTTGCCCTGCGCGTCGAGCAACTCCAGCTTCGCCGGCTCCTTCGGCGCTTCCTTCAGGTAGTAGTAAAGGACCGCGCCGGACGGCGGATTTTCGCCGATGGGGTAGCGGCGCACCGTCGTGTGGCCCATGCGCGTGCGCACGGCAACCGCTGGCGCAAAGAGATGCGCCTCTTCTCCGGCAATGCCGACGGTCATCTGCCGCAGCGGGCTGAGGTCGTCGAGCACCCAGAAGGACCGCCCGTGCGTGGCCACCGCCAGGTCGTCCCCGTGCACGATCAGGTCGTGGACCGGCGAAGTGGGCAGGTTGAGCTGCAGCGCCTGCCAGTGGCCGCCGTCGTCAAACGACACCCACACCCCCGTCTCCGTCCCGGCATAGAGCAGCCCCTTGCGCTTGGGATCCTCGCGCACCGCGTGCACGTAGGAATTGTCGGGAAGTCCGGCGACGATCTTCGTCCAGGTCTTGCCGAAGTCGCTGGTCTTGAAAATATACGGATGGAAATTGTCGAGCTTGTGGGCGTCCACCGCGGCGTAAGCCGTGCCGGCATCGAACGGCGAGGCCTCGATCAGGCTCACCAGCGCCCACTCGGGCATCGGGTTGGGCGTCACGTTGTTCCAGCTCTTGCCGCCATCGCGCGTGAGTTGGATGAGGCCGTCATCCGTCCCGGCCCAGATCACGCCGGCCTGCTTCGGCGATTCCGCCACGCTGAAGATGACGTCGTAGAACTCCACGCTGGCCTGATCCTTGGTGATCGGCCCCCCGGAATCCTGCTGCTTGGATTTGTCGTTGCGCGTCAGGTCCGGGCTGATGACGCTCCAGTTCCGCCCCCCGTCCGTGGAGCGGAAGAGCACGTGGGCCGGCTGGTACAGCACATTGGGATCGTGCGGCGAGAACAGAATCGGCGCAGTCCAGGTGAAACGGTACTTCTGCTCCGCGGCGTTGTGGCCGTCGGCGTCCTCCGGCCACTGCTGGATGTTCTGCGCCTGCCCGGTGCGCCGGTCGAAGCGGGTGATGATGCCGAAATAGGCGCCGGCATAGACGATGTTGGAGTCCCGCGGGTCCACCGCGATGTAGCCGCTCTCGCCGCCCCCGACCGCGTCCCAGTCGCCGCGTTCGATCGCCCCGTGGTCGCTCCTGCTCAGGATGCCCACGGTGGAGTTGTCCTGCTGCGCGCCGTAGACGCGGTAGGGAAACTCGTTGTCCGCGGCGACGTGATAGAACTGCGCGGTGGGCTGGTTGCCCTGCGTGGTCCAGTTCTTGCCGCCATCCACCGTAATCGTTGCGCCCCCGTCGTTGCCGTTGATCATCCGCAGCGGATTTTGCGGATCGATCCACAGGCCGTGATGATCGCCGTGCGGCGCGGGCAGCCGCTCGAAACTCTTGCCGCCGTCGATGGATTTGAAGAGCCCGGTATTGGCGACGTACACCGTCGAGGCGCTCTGGGGGTCGGCCCACACGTGCGTGAAATACCAGGCGCGCTGGCGGAAGCGGTGATCGTCGTTGATCAGCGCCCAGTGCTCGCCGCCATCGTCGCTGCGGTACAGCCCGCCCTTCTTCGCTTCGATCAGCGCGTAGACCACGTTCGAATCCCCGCCGGAGACGGCCACGCCGATCTTTCCCAGCGGGCCTTCCGGCAGGCCATCGCCCTCGATGCGCTTCCAGGTGCTGCCGCCGTCGGCCGAGCGGTACAGGCCGTCCTTGGCCCCGCCGCTGTTCAGCGACCACGGCGTGCGGTAGCCCTCCCACATGGCGGCGAAGAGAATGCGCGGGTTGGCGGGGTCGAAGACGATGTCGGCGCCGCCGGTGCGCTCGTCCAGGTACAGAACCTTTTCCCAGCTCTTGCCGCCGTCGCGCGTGCGGAAGATCCCGCGCTCGGCGTTGGCCCCGTAGGCGTGGCCCAGCGCCGCGACGTAGGCGGTCTCCGGATCGCCGGGATGCACGATCACCCGGCTGATCTGCCGGGTATCCTTGAGGCCCACGTTGGCCCAGGTCTTGCCTCCGTCGGTGGATTTGTAGACCCCGTCGCCGAAGGAGATGTTGCCGCGGATGCAGGCTTCCCCGGTGCCGGCGTAGATCACGTTGGGGTCCGAGGGCGCCACGGCGATGCTGCCGATGGACGAGACGCTCTGCTTGTCGAAAAGCGGGTCCCAGGTATTGCCGCCGTCCGTGGTCTTCCAGACGCCGCCGGCCACCGCGCCGAAATAATAGGTGTTCGGCTGGCCCGGCACGCCGGTCACGGCCAGCGCGCGGCCGCCGCGGAAGGGGCCGATAAGCCGCCACTTCATGCCCGAGAGAGTTTTGGGCTCCATCTGCTGCGCGCTAGCGGCGAACACGGCGGCGAGAATCAAACTGCATGCGAAAAGAACGGAAAGGACGGACAGGCGAGACGTTTTCACTGACACCCCCGGCAGAGAGACCCGAAACGCGCATGCTACAGCGCCGGCGCGCCAAACGAAAGGAATTTTTCCAATTCCTGTAACGCCGGAGGTGCGATAGGATGGCGCGCCAATGGCATCCGCCAGGCGATTTGACGTCGCGGTGATCGGCGCGGGAGTCTTCGGCGCGTGGACCGCGTGGCATCTGGCGCGGCGCGGACGGCGCGTGCTGCTGCTGGAGGCCTACGGTCCGGCGCACACGCGGGCCAGCTCCGGCGGCGAATCGCGCATCATCCGCATGGGCTATGGCCCGGACGAACTGTATACGCGCTGGTCGCAGCGCTCGCTCGAGCAGTGGAAGGAGTTTTTCGCCGCCACCCGGCAGCCCCTGTTCCACGAGACCGGCATGCTCTGGCTGGCCGGCGAGGACACCGCCTGCCTGCTGCAGACCGAAGAGACGCTGCGGCGCTGCGGGGTGCCCCTCGAGCACCTGGACCGCGCGGCGCTCGAGCGCCGCTATCCGCAGATCGCCTTCGACAACGTGGGCGCGGGATTTCTCGAGCCGCAAAGCGGGCTGCTGCTCGCGCGCCGCGCGGTCGCCGCGGTGGTCGCGGACGCGCTGCAGCGCGGCGCGGACTACCGCCTGGCGGCCGTGGAAACCCCGCGCGGCGCGGGGCGCCTGGACGCCATCGAGTCCTTCAGCGGCGAGCATTTCTCGGCCGGCGCCTATCTCTTCGCCTGCGGCCCCTGGCTCGGCAAACTCTTTCCGGAAATTCTCGGCCCGCGCATCTTTCCCAGCCGCCAGGAGGTCTTTTTCTTCGGCGTTCCGGCGGGCGACGCGCGCTTTGCCGCGCCGGCCTTGCCCGCCTGGTTCTTCCAGGCCGACGAGGCCTACGGCATGCCGGACCTCGAGAACCGCGGCTTCAAGATCGCCCTGGACCATCACGGCGAGCGCGTGGACCCCGACACGCAGTCGCGCATGGTCACGCCCGAAGTGGCCGCCTGGGTGCGCAACTACGTGGCGCGCCGCTTCCCCGCCCTGGCCGGGGCCCCGATCATCGAGACGCGCGTCTGCCAGTACGAAAATACCTCCAACGGCGATTTCCTGATCGACCGCCATCCGGAGCTGGACAACGTGTGGTTCGTGGGCGGCGGCTCGGGACATGGCTTCAAGCACGGCCCGGCGCTCGGCGAATACGTCGCGGAACTCCTCGAGGGCCGCGCCCAGCCCGAGCCGCGCTTCTCCCTGGCCGCCAAGCACACCGTGCAGCACCGCTCCGTCCACTAACCCCCATCCCTCACCAGCGTCCGCGTAGGGGCACGGCACGCTTTGCTCCACACAGCTTGCCCCGGACAGCAGTCGGAGCCGTGCCCCGGCATGCACGAGCACGATTGCGCGATTATATACTTAATACAAGAACGGCTTCCTGCTATGCTCTGTTTGTGCTTGAGACCTTCTCCAACTCAACAATGTGCTTCTTGATGAGGATGTGGCCCTTTGGTTTGAACAGGTGCCGCATTGCCTCTTCGCTCGTCATGTCTTTCGGATGCTTCTTTTTCTTTGGCATAAGGTGATCTATGGACGATATGAATCTAGTCGAACTTCTTGAAAAATTCGCAGACGATGAAAAATGCCGCGCATACCTTGAGGCTCTGCGTTGGCCCGATGGCGCAATGTGCACACGGTGCAAGTCTGAGAAGGTCTACCGCATCCTAAAGCGCGATCAGTTCGTCTGCGATTCATGCAAGTACCAGTTTAGCGCCACCGCGGGAACGATCTTCCATGATTCTCACCTGCCGCTCTGGAAGTGGTTTCTCGCAACGTACTTCATGGCCGAATCCAAGAAGGGAATGTCTGCCAACCAACTCAAGCGCACACTGGCCGTGAGCTATAAGACGGCGTGGTATCTCTGCCATCGCATCCGCAAAGCCATGCAGGAAGCGAATCCCCGGCCTTTGAAGGGCACAATTGAACTCGACGAAACTTGGATCGGCGGAAAGTGTCATTGGAAAAACCGCACCTATCTCCGAAATAAGACAATGGCCCTTGATGCAATCGAACGTGGCGGACCTATCCGAATGAAGGCCGAGAAGCGCGGCAAGAATCCAAGCCAGAAAATGATCCATCAGTGGATTGCAAAAACTGCCGCGTCCAACGCTGAGAAACTTTACACGAATGAACATGCGGCTTACTTCAGAATCCACGACCACAACATCAAGCATGAATCGATGAATCACAAGGAAGAAGAATACGTGCGCGGGGATGTTCACACGAACAGCATTGAAAATGCTGGGTCTTTGTTCAAGCGATCCATCGTAGATTCCTACCATAAAGTCTCTGAGAAGCACTTAGACGCCTATCTCGATGAATTCAAGTGGCGTTTCAATAACCGCAAGAATCCGTATCTTTTCCGCGATACGCTCCTCAAACTAATTCAATCCCCGAATTTCAAATACAAAGAACTGACCGCGCAGCAGACCGAACCAGCGGCCTAGACTTCTAATGCTGAACACTTAATGCACGTCGTATACGACAGCCGCGCAAGTTCATGAATCGAACCAAAATAAATCGGCCTTTCCGTCCCATCTTCTCCCTGCTCTAGTCCGTAGCCGCAATCTCTCAAACCCCTTTGAGTTTCTTTTAGAAAATACAGCCACCGATAGACCTGATTCGATTCCGAACGTATGGCTTCGGAAAGAGCGGCGGCTACATTCGCGGAACGCAGGAGCATTGCTCCCGCGAGTTGACACAGAGATTCACACTCCTCGATTCGTCCGCCGCAGATGCGCCACGACTCTATGCCGTCACTCCCTCGATCCCAGTCAGCTCTTATGTCACTCGGAAGTTTTTCAAACCGTGACGCCAATGCTTGCCATTCGGGGGCCACACGCAATGCGGCGAGAGAAATGTTCTGTGCTTTGATTTCTGCTATTTTACTTAGCGCCTTCTCTTTTTCGTTTACCTGATCGTTCCACGCCTTGAAGAATGCAATGAAAAGACCTGCTATCGCCACAATCCAATAGACCCATGGCCTTACTGGATGTCCTGTGCCTTGCCAGATACCAAGTACACCAATAGCAAAGCCGCCTGTCACAAGCACGCCCCAATGCTTGACAACGGCTTGGAGAAATTGAGAGACGCGGCGCATAGCTCGAAATTATACACCTCTACTTGCGTCAGGTACATAATCGCGCACGATTGCCCCTCGGCCGGGAAGTTCTGTATTGTCTTGCGCGTACAGCGAGGCGCCCACCCTCGGTTCTTGAGGCTAGGGGTTTTGCCTCCCTGCGTCGCAAACCATTCGAAACTAGTACCACTCAGTAATAAGTATGGACACGCCATCCACGCCATGCTACCCTGTCGCCGTGACCCTCGCACCTCACCGCTCACCTCCTCTCCTTACCTCGTTACCTCATTACTTCTCTACCTCTTCTCCCCGCTTCATCTCCTGCATTCTCAATAACTTGCGCACTCTTTTCTCCCACGGCCACCGCCTAACTCCTTTGCAATCAAGCACAACCGCACTCTTTCCGTCGCCACGGCACCGGTACACCCCCTCCCCCCTCCTCCCGGCTCACAATGAGACAAGAAAATGCGCCAGCCCTCCCCACCGCCATGCTTTCCTCTGTCACCACTCTTCAAATCATGAAACTTCCTTCCAATTTATCCGTCTTTACCAGAAGGGTGTTATTTTTGTGTCCCAGGATCCCGCCCGCATCACCGGCCATGCCCGATCGTCCGTTCGTGGAGGAAACATGCCATCGCCAGAGAGAAAATCCCGCTTCGCCTTGAAAATCCTCGCCGCGCTCGTGGCCCTCTGTCTGGGCGCCGCCGCGCCGGCCGCGGCCGCCCCGCCCGCCGGCGAAAAGGAGTTCCGCGTTCCGGTCGAGTACTTCAAGCTGCCCAACGGCCTGCGCGTCGTGCTCTCCCCGGACCACACCGCTCCCACCGTCTGCGTCGCCGTCTATTACCGCATCGGGTTCCGCATCGAGCCGAAAGACCGCACCGGCTTCGCGCACCTCTTCGAGCACATGATGTTCCAGGGCTCGCAGAACCTGGGCAAGATGGAGTTCATCAAGCTCGTCCAGCAGAACGGCGGCATCCTGAACGGCTCCACGCGCTTCGACTTCACCAACTATTTCGAGGTGCTGCCGGCGAACAAGCTGGAGACCGCGCTGTGGGCCGAGGCCGACCGCATGGGCGGCCTCGCCGTCACCGAAGACAACCTCAAGAATCAGCAAGGAGTGGTCGGCAACGAAGTGAAGGTCAACGTGCTGAACCGGCCCTACGGCGGCTTCCCCTGGCTGGACATGCCGCAGTACGCCAATTCCAACTGGTACAACGCGCACAATTTTTACGGCGACCTGAAGGACATCGATGCCGCCACGCTGGTGGACGTGCGCTCCTTCTTCAAGACCTACTACGCGCCGAACAACGCGGCGCTGGCCATCGTCGGGGACTTCGATCCGGCGGAGGCCAAACGCTTCGTCGAGAAATATTTCGGCGCGCTCCAGCCTTCGCAGCTCCCCGCGCAGCCCGACCTGACCGAGCCCAAACAGACCAAGGAAAAGCGCGCGACGAAGCCCGACCGCATGGCCAACCGTCCGGCTCTGGCTTTCGCTTATCACCTGCCGGAGCGCAACACCCCGGAATACTACGCCATGGGCGTGATTGACCAGCTCCTGCTGCAGGGCGACGACAGCCTGCTGCACCAGGAGCTGGTGCAGAAGCGCGGGCTGACCGGCGACGTCAGCGGCGGAATCAACATGCTGGGCAACCTCTACGACTACAACGGGCCGATGCTGTGGATTGCCAGCCTCTTCTACGACCCCGCGACGAACCCCGACACCATCCTGGCCGCCGCCGACAGCGCCATCGACACGCTGCGCAGCAAGCCCGTGGACCAGAAGACTCTGGACCGCGCGCGCGTCAAGCTGCGCTCCGACCTCTACGACAACATGGGCTACCTCGGCGGATTCGGCCTGGCCAACCTGCTGGCGAGCTTCGCGCTCTTCGACGACAACCCCGCGCGGGTGAACTCCCTCGCCGCGGAATTCCAGAAAGTCACTCCGGCGCTGATTCAGAAAACGGCGCAGGAATATCTGACCCCCGCGAACCGCACCGTACTGATCGTCGAACCGCAGGCCAAACCGGCGGAGACTCCCGCCAAAACCCCGGCCGCGCCGGCGAAGAACCAGTAGGAAGAGGAGAACCGATCATGAAGCGCACAAGCACACCAAACGGATTGCTGGTTCTGGCCGCATTCTTTTTCGCCGTTCCCGTCTTTGCGCAGGCGCCCGCCGCGCCGAAGCAGACCCCGCCGGCGGGCGGTCCTCCGAAAGCCTTCACCGTGCCGGCGCACGAAAACTACGCCCTGCCCAACGGCATGCAGGTCACGCTGGTGCCCTACGGGAATCTGCCGAAGGTCACGGTCAGCCTGGTTCTGCGCGCCGGCCAGGCCAACCAGCCTGCGGAGAAGCTCGGCGTCGCCAGCCTGACCGGCGAGCTGCTCAAGGAAGGCACCGCCACGCGCAGCGCCAAGCAGGTGGCCGAGGAAGCGGCGCAGATGGGCGGCGCGCTGGAGATCGGCATGGGCGAGGACGAAAGCTCGATCGCCACCGACGTGCTCTCGGAATACGGCCCGGAGGCCGCGCGGCTGATGGCGGACGTGGCCCGTCACGCCCTGCTGCCCGAGTCGGAACTGCCGCGGCTGAAGAACGACGCCCTGCGGCACCTGGCGATTGCGCGCACCCAGCCGCAGCAGATCGCCTACGAACGCTTCCGCAAGGTTCTCTACCCCGATCACCCCTACGGGCGGGTGCTGCCGGAGGCGGCGACCCTCGAGAAACTGGCCATCGCCGACGCGCAGCAGTTCTACGCCGGGAATTTCGGCGCGGCCCGCGCCCACCTCTACGTGGCGGGGCGCTTCGACGCCGCGGCCATGAAGAAAGCCATCGCCGAGAGCTTCGGCGACTGGGCGCGCGGGCCGGCGTCGTCCGTGGCCGTACCCAAGCCGGCGCCGCAGCGCGTGCTGGACGTCACCGACCGCCCCGGCGCGGCGCAGTCCACGCTCTTCGTGGGCCTGCCGGTGCCCCCGGCGGCCAGCCCCGACAATATCCCCCTGGTGGTAACCAACGCGCTGCTGGGCGGCTCGTTCGGCTCGCGCATCACCTCCAACATCCGCGAGCAGAAGGGTTACACCTACTCGCCGCGCAGCGAACTTTCGCGCCGCTACCGCGACGCCTACTGGGTGGAAACCGCCGACGTCACCACGGGGGTCACCGGCCCGGCGCTCAAGGAGATCTTCGGCGAGATCGAGCGCCTGCGGAAGGAAGCGCCGCCCGCCGATGAATTGACCGGGATCCAACGCTATCTCTCCGGAATCTTCGTCATCCAGAACTCCTCGCGCGGGGCGCTGATCAGCCAGTTGCGCTACGTGAACCTGCAGGGGCTGGGCGAGGAGTACCTGAAAACCTACGTGCAGAAGGTCAACGCCGTGACCCCGGCGGAAGTGCAGCGCATCACCGCGCAATACATCCAGCCGGAACAGATGACCATCGTGGTCGTGGGGGACAAGGCCAAGATCAGCGAGCAGCTCGTGCCGTTCGCCCCGGCCGCACCCCCGGCCAGGTAGAGGCAGCGCGCTCCGTGGAATTTACGTGATGCGCGGAGTGCGCCGTCGGTTCGTCTGGATGGGGGAAGCGCCGCGCTTCTTGCGCTGCGCCTTCTCCGAATAGAGTTTTTCGTCGGCCTGCGACAGCAGCTTTTGAATGCGCTCGCCGTCTCCCCGATAGACGCTGACCCCGATGCTCGCGGAGATGGAGGGCTGCTCCGTATCGTTGGCCATTACCGCGCGGATGCGCTCGACCACCCGCCGCGCTTCTTCCTCCTCGGTTTCCGGAAGCACGAGAGCGAATTCATCGCCGCCGTAGCGCGCGGCCATGTCTATGGCGCGGCAGTGCACGCGCAGGATGTCCGAGACGCGCAGGATGGCGCGCGTGCCGGTGAGATGCCCGTAGGTGTCGTTGATCTGCTTGAGACCGTCGAGGTCCAGCAGGAGAACGGAGAAGGGACGGCCGTTGCGGTTAGTGCGTTCGGTCTCGGCTTCGAGCACGTCGAGCAGGCGGCGGTAGTTGGCGAGGCCGGTGAGGGGATCGCTGGTGGCGAGATGACGCACCTGCTGGAAGAGGCGCGCGTTGTCGAGCAGTGCGCCGCCCAGGGCCACGGCGTAGCTGGTCACCTGCAGACCCTGGGCCAGCAGAAACGGCCCGTCCAGCAGGCGCACGGACTGCGAGGCCGCAAGCTGCGCGGCAAGGCACAACCAGACCGCGGCGTAGACGGTGCGGTCAAAGGCGGAATCGGCGTAGAACAGGCGGCCGCGGTAGCCGAACAGGGCCAGAAAAAAAAGCGCCGCGGGAAGCAACTGCAACGGGTTGGGGACGAGCGCGCCGGGCTGCGCCGAGATTTCCGCGGGAAGATGCCGCAGCGCGGCGGTGATCAAATACGTGAGGCCCACCACGCTCAGGAGCGCGGCGGCGGTTTCTCCCTTGGGATGCCGCGACCTCGGAAGGAACCAGTCCACCAGATAGGCGGCGACGAAAAGCAGGCAAAGCAGCAAGCGGTTGACCCACCACGCCACCGGCGCCGACAGGATGTGCGCGGCGGACTCGCGCGAAAACTGAAAGAAAAGAATGCTGGAGGCCATGAGGATGGCGCCGGAAAGCAGGAAGCCCGCGCCGAGGATCAGCGAGACGCGGTCCTGCACGCCGTAAAAACGCACGATGGCCACAGCGGCGAAGACCACCGCCAGCAAGCCGGCGATGACCTGCACGTAGCCGTGCAGCACGGGATCGAGCGGCAACGGCGTGTAGCGCAGCCACACGGCCAGTCCGAGAATTGCCAGGAATCCGCCGGCGTGGAGCAGAAAAGCCGAGCCAGCGGAACGGCCCGCGGGCGGACGTTCTTCCCCCGCGCTACATGCGCCCGTGTTGGGTGGGCGTGCAGGTTTCATGTGCGGCGGAGTCCCCCCAGTACCGATGGATCGCCGCCAGCATGCGCGAAATGCCAGGCCTTTGGAAACTGGCCGGAAGAACAGGTGTGGCCGGAGAGCGACCTCCACCTCCGGGAGTGCCGCAGCGCGAGGCCGGCGCAGCGGCAGCGCGGCAGGTTTGGGCTTGCGCGAAGAGGGGCATTCGGCGCACAGTACGTGACTTGAACCGATTCAAAAGAAACGGCCGGAGGTTTCCGCGCGAGAGCCGGATGCGCGCGGCGCAACTCGCGGCAGCGCCGCGGCGAGCGACGCGGAAGAGAAAACCATGAGCACGGAGGCACAAAACAGCGGAGGCCCGCGCCTGCGGCGCACGCTCACGCTGGGGGACCTGATCCTCTACGGGGTGATCGTGATCCAGCCGGTGGCGCCGATGTCCGTCTTCGGGGTGCTGAGCGAGCGCGGGCGCGGCCACGTGGTCACCGCGCTGCTCATCGCCATGGTGGCCATGCTCTTCACCGGCATCAGTTACGGGCGCATGGCGCGGGCCTATCCCAGCGCGGGCTCGGCCTTCACCTACGTGGCGCAGGAGATTCATCCCGGGGCGGGCTACGTCACCGGCTGGAGCATGGTGATGGACTACATGCTCAACCCGCTGATCTGCACGATTTGGTGCGCGCAACAGGCGCATCAGTTCGCGCCGGGCGTGCCGGTCTTCGCCTGGAAGATTTTCTTCGCCGCGGCCTTCACGCTGCTGAACATCCGCGGGGTCAAGACCTCCGCGCGCCTCAACGCCGGCATGGCCGCGGGAATGGGCGCGGTGATCGCGGTGATCTTCGTGGCCGCGGCGCGCTACCTCTTCAGCCACCCGCACAGCGACCCGGCCTTTTTCACGCGGCCCTTCTACGACCCGCAGACCTTCAGTTACGGCGGCTTGTTCGGGTGCACTTCCATCGCCGTGCTCACCTACATCGGCTTCGACGGAATTTCCACGCTTTCCGAAGAGGCGGAAAATCCGCGGCGCAACATCTTGCTGGCCACGGTGCTCACCTGCGTGGTCATCGGCCTGCTTTCCGCCGTGGAAGTCTACGCGGCGCAACTGGTGTGGCCGGCCGCGCAGCCCTTTCCGGATGTGGACACGGCGTACGTGCACGTGGCGGGGCGCATGTGGGCGCCACTGTTCGGGGTGGTAGGCTTCACGCTGCTGCTGGCGAATTTCGGCTCGGGCATGGGAGCGCAACTGGGCGCGGCGCGGCTGCTCTACGGCATGGGGCGCAGCAACGCCCTGCCGAAATCGTTTTTCGGGGCGGTGGACGCCAAGCACCGCGTCCCGCGGAACAACGTCTTCTTCATCGGCGCGATCGTGCTGCTCGGCTCCTTCGTGCTCTCCTACGGGCTGGGCGCGGAGATGCTCAATTTCGGCGCGCTGATCGCCTTCATGGGCGTCAACGCCGCGGCGTTTTTGCGCTATTACGTGCGCGAACCGGAAAAGAAGCTCACCCATCTGCTTCCGCCGGTGCTCGGCTTCCTCATCTGTCTGGCCTTGTGGGTGAACCTGAGCCGCCCGGCGATGATCGCGGGCTCGGTGTGGATGGGGCTGGGGATCGCCTTCGGCATCTGGAAGACACGCGGCTTCCGCAATCCGCTGTCATTCGAAATTCCGGAGGAGTAGCGGCCCGAGCGAGGAGCACGCCGATGAAACGAGGCAAAGCAAAATCGCAGGTGGTCACCATGCGCGATGTGGCCAAAGAGAGCGGCTTCTCTTCCGCCACCGTGTCCATCGTGCTCAACAACGCGCCGCTGGCCCGCTACATCGCGCCAGCCACGAAGGAACGCATCGAAAAAACGGCCAAGCGGCTCGGCTACCGCCCCAACGTCATGGCGCGTTTTCTGCGCAGCCAGCGCAGCCACACCGTCGGCGTCATGTTCTTCGACGTCCTGGACCCCTTCTGCACGCCGACGCTGCGCGGCATCGAAAACGCGCTCTTTTCGACTTCCTGCCTGCCCTTCTTCGCCGACGCGCAAAACCAGCGCAACCGCTTCGAGCGCTACCTGGAGATGCTCCTGGAGCGCCACGTGGAAGCGCTGATCGTGGTGGCCAACTGGCTCTTCGTGGACATCAATCTGCTGGCCGATCTCAGCAAGCGCAATATCCCAGTGGTGACCATCGGGTGGGAAGTGGCCAACGAGACGGTCAGCTCGGTGATGGTGGACAACGAGGCGGGGGCGCGGCTGGCGCTGGAGCATCTCTACCTGCTGGGGCACCGCAAGATCGCCTTCATCCGCGGCCCGAAGGCGATCATTGACAGCGCGCCGCGCTGGAAGGGCGTGCAGAAATTCGCGCAAGGGGCGGGGCTGGAGATCGATCCGGGGCTGGTCGCGGAGCTCCCCGATGTGTTCGACACCTACTCGGGGTTCGAAGCCGGCTACCGCCTGACGCAGGAGCTGCTGGGGCGCAAGAAGCGCTTTACGGCGGTGCTGGCCTTCGACGACCTGACGGCGTTCGGGGCGTTGCGCGCGCTGACCAAAGCGGGGATAAAAGTGCCGGAGCAGTGCTCGGTCATCGGCTTCGACGACATCGCGCCGGCGGCGCTGGCGGCCCCTGCGCTGACCACCGTGCGCCAGCCGCTGGAGGCCATGGGGGCGCTGGCGGTGAGCATCGTGATGGACGGGATCAACGCCGCGACGGAAAAGCGGGCGGCCCCGGTGGTGCACCGGCGCAGCACGCCGGAGCTGGTGGTGCGGGAGTCCACGCGGCCGGCGGCGGGGCGCGGCAGCGGGGATTAGCGGGGGCGTTTTTTTGCTTGACAGCGGGAGCTTCTCTAGTATTAATTCGATTTAAAGTTTTCACTTCCCTGGGGGTCGAGGGCAGGTTCGGGGTCCGGAAAAACGGGACAAGGGCGGCCGGGGCCGGGATGCGCGGCGGCGGCCGGCGGGACACCACGAACTGCAACCATCGAAGATTCTACTGAGGGAGATCTCCGTGCGCAGCAATCACAAAACAATCGCTTTTCTTTTGGCGGCTTTGCTCCTGGGTTTCTCGCGCGGCCTTCCGGCGCAGGAAATTACCGGCACACTCTCCGGGACGGTGACGGACACCAGCGGCGCCATCGTGCCGGACGCCACGGTCATCGTGGTGCGCACCGAGACGGGAGCCGTGCGCCAGACGACCACGTCCAGCGCGGGCATCTTCTTCTTCAACAGCCTGCCGATCGGCTCCTACCGGATGAGCGTGGAAAAGGCCGGGTTCAAGAAGTACGAGGCCTCGGGAATCGAGCTGCACGTCAATGACAAGCTGGATCTGCCGGTGCAACTGACCGTGGGGGAGATCGCCGAGAAGGTGACGGTCACGCTCGAAGCGCCGCTGCTGCAGACGGAATCGGCGGAGCTGGCCTCGCTGGTCAGCTCCAAGCAGATCCTGGATCTGCCGCTGAACGGGCGGGACTTCAACCAACTGGTGGACCTGGTGCCGGGCGTCGCGCCGGATAACGGGCGGGTCAACGGCGGCGTGGGCCTGTTCAGCGACACTTCGGTGTCCGTGAGCGGCTCGCAGTCGAACTCCAATCTCTTTCTGGTGGACGGCGAATACAACCTGGACAGCGGGGGAAACGGCAACCTGCTGGTCACTCCGTCGGTGGATTCCATCGAGGAGTTCAAGATTCTGCGCAATGATTACAGCGCGGAATTCGGCGGGGCCACCGGCGGGGTGATCAACGTAGTCACCAAGTCCGGCGGATCGAATTTTCACGGCACGGTGTACGACTTCGTGCGCAACGACAAGCTGGACGCGACCGACACGTTCCTGAACGCCAGCGGGCAGCAGAAGAGCAAGCTGCGCCAGAACGATTACGGGTTCACGGGCGGCGGTCCTTTCTGGATTCCGGGCGTCTATAACACGAAGCGCACCAGCGATTTCTTCTTCGTCTCCATGGAATGGCGGCACGAGAGCCGCGGCAACGTCGTTACCGACACGGTGCCCACGCTGCGCCAACGGCAGGGCATTCTGGACCCGGCCTGCGCGGTGACGCCGCCCGCGCCGTGCACGATACAGCCCGCCGATCCGCAGGAACTCGTCCTCACCGAGCCGAATATCGCCGCTGGCCTGATCGATCCCAATGCCGCAGCCTTTCTCCAGCGCTATCCGCTGCCCAACGCGAATATTGCGGGCGGGTTCAACTTCATCGCCAGCCCGCCGCGCGTCAATACCGACATGACGCAGCTCTATCGCTGGGACCACAGCTTCGGCAGCCGCTATGTTTTCGCCGCGCGGTACATCGGGATGACGCAGTCCCTGAACGGAATCAACTGCGACTTGTTCGGCGCCTGCGACAATTTCCCTTCGGTGAACACGGACTGGACCTGGAAGGGCAAGAGCGCGATCGTGAAGCTCACCGCACAGCTCACCTCGCGGCTGATCAACGACTTCCAGTTCGGCTACTCCAGCAACGAGCTGGGCTACGTGACCGGGGCCACGTCCGATCCGGCAATCGCGGGGCGCGCGGGTTTTACCTACACGGAGCTCTTCCCGGAAACCAGCGGTTCGTTCCCGGCGCTGAACGGCGTAAACGGCTTCGGGGCGATCGGCAACGGCGCTCCCTTCCATAACCGCACCGACAATTTCCAGTACAAGGACGACCTGGCCTATACCACCGGCAAGCACAACTTCAAGTTCGGCGGCTTCCTGCGCTTCAACCGCAAAACGGAGCCGGCCAACGGCGGGTCCAACTACACCGCCGGGACGTTCACGTTCGACACCTTCGAGAACTTCCTGCTGGGAAACTTCACCAATTACAACGAGGAACAGACGCAGAACAACGTCTACGACCGCGAGCGCGATTACGCGTTTTACGCCAATGACACCTGGAAGCTCCGGCCGAACCTGACGCTGAGCCTGGGCCTGCGCTACCAGGTGCTGGCGCAGATTTTTTCCGCGACCAACAACATCTCCAACTTCCGCGTCAGCGCCTACAACCCGGGCAACTGCTCGGTGGCCGCGTTCGATGCCGCGGGCAACGTGGATCCCACGCTGTGCAGCGTGACCAACGGCATCGTGGTGCCGGGAACGGGCGGCGTCTCGCGCTCCACTCTGCCCAGCCACTACAACGACTGGGAGCCGCGCCTGGGCCTGGCCTGGCAGCCGGGCGCGGTGAAGAATCTCGTGGTGCGCGCCGGCCTGGGGATCTTCGCGGGCCGCGATGCGCTTTCGCAGACCAGCTCCCTCGGGCGGCAACTGCCCAATGACATCGTGGCCAACATCTCCGGCGGGAGCTTTTCTTCCCTGGCGGCGTTCAATTTTTCCTTGCCGCAGCCTCCGGCGTTTCTTTTTGCGCTGGCGGATCCCTACGACAGCCCGACCACCTATCAATACAATCTCGGCGCGCAGTACCAGCTCGGGAGCAAAACGGTTTTTGACGTTTCCTACGTGGGCAATCACGGCATCCACCTGGGCCGCAACCGCAACATCAATCAGGTGCCGGACGCCAGCCGCCTGAACGTTCTGAACGGCGTTGTGCTGCCCGACACCGTGCGGCCGTTCCTGGGCTACAACGTGATCAACTACAACGAGCGGGCGGGCGTCAGCCGTTACAACTCGCTGCAGATCAGCGTGGATCGGCGGCTTGCGCACGGCTTCCAGATTCAGGGCTCCTACACGTACAGCCGCAACATCACCAACACGGCCAACCAGGACACCGAGGCGGCTTTCGCCCCGGTGCAGAACGCCTTCAACACCGCCGGGGAAAAGGGGCTGGCCAACCAGGACACCCCGCACTCCCTGAGCATCAACTACAGCTGGGAGCTGCCGTTCTTCGCGCAGACGCACGGCATCGCGCGCCAGGCGCTGCAAGGCTGGAAGTTCGTGGGCATCGCCACCTTCCGCTCCGGCACCCCCACCAACATCTGTCTGTCGCAGGACGTGGCCGGCACGGGAACCGGCGGCGGAGCCTACGAATGCCAGCGGCCGGACCTGATCGCCAACCCCAACCTGGACAAGGGCGCCCGGACGCTGGCGCACTATTTCAATACCGACGCATTCGTGCAGCCCGCCGCCGGAGCGTTCGGCAATGCGGGGCGCAACGTGCTGCGCCAGCCGGGCGTCAACAACTGGGACCTTTCCATCTTCAAGGCCTTTGAGTTTCCGTGGTTCGGCAAGCACCAGGGCTGGGCCGCGGCCGAAACGGCCAAGCTGGAGTTCCGCGGCGAACTCTTCAACGCCTTCAACCATGCGCAGTACAACAGCCTGGATACCAGCTTCGTGGTCGCCGATCCCATCAACGGCGCGGGATCGAAAAGCGCCAGTCCCACCTTTGGCGCCGTGACCGGAGACCGCGGGCCGCGGGAAATCCAGTTCGCGCTTAAGCTGATCTTCTAGGCGGCTTCCGGAAAGACAGGGCAGCCGGGCGGTGCTTCCGTCCGGCTGCTTTTCTTTTGTGGGGGTGCGGATGCGGCGATCCACGCGCCGTGGCCGGGGTGACGATGCAGCCGTCCACGGCGGCCAGTGCGGATTGCGCAGAAACCTTCGCTGGCATTTCCGAGAGATTTTGAGTATGACGGAAGCTCGCTTCCGGCGCTCGTTAGCGGCCGGAGGCGCGGCAGTCTCAGGATGCGCACCGTGACGCAGAACTACATCGCAGCGCTCGACCAGGGCACCACCAGCACGCGCTGCATGATCTTCGACCGCGCCGCGCGGGCCGTCGCCGTGGCGCAGAAAGAACACGAGCAGATCTTTCCGAAGCCCGGCTGGGTCGAGCACGATCCGCTGGAGATCCTGCGGCGCACCAAGGAAGTGATCGCGGAAGCGCTGGCGCAGCGCGGCCTGCGCGCCGCGGATCTCGCGGCCATCGGCATCACCAACCAGCGCGAAACCTCGATCGTCTGGGAGCGCCGGACCGGGCGGCCGGTCTATAACGCCATCGTCTGGCAGGACATGCGCGTCGCCGAGGACGTGGCGCGCTACTCCGCCGCGGGCGGGCAGGACCGCTTCCGCGCGCAGACCGGTCTGCCGCTGAGCACCTATTTCAGCGGGCTGAAGCTGCGGTGGATTTTAGAGAACGTGCCGGGGGCGCGAGCCCGGGCGGAAGGCGGCGAGCTGCTCTTCGGCACGGTGGACAGCTACCTGGCCTGGCACCTCACCGGCGGAGCGAACGGCGGCATGCACGTCACCGACGTGACCAACGCCAGCCGCACGCAGCTCATGAACCTGGCTACGCGCGATTGGGACGAAGCCATCCTCGGCGCGTTCGAAATTCCCCGCGCTATGCTGCCGCGGATCCACTCGAGCAGCGAGGTCTACGGCACGGCCGCGCTGGCGGAAATCGCCGGCGTGCCGGTGGCGGGCATTCTCGGCGACCAGCAGGCCGCGCTGGCGGGCCAGGCCTGCTTCCAGCCCGGGGAAGTGAAAAACACCTACGGCACGGGCTGCTTCCTGCTGATGAACACCGGGGAGCGCATCGTGCCGTCGAAGTCCGGCCTGCTGACCACCGTGGCCTACCAGTTCGGGCAGGAGAAGGCGCGCTACGCGCTGGAAGGCAGCGTGGCCATCACCGGCGCGCTGGTGCAGTGGCTGCGCGACAATCTCGGGCTCATCGAAAAGAGCAGCGACATCGAGGCGCTGGCGTGCACGGTTCCGGACAACGGTGGCGTCTATTTTGTGCCGGCTTTTTCCGGGCTCTACGCCCCCTACTGGAAGGCCAGCGCGCGCGGAGTGATCGCCGGGCTGACGCGCTACGCCAACCGCGGGCACCTGGCGCGCGCGGCTCTGGAAGCCACCGCCTTCCAGACCCGCGAAGTGGTGGAAGCGATGGAGCAGGATTCCGGCATCGCGCTCGATTCCCTGCGCGTGGACGGCGGCATGGTGGGCAACGATCTGCTGATGCAGTTCCAGGCGGACATCCTCAATCGCGAAGTGCTGCGCCCGGCGATTCAGGAGACCACGGCGCTGGGCGCGGCTTACGCCGCGGGGCTGGCGGTGAAGTTTTTTGCGGATACGAAGGAACTGCGCGCCAACTGGGCCGTGGATCACAGATGGAAACCGCAACTCGCGGAAGCGCGGCGCGCGGAGATGTACCGCCAGTGGAAGAAGGCCGTAACGCGCTCGTTCGACTGGGTGGATTGATGCGAGGAGGAGCAGAGCGATGACATCCCCGTTGGTGGGCGAATTCCTGGGCACCATGATGCTGATACTGCTGGGCGACGGCGCGGTGGCCGGCGTGCTGCTGAAGCGCTCGAAAGGGGAAGGCGCGGGGTGGATGGTGATCACCACCGGATGGGCGCTGGCGGTCATGACCGGCGTTTTTACGGCCATCGCTTGCGGCAGCGCCGACGCCCACCTGAACCCCGCGGTGACCCTGGGCATGGCCGTACGCTCCGGCAATTTTGCGAAGTGCGCGCCGTATCTTGCGGCGCAGATGCTCGGCGCGCTGGCGGGCAGCGCCCTGGTGTGGCTGCACTATCTTCCGCACTGGAAGGAGACGCCGGATGCCGAACTGAAGCGGGCCTGCTTCTGCACCGTGCCGGCGATCCGCAGCTTCGCGGCGAATCTAGGGAGCGAAATCATCGCCACGTTTGTCCTGGTATTCGTGGTGGGCGCTATCTTTTCGAAGGCCGTTGCCGGGACGGGACCCGCCGCGGGACTCGGGCCGTATCTGGTGGGCAGCCTGGTGTGGGGCATCGGACTCTCGCTCGGGGGAACGACGGGCTACGCCATCAATCCCGCGCGCGATTTCGGGCCGCGCCTGGCGCACGCGCTTCTGCCCATCGCCGGCAAGGGCGGCTCGGACTGGGGCTATGCGCCGGTGCCGGTGCTGGGCCCACTGGTGGGCGGAGCGCTGGCCGGCGCGCTGATGCGCTGGCTTGCGTTCTGAATACAAGTCGCGAGGGGGCTGGGCGGAGGAGGATGCGCCGCGAACGACAACGAGGTACAGGGTCAGGTTCGCGAGGTCTTCTTCAGGTCCCGCAGCAATTCCTTCTTGCGCTTCACGGTGCGCGCCATCACATCCAGGGTGGTGTCCTGGAGATACTGCAGAAAACCCGCGCGCAAATCCTTCCACTGGTCGTGCAGCGGGCAGGGGGAGTCGTCCGAACAGCGCTCGAGGCCCACGGCGCAATCCTGAAACTGATCGAGACCGTCGGTTGCGGCCACGACGTCACGCAGGGTGATGAGCTCCGCGCCGCGCGCTAGCTGGAAGCCGCCGCCGGGCCCGCGCCGCGACTTGAGCAGCCCCTTGCGCACCAGTTCCTGCAGAATCTTGCTCAGCACCGGGGCCGGGAGGTTTTCCGCCGCGGCAATCTCATCGGCCCGGGCCGTGCCGTCCTTGGCAGACGCCAGATTGGAGAGGGCGCGGATTGCATACTCGCACGGTTTTGAATAGATCATGAGTGAGATCTCGCTGGGGATTATTGCCTACCCACCGCAGCGCGTCAATAAGCCTTTAACTGCGCTTCTGGTCATTACTTTGCAACTATCTTTGGAGTCGTCCCGGAAAACCAGAGCTTGCTGCAGGCCAGACGCAGATTTGGACTTGACATCCAGGCTATTTCGGAATACACACTCTATAATTCGTATTTAAAGGCGTTTCGTATGGTTTTCCAACACGCTTCGGAACTCGCGGTCCGGGCCACCCAGTTTCTCGCCAAACAGGCTCCCGGAAAACTGACCCCCGCGCATGAGATCGCCGCGAAGGTCGGGGTATCCGAAGCCTACCTGGCGAAGATCCTGCAACGCCTGACCAGCGCCGGATTGGTGCGCTCCTTCCGCGGCCCCGGTAAGGGCATGGAGCTGGGCCGCGCGCCAGAGGCGATCACCCTTGCCGACCTGGTGCGCGCCGCGGAAGGTTCGGGGCTCTCGGACAAATGCATTTTTGGACTGGAAGAGTGCTCGCCCGGGCATCCCTGCCCCCTGCACAATGACTGGCTTCCCCTGCGCACGGCCATTTTCGACCTCATGGAGAAGACGACCCTTGCAGACTTAGTTCGCGCCGCACCCGAATGGCCGGAGACAAAAGAGTCCCCGTTGCCCGGGATTGCGGCTGCTGCCGCAGCGCCCGACACCCAGAGAAAAAAGAAATAACCCTCCAGCATTGACGATTTCCGCTGGCCGTTCTTGCGATGCAGATCCTTTCCGATTGACTTCATCCACTAAAATTCAGAAAATCCCCTGTCTCTCGGTAACAAGGTAAAGAATCATCGCCTTCGAACGGGTCCAGATGAAGCGGCAGACTCTTCTCACCGTGTGGCTGCTGGCCGCCAGCGGCCTCTATCTCTACGCCTTTCCGTCCGCCACCATCGCCTATTTCGGCGTCGTTCTGCTGCACACGGCCCTCGGCCTATTGCTCGCCGCCCTGCTCCTGCCGATCCTGGCGCGCCTCACGACCATCGAGAGTCTCGCCGCGCGCCTCGCTTGGATCCTCTTGGCCGCGGGCGCGGCCATCGGCGTCGCCTTCCTCTTTCTGGGTACCCCGCGTCGCCTGCATGCCTGGCTCATGGCGCACATTGTGCTGTCCGCCAGCGGTGCGCTGCTCCTTGTTGCCTCCCGGCTCGCTTCGCGCGGACAAGCCGCCGGTACCCGCCAATTCGCGCTGCGCGTGGCAACTTTGCTGGTACTCACGGCCGCCCTGGCCTACGGAGGCTGGTGGGCTCGCGAAGTTATGTGGCGCGGCTCCAGATCCAATCGCATCAGCAATCCCCCGATCGCTCCCGCGACCATGGACCAGGAGGGCGATGGCCCCCAGGGCCGCTTCTTCCCCAGCTCCGCGCAGACCCTCGACGGCGGCACCATCCCCGCGCAATATTTCATGCAGTCCGACGCCTGCCAGCGCTGCCACAAGGACGTCTACGATCAGTGGAACAGCTCCGCGCATCACTTTTCTTCCTTCAACAATCAGTGGTACCGCAAAGCCGTCGAGTACATGCAGGACGTCAACGGCGTAAAACCGTCGAAGTGGTGCGCCGGCTGCCATGATCCCGCCCTGCTCTTCAGCGGCGAGTTCGACACGCCCATCAAGCAGATCGTGGACCGCCCCGAATCCAAGGCCGGCCTGAGCTGCATGATGTGCCACAGCATCGTGCAGGTGAAAAGCACCATGGGCCAGGGCGACTTCGTGCTCGAATATCCCAAGCTGCACAAGCTGGCGGCCAGCGAAAATCCGCTGCTGCGCACGGTCCATGATTTCCTCGTGCGCCTCAATCCCGAACCCCACCGCCGCACCTTCCTCAAGCCCTTCATGCAGACCCAGACCCCGGAGTTCTGCGCGAGCTGCCACAAGGTGCATCTCGACGTCCCGGTGAACAATTACCGCTGGCTGCGCGGGTTCAACGAATACGACAACTGGCAGGCCAGCGGGGTTTCCGGGGAAGGCGCGCGCTCCTTCTACTATCCCGCTTCGCCCCTGAAGTGCCCCGATTGCCACATGCCCCTCGTGCCCTCCAAAGACGACGGCAACATCAACGGCTTCGTCCACTCCCATCGCTTCCCCGGCGCGAACACCGCCCTGCCCTTCGCCAACCAGGACCAGACGCAGATCGAGCTCAGCCGCAAATTCCTGCAGAACGGCAACCTCTCCGTGGACATCTTCGCCCTCTCCCGCGGCGGTCCGCAGCAGGCGGGCGGCGAAGCGCCCGGCGCCGAACTGGCCACCACCTTCGCCGTCGGCGAGGAAGCCGAACAGCCCCGCCCCGCCGGACCCGCCGGAGAAGCCCGGGCACTCACCGCGCCGCTCGGCCGCGTGGACGCCGCCGTGCGCCGCGGCGACGACGTGCGCGTGGATGTGGTCGTGCGCACCAAGAAAGTCGGCCACTTCTTCCCCGGCGGCACCGTGGACGCCTTCGACGTGTGGCTCGAGTTGCAAGCCAGCGACGAAAAAGGCCAGACCCTTTTCTGGAGCGGCATGGCCGAGGATGGCGGCAAGGGCCCCGTCGAGCCCGGGGCTCATTTCTACCGCTCGCTGCAAATCGACGCGCACGGCAATCCCATCAACAAGCGGAATGCCTGGGCCACGCGTTCCGTCGTCTACGTCCGCCTCATCCCGCCCGGCGCCGCGGACACCGTGCATTACCGGCTGCACATTCCGGAGAACGCCGGGGAAAAAATCACGCTGCACGCCAAGCTCAATTACCGCAAGTTCGCCTGGTGGAACACGCAGTTTGCCTACGCCGGGGTCCGCGACTCCGGCGACGCGCATCCCGGCGTGAGCAAGCATTACGACGACGGCAAGTGGGCGTTCACCGGCGACGCCTCGCACGTCTCCGGAAACCTCCACCAGATCCCCGACCTCCCGATCATCGCCGTCGCCGAAGACACCAAGTCGCTCCGGGTCCTGCCGCGCTCCGTGCCGGCGCCTGCGCCGCAGGTTGCGCTCGCCAAGGACGACTGGGTGCGCTGGAACGACTACGGCATCGGGCTCTTTCTGCAGGGGGATCTGCGCGGCGCGGAATCCGCGTTCGCAACACTCACCCAACTGGACCCGCAGAATGCCGACGGCTGGGTGAACATGGGCCGCGTGCGTGTGCAGGAAGGCGCGATCCCCGGCGCGCGCGCCGCGCTCGAAAAAGCGCTGGCCCTGCGGCCCGATTTGGCCCGCGCCAACTACTTCTACGCCCGGGTGCTCAAGAGCGAGAGCCGCTTCGACGAGGCCGCCGCGCGCCTGCGCTCGGTGCTCGCGCAATACCCGCGCGACCGCGTGGTCCGCGACGAACTCGGACGCATCCTCTTCGTGCAGAAGCGCTACGCCGGAGCCGTCCGGGAGTTCCTGCAGGTTCTGGAAATCGATCCCGAAGATTTGCAAGCCAATTACAACCTGATGCTCTGCTACAACGGCCTCGGCGACGAACAGCGCGCCAACGAGTACAAGGCGCGCTATCTGCGCTTCAAGGCCGACGAATCCGCACAAACCATCACCGGCCCCTACCGTCAGGCGCATCCCGAGGACAACAACGAGCGCCAGGCGGTCCACGAACACGTTTCCGTGGCGCTGGGCCCCGGCCGCCAATGAGAGGATCTCGCGTGAAACCGTTCCTCGCAGCGGTCGCCGTCTGCACCCTCGCTGCGTTTCTGCTCCTGCAGGCCGGGCAGGGCGCCGCCGCCCTGTCCTCCCCGGTGAGCTTTCGCGACATCACCCAGCAGGCCGGCATCCGCTTCGTCCACAACACCGGCGGCTTCGGAAAAAGATTCCTGCCCGAAACGCTGGGCCCCGGCGTGGCGTTCCTGGACTACGACAACGACGGCTGGCCCGACATTTTCCTGGCCAACGGCATGGACTGGCCCGGGCATATCCGCCAGCACTCCACCCCGCGCCTGTACCACAACAATCACGACGGCACTTTCACCGACGTCACCCACAAGGCCGGCCTGGACATCGAGATGTACGGCATGGGAGTCGCCGTCGGCGATTTTGACAACGACGGCTTCGACGATCTGTTCCTCACCGCCTTCGGCCAGAGCCGGCTCTTCCACAACAACGGCAACGGCACGTTCAGCGATGTCACCCAGAAGGCCGGGCTCGGCGGCCTCAAGGAGTTCAGCACCAGCGCCGCCTGGGTCGATTACGACAAGGACGGGCACCTCGATCTGGTCGTCGGCAATTACGTGCAATGGTCCCCGGAGACCGACCTGTACTGCACGCTCACCGGAAAGGCGAAGTCCTACTGCACGCCGGAATCCTACAAAGGAAGTTCCGTGCGCCTCTGGCACAATCGCGGCAACGGCACCTTCGAAGACGCCACGCAGAAGGCCGGGCTCTCCGACCCCACCTCGAAAACCCTCGGCGTCACCGTGCTCGACTACGATAACGACGGCTGGCCCGATCTCCTCTTCGCCAACGACACCCAGCCCAACAAGCTGTACCGCAACAACGGCAATGGCACCTTCACCGAAAAGGGCATCATCGCCGGCATCGCCTTCAGCGAAGACGGCGTGGCCCGCGCGGGCATGGGCACCGACGCCGCCGACTACGACCGCTCCGGGCATTCCAGCATCCTCATCAGCAATTTCTCGAATCAGATGCTGGCCCTCTATCACAACGAGGGCAACGGGCTCTTCGTCGACGTCGCTCCGGCCTCGGAGATCGGCCGCGCTTCGCTCCTCTCCCTGGGCTTCGCCTGTTTCTTTTTCGATTACGATCTCGACGGCTGGCCGGATATTTTCGTGGCCAACGGCCACCTGGACCCGGACATCCAGCGCGTCCAGGCGGAGGTCAGCTACGCGCAGCCGCCGCACCTTTTCCGCAATCTCGGCAACGGGCAATTTCAGGAAGCGACGCGCACCATGGGCGCCGCCTTCAACCGGCCTCGCGTGGCCCGCGGCGCCGCCTACGCCGACATCAACAATGACGGCCGGCTGGACCTGCTGGTCACCAGCAACGGCGGCTCTCCCGCGCTGTTCCTCAACCAAGGCGGCGGCAACAACAGCCTGCGCGTGAAGCTCACGGGCGTAAAATCCAACCGCGACGGGATCGGCGCCGTCGTCCGGCTCACCTCCGGCGGCGCGGTGCAGTCGCAGATGCTGCGCAGCGGCTCCAGTTATCTTTCCGCGAGCGAACTGGTCCTCACCTTTGGTCTTGGCACGCTGCCCCGGGCGGACAGTCTCGAAATCCGCTGGCCCAGCGGGCAGACCGACAGACTCAGCAACATCGCCGCGGGACAGACCATCACCGTCAGCGAAGGAAAAGGGATCACCGCGTCGCGGGCCTACGCCAGGAGATAGCCAGGCGCGCGGCGGTCCGCTGCGGAAGCAACAGACGCGTCGCGCGCGGCAATCTCGTCTAGAATGGGGGCGGTTCCGGCGCGAACCGGCCGCATTCCAACTCCCTGGGGATGGAGAACCTCATGAGCCTCATGCGTTCACTGCTGCTGGCGGCTTCGCAAAATGCGCGGCTCCGCGAGCGCGCCTCGCGCTACCGCTTCGTGCGCCGCAGCGTCTCCCGCTTCATGCCCGGCGAAACCCTGGAGGACGCTCTGCGCGCCGCGCAGGCCCTGAGCGTGCGCAAGATCGGCGCGGTCTTCACGCACCTCGGCGAAAACATCAACGACGCGGGCGAAGCCAAGCAAGTCACCGAACACTACCTGGGCGCGCTCGAGCGCATCCACGGGCAAAACCTCCGCGCGGAGATCTCCGTCAAGCTCACGCAGCTCGGCCTGGACCTTTCTCCCGACCTCTGCTTCGCCAATTTGCAGGAGATTATCGCCCGCGAGAAAAAAGACTGCATCGTGTGGATCGACATGGAAGCCAGCAACTACGTGGACGTGACGCTGGATCTCTACCGCCGCGCCCTCGCGGTTTTCCCCAACGTGGGCATCTGCCTGCAAGCCTATCTCTACCGCACCAAAGACGACCTCGCGAAACTTCTGCCCCTGCGCCCGTCCATTCGCCTGGTCAAAGGCGCGTACAGCGAGCCGCCGGAGACCGCCTTTCCGCGCAAAGGCGACGTTGACGAAAACTATTTCGCCCTGGCCCAGGAGATGCTGCGCGCGCAGGCCGCCGGGCAATGCCCCCGCGCCGCCTTCGGCACGCACGACGTCGCGCTCATCCGCCGCATCGCCGCGTTTGCCGCGCAGGAAAGCTTCCCCAAGGAGGCCCTCGAAGTCCAGATGCTCTTCGGCATCCAGCGCGCCGAGCAGGAGCGTCTGGCCAGCGAAGGCTACCGTTCCATCGTGCTCGTCGCTTACGGCACCTATTGGTACGCCTGGTTTATGCGCCGCCTGGCCGAGCGCCCCGCCAACCTGTGGTTTTTGATCCGCAACGTCTTTGCAAGCTGAGCGCTTTCGAGGGCGCAAGTTTTCCGCCGCGCCGTTAGTGAGCGGCGAATGGTGTGAGCGGCGGAATCAGCGCGTAAGCGGGGCGCGTCTGAAAGAGGCGCAGGTAACGCTGATGCTCACGGTCGCGGCGGCGGGCCTTGTTCGACGCCAACCCGTATTGGGACATGCGGCGAGAGGGCAAGGGTTCCGCCGTCCGGAAGAATGCGGTATTCGGCTCGCCATCCTTGGCCCAGCCGCTCAGGCGCAGGAAGAAAGTGCGCCGGTATCCTGACCGGAGTGGCGGAAGCCGCGTGGCGTCGAATCGCACCGTCAACTCATCTCCCGGAGCCATCACCACAAGTTGATCGTCCGGCTTGCGAAGGAGCGCTTCGACCGGTCCATAGCGCGTGTAAGGACCCAGCGGGGGATTCCACGGGGCTTCGGCCAGAACGTGGTCATAGTCGAAAGAATCCGGCTGGCGGTGCGAAGGATCGCTGGTGGGCGTGGAGAAACCGCGGTAGTGGAGATCCGCGGAAAGCAACGGCAGTTCGGCCGAAGCGGGCGCCGCGGAATCGCCGAGGGTGAAAAAGATCTGATCCCAGTAGACGCAGAGGTTGGTGACGATGCGCACGTGATGATCGGGGGAGAGGAATTTACCCGTGAGGTCCACGCGCATGGTGCGATCGGTGGCGCTGGGGATGCCGATGTCGGGAATCACCGTGACCCATCGCCCCTGCGCATCGCGCACCTGAAGAAAAGGAGAGATCATGCGCAACTCGGAACTCGAACTGGCCGCGCGGATGCCGTTCGAGTCCGCCCAGAAGACCCATCCTGTCAGCCAGAGCGCCACGGGGGCCGAATCGGGGAGACTGCCCAGATCCAGCGTCAGGGTGTGAAGCTCCGCCAGACCCAGCAAGCGCGCGGGACGGAACGCGGCAGGATAGCGGCGGTCGTGCTCGCGCAGCAGGGGCAAAACATCCTGGCCGCGGTCATCCACTGCCGAGAGCGGGAAACGCTTCTCGCCAAGGGCGGAGAGAGCGGGAGCGACCGCCGTCGCAGAATAGATTTCGTTGGCGTAGATCGCCGCGCCCGCGGGATGATCCACCGCGAGCATCTGCACCCGGTCGAAATATTCCACCTCGCGCATCTCGTCGCTGATCTGAAAGACGAAGGAACCGTCCTGCTCCGGCAGGGAGTCCGGCAGGCGCACGTATTCCTCCGTGTTCGGAGGAACGCCGCTTCCGTCGGCCGACATTTCACCGAGCGGGGCGATGCCCAGGACGTCGGTGAGGTAGACGAAGCTCTTGCCATCCCAGATGTAAAGCAGCGGGCAGGAACTGGCCAGGCGTTCGGACTCGCGAACTTCGACGCGCTGGTTGGTCGCGACGTTGGTCATGTTCTGCACGATCAGATTCGGCCAGGTTACGCGCAGCACATCGATGCGCGCCAGATCGCCAAGGTACATGCGGACCGTGCCGCCGGTGGCCTGAACCTTGCTGTAGAAATTTCCCGCCTTGAATTCCAGAGCCGCCCCGACGCCCTGCGTGGTGCTCTTCGACCCGCTGAGCTTCACTTCCAGCCAGCGGCCGGGAGGGCCGTCCTTTTCGAAGACACGGAGATGGCCCAGGCGCGTCATTCCTACCAGATCGAGACTGCCGGACTTCCCGAGCCAGGCCGGCGCCAGGCCGGCAAAACGGCCGTCCGCGCTGGCGGAGAGCGGGCAGGGCACCGCTTCGAAATGCCGGACGCGATTGACGAGGAAGCGGCAATTCCCCTGAGCATCGGCGGCCAGCAGATCCTCAAAACTGTCGCCGTTCAGATCCGCAGTGGTGCCGCGAAATGCGAACGGGCCGGCCGGAGCAGCCAGTGGCGGAAGGGCCGAGACGGCAACGAATCTGGCGTCGCCACGATTCATGAGCACTCGGTAGCCGGCGGGCGTCCACAGCACCAGGTCGAAATTGCCGTCGTGATCGAAGTCCGCCACCTGCGCATCCAGCGCAACCGACTGCGCCAGGTCTTTCCCCGCTTGCGGCGTGCGGTCCGCGAACTTGCCCTCACCCTGGCCGGTATAAAGCAGCGGCGGTCCATCGTCGCGGACGAACAGGAGGTCCTGAAAGCCATCGTTGTTGAAGTCCGCAAAAAGGGCTTTTCGCACGCGGCCGCTCGCGGAGGCCAGGCCGGCGGCGCGGGTCATCTCCGTGAACGTGCCATCGCCGTTGTTGCGATAGAAACGAACGGCAGCGCCCGCAAAATCGTCCGGAAAGAGGAACGCCTCTTTTTGCGGCGGCGAATTCAGATCGGTGTACGCGGTGACAAGCAGGTCCAGGAAGCCGTCGTTGTCCGCGTCGAATAGCACCGCGCTGGTGTCCAGCTCTCCGGGCGCGGCGGGCAGTCCGGCCTTTTGGGTCTGGTCCGTGAATGTGCCGTCGCCGTTGTTGCGGTACAAGCGAACGCCGCCGAGGCCGGCGACAAAGAGACTGCTCTTCCCGCTGTTGTCGTAATCGGCGAACGCGGCCGAAAGGCTGGCCCCGGGGCCGGCGACTCCGGATTTTTCCGTCACGTCGGTAAATGTTCCGTCACCGTTGTTGTGGAAAAGGTGATTCGTTCCGGCCGGGTTGACCACGTAGAGGTCGGGAAGGCCGTCGCCATCGTAATCTCCGACGGCCACCGAGGGGCCGAAAAGCGGCACGAGGCTGCTGCGGGCAAAGTCCGTCGA
Organism: Terriglobia bacterium; assembly: GCA_020073585.1. GTDB lineage: Bacteria > Acidobacteriota > Terriglobia > Acidiferrales > UBA7541 > Acidiferrum. Next base: position 52,920 of record JAIQEV010000014.1, read on the forward strand.
ATACGCGGTCTTCTGAATGGTTAGCGGCGCCTCCACCGCCGGCGCCGCGCCCGCGGAAAACGACGACAGCCCCAGCCTCGCCGTGATCTCGGAGAACGTTATCTTTTCGGCACCGGCTCTGGGCCGCATTGCCGGAAGGGGCGCCAGCGGGATAATGATCATGCCGTACTTCCCGCCTTCGAGCGCGGCGTTCTGCAGCGAGACATCGGGCACCTTGCCATGCATCTTCTGATGCAGATCGAGAAATCCGCGGGCTTCCCCGGGACGTTTCAATTGCGTGAGCGTGGTGAAAGTGCGGAAGAGCGACGCAACGTAGAAATTCTGCCCGCGACCGAAACCCATTTCGATCACGCGCTGGTATTCCTCCAGCGCCTCCTCGAGTTTCCGCTGCGCAAAGAGCACATTGCCCAGGTTGAACAAAGCGGCCGGATCAGCGGGGTCGGCGGCGACCACACGCTTGAATGCGGCCTGCGCATCGGGATAACGCAACTCGCGCTTATAGAGGATGCCCAGATTGTACTCGGCAGCCAGCAGGCCCGCGTCCATCTGCCTGGCCGTGGTCAACGCGCCGAGCGCTTCGTCCAACTGGTTCGCCTGCATCAGCGCAAGGCCGAGATTCAGATAATCCGCCGCCAGCGCGTGGCCCGAGGCAACCACTTTCTGAAAAGCCGCAAGGGCTTCCGCGTACTTGGCCTGCTCGTAGTAGGCCTTGCCAAGATTCCGATTGGTCTGGATCGCAGCCGGAGGAAGAGCGGCGGATTTCTTCGCGGTGGCCGCCGCGGAGGGCCGGCGCATCGGCCTGCTCTCCTGCGCCCCCAGCGCCGGGAGCAGCCCGGCCGCAAGAGCCACGAGAATGCTCAGGGTGCTACGAACAATAGTTCTGCCGAAGTAATTCATGGGATTGTGTAGGAACCGTCTTTCGCAGCCAAATCAGGATTTCACCTGGGAAGCATACCCTTAGACGTGGCCGGAACAGAAGCCTTTGCTTTCTGAAACAGCAAGGCCCTCTTCATCGAAACGATGAAGAGGGCCTTGTTCTATGCAGCGGGTGGAGCGCTCCTGCAGTGCTCCTTGTTAAGAGCGGACAGGCAATTTTGGTGTGATTCGGGCTTCCGAGGCAGGATTAGCAAACGGGAGCGCGGGTAGCGGAGAAGGAGCCGGAGATCGCGACCTTAAATACGTCGTGGGTCGTGGCAGGAGCAAGCTGCAGTGAGGTTTACTCCTTGGCACGGGAACTGGTTGAACAGGACTCTGCGACGCCGCTCGTGTTGGGAAACTAACCAGCAGACTAGATGGATCCTGCTCGATGAGCCCTTGCGACCTCGACGAGTTCGTTTTCTCCTGCATGGGCGGACCCGTTGGCCAGGGCACGATCGACAGCGCCGGACAGTGCCACCCGAAATGCCGAACACAAGAGATGACTATCCACGCAGATGGGCTCAGCACATGACGATCGAAACAGCGATACCTTGCCAAGGCTCTGCTCCTCAAGCGGAGCCAGTTCCAGGCGGAGTTCCCATTCCGGCCTGCGGGCTAACTCATCACCCCAGTAGCACCAGAGCCCGCCGTTTCCATCGTCCCGCAAGGGTGCAAACAGCCCGTTGGAAGCGCCGTTTTTCGCATCCAACTGAAAACATACGCCGGCAAAACCCAGAGGTTCGAGAGTTGTCCGCACGACCTTGCAAATCCCGTCGAAATCAGAACCGGACTCCAGTGCCTCGGCCGCCTGCCGGACAGCAAGATTGTTGGCAAGAATCTGCCTGCGCCGCAGGAGCAGCGCACAAATGCCTTGCACTTCGGAGATTTCGGCATATCTCAGATAGCGAACACCGGACCATACCCCGATCCCTACCACGCTCAAGACCAAAGCAATTCTGTTCTGGCCATGAAGCAGCGAGAGACTGAGAAGTCCGAATCCCGCGGAAATGGCATACAAGAGGATTACAGCTTCCCGGTGGGAAAAACCTTTTTTCAACAGCCGGTGATGGATGTGATCGTTGTCACCGGAGAACAGGTGGCTGCCGCGGATGAGGCGCCTCACGACAGCAAGAGCGACATCCACGATAGGAAGGCCGAACGCAACCACCGGAATGGCCACAGCGATCGCGGTCGTCGCCTTCGCGGATCCAGCCAAGGCCAGGGCGCTCAACAAATAGCCGATGAAAAGACTGCCGGAATCGCCGAGGAAGATCGTTGCCGGATGAAAATTGAAGCGCAGGAAGCCGCAGGTCGCTCCAGCCAGCACTAAGATCATAATGCTTACCGTTGGGTCATTTCTGAGCAGCGCCACCACGAACATCACAGCCATCGAGAACAACGCAGATCCCGCCGCCAAACCGTCCAGGCCATCAATCAGATTGAATGCATTCGTAATCAGGAGAACCCAGAGAACCGTCAGCAACAGACTTAGTCCCGAGCTGAGAACGTGTCCGGCGCCCAGGAGATCCATCTGGTTGATCTTGAAACCAGCGAGGTAGAGAACCACCGCAGCGAGGGATTGAATGGCAATCTTCCAATTCGCACTGACAGACCGCAGATCGTCATACAACCCGAGTAAAAAGACGGCCGTAGCTGAACCCAGAAGAATGCAGATCGTCCGCCAAGAGTACGGCGCAGAAAAACCAGCCGCCCCAGGAAGGAAGCTGACGATACCCAGAACACAGACGACAGAGAGAAAAATGGCGACGCCACCCATCCGGGGAACAGCGCGGGAGTGAATATGGCGTCCATTACCGGGTGAATCGATCCATCCGTGACGCAAGGCGAAATCCCGCACCCAACGCGTGAGCGCGCTGGCGCAGAATAGCCCTCCGGCAAACACAAGCAGATAGCGTGCCCACATAACTGGCGACTCCTGGTTGTCACTCTAGGAACGCACGAGAAATGCGCACTCTGGAGGGAAGAGCGCAACTACACCGCACGGCCAGAACACGAAACGGAATCGAATCCGGACAATTCATTCGGGGAAAGCGAGTTTCCGCACTGCAGGAATCGAAAAGAATGCGGCATCCGGGAACGCCAGTGCATTGCAGATGCAGACCATCCTGAATAAGGACAAGTCTCACAGCCGCCGCACAACTCACGCCGAAACTGCGCTCCCCTGCTCATCGGGAACCGTTCAGGACTACGCCACATGATTGGCGGCTTGCAATACCAGATTCTCTTCCGCTTTCGCTCGCCGCTGCGCGGCAAAGGAGATGATTTGATGAACCGCTGCGCCGACGGAGAATTGCCGTTCCAACAATCGGCGCGCATTCACGCCCATCTTGGCGCGCAGTTCCGGATCGTTGGAAAGGATCAGGGCGGCAGCCGCCAGACTCTCGTCTTCCCCGTTCTGGAGACAGAAGCCCGCATCGTTTTTCTCAATCAGATCGAAGAGGTCATTACCCGGATTGATGCTCGCAAGTATGGGCATTCCCCAATACATGTAGCCGAGCATCTTCCCCGGCAGGTTATGTGTGCTGAGCCTCCGGTCCAGCGATATCAGACCCGCATCCCACTCGGAAAGCATAGCGAGATACTCGTGCTGCCCGACCGCGGGCAGAATCTGAACGTTGCTCAGGGCTTTCGCTGCCACCAGCCTTTTCAGCCGGGGCACTTCGCTGCCCTCGCCCACGAGCAGGAAGTGAATATGCGTGTGGCGAGCAAGGCGAGCGGCCAAGCGAACGATGTTGTCCATATCCTGGGCCACACCGAGGTTGCCCCCGTAGACAAATACAACTTTGTCCTGAAGCCCAAGCTTTCTACGGTAATCAGTCGCCGGCAGTTCGGGCTCCTGCAGAGCCATCCAGTTGTACAGCACGTCCAAAGGATATTTCCGCAGGGGAAATTCTTTTGCGAAATATTCTGCGTTTGCCGGCGACTGAATTCCGATCTTATCCGCAACATCGTATTGCTCAATTTCTTTCTTACGAAAGAACCGCCAGACCGGGCCCCGGCGCAGGAGGCCGGCGTCCACCGCCCACTGAGGAAAGATGTCGCGCAAGATTAGATAAGCGGGGCACCCCCACAATTTCTTTAGCCGCCGCACCAGGGCACCCCAGAAAATCGTGGGAGAATAGAAGACAATCAAATCCGCGGGATTCTCCAGCAAGAACCGCCCGGCGCGGCGCCACACGGCGCCGGAAAGCCTGATCTCTTCCACAGCACGCCATATCTTTCCTGCTCCCTTGATTTTCCCCGTTCTTACCCGAACGATGCGCACCCCTTTTTCATGGGCGATCTGCGCGTCTCCTGTAATCTCGTGGCTGGAAGTGAGAACGATAACGTCATGACCTTGCCGATGAAATTCCACCGCCAGATCCCGCATTTGCTTGGCGCCGGATTTCGCACTCGGAACATAGCAATCGACGAGTATCAGAATTCGCATTTCACGATCTGCTTATCGGGCACACAACACTTTTTCGGACGGCTGGGACAAATGCTGGAGACTGCACTGCGCGAGACCATACGCCTCGCGAACAAATTGATTCTCCTGGAGCATCGCCAGGCTTCGCGACCTTGCAAAATAGCCCGATCGCATCCTGCTCAAGAGATCCTCGTAGATTCGCTCGCTGGGGCTTCCTCCCAGGGGATTCAGGACAGTGCGGTCCCACTGGGGCGCCATTTGCAATGCTCGCTGAGCATTCGAATACAGATCCCCTTCGGCTAGAATGCTTGCGCCTGCTGCGATTGTCTCCGGGCGCTCGGTGGAACGCCGTGTCACCAGGCAAGGCACGCCCAGGAGGAGCGCTTCCTCTTGCACGGTGCCGCTGTCGGTAACGATCATCTTCGCTTCCGCTTCCAGTTTGAGAAAATCCAAAAATCCCAAGGGTTCCGTCAAAATGATCCCCGGACTCTTCAGGAGATTCGCCAGCCCGAACCTGCGGAGCCGAGCGCGGACGCGCGGCATCACCGGAAACACGACGGGCAACAGGCGCGAGAGCTGCCGAAGACCCTTTATTTTTGCGGCAAGAATCTTCCGGTTTTCGATGTTTTCTTCCCGATGCAGGGTGCAGAGCGCATATTTCCTGGCTTGAACTCCAAGGCTCTGCAGGATTGGTCTTTGCCGTGCCGCGGGCAGAAACTCCTCCAACGCATCAATAATGATGTTCCCTACGGAGACAACCCGATGTTCCGCCACGCCTTCGGCCAGTAAGATCTGTTTATAGCGCTCGAGATAACAATAGATGACGTCCGATAGATGATCGATGATGATCCGGTTCTTTTCCTCGGGCATTCGCCAATCGAAGCTCCGGCCTCCCCCCTCGACGTGAATCACTGGAATGTTATATTTCGCCACGACGACCGCAGAGAGGACCGTGTTCGTGTCCCCCAGGAACAAGACGGCATCGGGACGCATGCGCTCAAGCATTTGAGCGGTTTTCTCAAAAAGGAAGGCTGCCTGGTAGACATGGCTCGTCTTGGCCCTTTTCTTCAACGTCCTTCCCGTCCGCATGTTGAATTTCGGGCGCCGCACATCCAGTTCCCGGTGAAAGATTCCATCCAGCGAGTAGTCGTAATGCTGGCCGGAATGAACGTAGAGATGCTGATAGCCGTGGCGCGCCTGTCCGCGGTCGAGCAGATGCAGCAGCTTGCGCATGCGTATGATGTCCGGCCGGATCCCCAGCAGGGTTACCAGCTTGAACTTTCTTCTCATGATCTATTGCTCGGGTAGCGCATCCAGCATTTCTGGAAACGAGGGAATCTTCAGTTTTGCGTTGAGATCCTTGCAGGTGGTGAGGGTTCGATTCAGCTTCTGGTCGTAATCCGGCCGGATCGTGCATGGGACCCGGTACTTCTTCTGGAAAGCCAGCAGCATCTCGTACTTCGAAACAGGTGTTGAAAATACGTGGTAAACGCCGTGCCGCGTAAACCCGTTGGGCGACTCCATGATCTGGTGACAGATTCGCCCAAATTGATGGGTGGTGATTCCGTTCCAGTAGTGCTCCGCGAAACCGGTAATCGTTTGTCCTTCCTGCCGCCGGAACCACTCGAGCAGCCCCGTAAAGCCATTCAGCTCACGACCAATGATCGAAGTGCGGATCGTGAGACAGCCTGTCGGCTCGCCAAGACTCTTGGACAGACCGTAGATGTCCATGGGCGTTTTTGGAGATCTTTCGTCGTACGGAAAACCTTCCGTGCCGTTGTACACGCAGTCGGTCGTGATGTGTATGAATCTTTCTGCGAACTGCTGCGCGAATAGATGAGGGAGTGCCCCGTTGATGAAGAACGTCAGCGCCGGCTCGCTCAAGGAAAACGGAATCGTCACGCCGATCGCATTGATGATGAAGTCGACTTTACTCACGGACTTCAGGAATGCAGCGAAGTATCCGTTCGAAGCTCCTCGCTTGGTGAGGTAGTCCTGATAGACGGCTGCAGCATCGAACGGAACGATCGTGCGGCACCGGCCGGCTGCACCGCACGCCTGATCGAGCAATGCAATCTTGTCCGGGTTCCGGACCCCTAGCACGAGGTCGTACTTGCCCTTGAGAACGTCATAAACGGCGCTCCCGAGCATGCCGGTGGCCCCCAGCAGCAGAACCCTCTTCATTCACGCTCCTTCTGCCCGGCTCCGTATTGCTGGCCGCACATGTCTATCCTTTGTTTCGGAATCGTTCGCTTCACCGGTTCCGATCCCGAACTGGACAACTCAGCGCGGCTCCACTTCCCACACACTTGGTCCCCAATAATCGTGCGGAAAGCGGAAATCGTCGCTCTTCGCCTGTTCCAGCGTGGCCGTTGAGAAAAACAGTATCTTCGTACCGGGCTCCAGCGGCCGAAATCCGTTCGCGTAGCCTGCCGGAACGTGCAGGATCTGCGGCTGCCGGGCGGAAAGAACAAAGCGGTCGGGCTTGATCTGCCGGTTGGGACGGATCGGATCATCAATTGGCACGGCCGCCACGATGGCCGATCCGGCCACGACCAGGACGAATTTTTCTTCCTGGAGGTGGCCGTGAAACGCACGCACGACTTGCGTGGAAAAGTTCTCCACCAGATAGAACCGCTGGACGGCGTTAAATGCAAAGCCGTTCACGAACGACACCTGGCCGCGGTCGTCCACCGCGAAACCGCCAGGGATGAGGCTGGGGGCTTTAGGCGAACTGTCCATAGGCTTTCAGCTTCTCCGCATGGCGCACGTTGAAGTAGACCTCGTCCTCGGTCTGCTTGATCCGCCCCAGTCCGACCAGTTCCGTGATCTCCCGCACGCCGTCCTGCACCGTGCGCATGGTATGCGGATTGAAGATGCCGTCGCGGAGCGCTTTTCTGCAGCTGACGTGATAGTTGCGCTGGTCCTGGAACTTCTGTTCCGTGCATTTCACCTTGCATCCGGTCATCTCGCTGACGATGGCCGCCAGATCCTTGATCTGCAGATTCGCTGCCGCCAGGTTGTACACTCCCCGCACGGGCCGCTCCAGGTTGTGCACGATCGCCTGCGCGATGTCCTTGACATGGACCAGCGGCCTCCATTGCGTACCGCCAAAGACCGACAGTTCACCCTTGGTCAGGGCGTTCGTCGTCATGTAATTCACCACCAGGTCCATTCGCGGACGCGAATAGGTGTCCGAAACTCCAAACGCCGTCCCCAGCCGGAAGATCAAGCTGTTCTCCTCGTGCAAAAAGCCTTCCGCCGCCAGCTTCGTCTTCGCGTATAGCGACAACGGCTGCACCGGGGACTCCTCGTCCACCTCGGCGTCGTATTGCCCGTATACCGAGCAGGTCGAAGTGAACACGATCCTCCCGTGATAGTTCTCCGCCAGCGACCGCACCGCCTCCTGATTCACTTCCACCGTCAGCTCCGGATTCACCTCGCACGCCCCGTCGCCCACGATCGCCGCCAGCCAAATCACATGCGTGTAGCCGGGCAGCAGACCGCTCAACCGCCCTGCATCCCGCACGTCCCCGCGGATGAAATCCACTTTCTTCAGATAATGCGGCTCATACACCAGGCTGTCGTACACGGAAAACGGAATCTTCTCCGCGATGAGCAGCTCCGTGATTGCTCCGCCGATATATCCCGCTCCTCCAACCACCAGTACTTTCGCCATTGTGTGCCTCCCGAAACCCGTATCGTTCCACACCACGGGGAAAGGAACAGGGCCACGGCCTGTTCTTTCCCCAGAGGAGCGCTTCTCTCCCGCAAACTTTCTTCAGATGAAATGAGGGGGGTGTACCGCTTTACGGAAACTCAAAAACAGTTGCCTGCTGCTTTTCCAGGTACGGTCAGTCTCCCGCTCCCGCAGACCTCTGCATTACAGGTGGAGCTTTGGGCTTTCTGTTTCTTTCCAATGCCTGTTGAAACAGTTCCATGCTGCCGCGGCGATAGGGTGAAGAAGACATCCACTCTTCGAAGTAGCGCCGCGCGCCCTGGGAGAGCAGTTGATAAGTCTCCTGGTTCATCTCCACGCAACGCTGAATCGCCTGCCGCCATTGCTCGCGATCCCCTAGAGGCAATTCCCGTCCGGCCGTCTTCTCGCGCAGATCCCGCCACGGCGTTTGGTCACTGATCAGAACTGGACAGCCGGCCGCAAGCGCCTCGAGGATTACGTAGCCGAAGTTTTCTCCCTGCGTTGGCAGAAGGTGGAAGTGGTACTCGGCAAAGACGCGCGGCACTTGCTCTTGAGGAACGGACCCCTTGTAGCTGACGCGGATGGAATTGGGCAAACGGCGAATTTGTTCCTGGCATGCCTCCCAATAGGCGCCGTCGTCTATTGGACCCCAAATATCAAATTGGATTTCGCCATAGGCGGAAGCCAAAAGCTCCAGGGCAAAATGCAGATTCTTCATCTTCGAGATTCGTGACAGAAAAATGAACCGTACGGCCCCTGAAAGCTTCCTTGGCCTCACTGCGGAGCCGGGCACCGCGAGTAGCCCTGGATTTGGCACGTCCGGAGCAAGCAGGATATCGTCAGAACTTCCAGCATTGCCACGTCGAGTCATCGCGCGGATCTGTTCTTCCTCCCGCATCGAGGATGCCTGCCACAGCAAATCCCGATACAGGCCCGTCGCAAACGCCACCTTGCGGTAGAGCCACTTGCGAAAACCCTTCAGCCCCAGCGCACCAGGCGAAAACTCTCCCCGGGGGGCCAGGACGACGGCCGCGGGCGGCAACAGGCCCAGCTTGCGGAGCAGCAACGTCTTCACCGTCAGCCTCGAAAAAAAACTGTTCAAATAAAAAATGTCCGGCGCGATCTCCCATATCCGCCGCCGGATACTCCGCAGGGAGGGCTCCGGCGCATAGAAAACCTCCGTCTTCCCTACCCCCTCCCAGCAATCCGCGCGAATCCCCGCGTACCGCCTCTTCTCCCCGTTGTCCCGGTCGCGCGTGTACACGTAAAACCCATACTCGTCTCCCAGCAGCTCGATCAGATTCGCAATCGCCGTCACCGCCCCTCCCCCGTTCTGCCCGGGCAGGTACCAGTCGGCGAATGCCAGAATTCGCGGTTTCATTGGGGATTTCCGATTTCCGAATTATGAACAGCAGATATCATTAACAGCATTAATTGAGGATCAGGTTAGCCATCCGATTGAGGACCACACTGCGGTTATAATCACGCTTCAGAATACCACGCAATTCTTCCGCCGAATGGGTTGGCAATCGCCCATCCATAAAATCTGCCATGATTTCTGCAATAGATTCTTCATCGGCGGAACGGGCGATCCAACGCGCCTCAAAGCCATTCAATACCTCTGGGATGGCTCCCACGGGGGTGGCCAAGACTGGACGGCCGCACGCGAGTGCCTCAACCACGATGAGCCCGAAACACTCTAGATTCGTGCTGGGAAGAATAAATGCATCGCAGGCGCCGTACATGAGCGGTAAAACCTCGTCCGAGACACGCCCCGCAAAATGCACAGAGTTCTGAAGAGACAGGTCACGCGTAAGCTCTTGGAGTCTACCCAGAAGAGGTCCAGCTCCACCGATGACAAGCTGAAATTTATATCCCTGATCAAAAAGTCTGCGCACAGCCCGCAACAACCGATCAAGTCCCATGCGTGGCACAAGTCTACGAAGGGTAAAAAAGACCGGCACATCGGTTCGCCAGCCCATCCCCATCCTGACTTCGTCGCAGTTTTCTAAAGCCGTGAACCGATCCAGATCGACCCACCCAGGCAAGGTGACAGTGCGCGAATCAGATTCGCTGCCGTGTATCTCCTGCAATGCCTTCCTCGTAAATTCGGAAAGCACCGTAATGCAGTCAGATCGCCTTAAACAGTCCTGCTCAATCCAATCTAATCTGCGAAGTCCCAAAATTCTTCGTAGGCGCGGAATGAGACCAGCGCCCGACCATGCAAATTCCATCTCCCGCCTCACGGGCGAGTGAACCGTAAAGCATTTCCTGGCTTGCTTCTCATATAATTCACATGCGCCTTGATATTGAAGAGGAGCATGGCCGTATACAACATCAACCGAACCGCGGATGTACTGTTGGAGAATCGCTTTCGTTGCGTTCTGATGGGCGCGAGCTCGCCTCGGATCAAGTGGGTGAAATATTGGCAATCGGTAGCGCAGGAGCCATACTCCATTAATACATTCGCACTCGGGAGCATCGCGCAAAGCAGTTGGAGCCACAAGCCAGACACTGTTCCCCTTCTCAGCGAGAAAGCATGCGCAATCGTATGCAAGGCGCGCCGAACCCGAAGGAGCATCCCGATAATGTTCAACTGCTGCAACTAGGATACGACACGGTTTTTCTAGCATACGGAATGCCCAAAGGCTGTAATCAGGGACACTTATCTACTCATTGTGACAGCCGGCAAGGCTGGCGACTGTTCCCTTTGAATAGGGATTACAAGCAGGAAGAGCCGATAAAGAAGATATACGACGACAACCTGACGCAGAGCCATCAAAACGCCCAGAATGGCATCGGTCTCAACCATCGCAAGGCTGCCCCACACCCACGCCAAAACCATCCAGCGTCCTGGATGGATCGAGTTTACTGCGTACGTCGTGACCGCTCCCAAGAACCATCCTAGAAACGCATAACCCAGGATCACCCCGGGCCACCCGAATTCCGTATAGAACAAGGTAATCGGGCTTGGCGAATTGTCCAAGTCCGGCAGCCCCAGGTGTCTCTCCATACGGAGCTGGGTGGAGACTTGGATTGGTTTGTCCCTCCATAGGGCCCGAGGTATTAGCCCAACAAGGGTCTCGATCGTCAATAAGCCGTGCGTATGTGGCCGTCCGGCCCGCGTCACGTCGACGATGTCGGACAGAAACTGCAACGGCAGGGTCGCACGTATCGCAATCAAATCTGCTATTTCCGAGACAGTTTCCCGGAAGTCCTGGCGAACACTCTCGAAAGAACGCTTGGCAACCTCAACCACTTGCTCGCCGGAAGAGGCCAGGGCCTCTTCAGCTACGCTGACTCGCGTTGCCTGGATGATAAAGAGAGCCAAGAGACTCCCCAGGGCACCCGCCAGCACGTGACGCCGCCGTAGGACGAAACCGCCAGTTACGTGAAGCGAGGCAGATAAGAACACCAGAAGCGTTAAGGCCAGTCGGAATTGCGAGGAGGTGACATAAATGAGAAAAAGAATCGTGACATAGGCCAGCATAAATCGGTTCGCGTGCCGAGTAAGAGCGCCGTTTGATGTCCTTCCAACGAGTGCAAGCAAGAAGACAATTGGCAACTCACACATTCCTGCGAAAACATACAAAAAGGAACCTTCCAGGGTGGCCGGTTGTTCGTAGTCGAGAGCATGTGTGTAATATGCACCTTGGGAAGCTAACCAGGCATAGTGAATAATGACCAACGACGCGCAAACGTAGCAGAGCAATAGCAAGGCCCTATATTCCCGAGGGCATCGAATCGATGCGGCTTTTGGCCGGGCGAGTGTACGCGTGGCCAGCCTGATTCCATACCAAAACACTACATATCCGGCAAGAATCAAACTCATGATTTCGAGATGATTCTGTGTATCCCTGGAACTGGAGAACAGAAAAAGGAATCCTTCTACGACGTAGTAGAGGAAAAAGAAAAAGCTGTAGAGTGATAGCGGGCGCGTGAGATCAAAAGTCAGAGTCAGGCGGCCCTGCGCAAACAGGTTGCCAAGCACGAGGACGGCAGTAATAGCCAATAAGAACAACGGCGCTAAGGATGGCCTTTGTCCATGGAGGTCATTCTTCGGAAAATAGAAGACAAGAACAAGAATCACGAACAGGACAACAATCCCTGGCAAGACAAATCGAGCTCGATTGGCGCATGAATTCCCCTTATCTTGCCTTCCCATTAGATTGTGCGCGTGGCGCATCGATAGTCCTCCTGGAGGGATGCTGCCAATTCACCAATGGATTGGCCCTCGGAAGGCAGTTTTAAGATTTCGAACATTCTTTTGAGTCTTATTTCGTAGGTGTGCTCCCGATGTGCCCGTGCGTAAGCGCGCTCCGCGATTACCTTACGCTCTTCTGGATGCCCCAAGTAATAGTTAACCTTTTCCTTTAACTCCTGCCGCGTGCGGAACGTGACAACCTCGTATTCCGGTTCAAAGAATTGCGGCAAGTCAGGCTTCCAATCGGCAATTTGGAACGCGCCACAACCAGCAACTTCAAATAGGGTACAGTTAACCCCCTCAATCTCTGCACAGTGAATCGTATTGATCACAACCTTGCTGGCCAGCAGTGCCTTGGCTTTCTCCTCTTCAGCCACGTAGTGGTTCCGGTAATATTTTTGGATAGGAGAGATCAGCCACTTCGGAGAACTGCTTCCCCATACTTTAAGGTCATATCCATCGAAGGGTTCCAGCATGCGTGCCCTATAGTAGTGAAGCGTACCGATTGCCGAGAGATCGCAGCCGTACTCCTGATGATCTCGTTCGGTCAGGGGAATACGCCTATGCCAAATAGGATTGCAGCATTCCGGCAAATGATAGGCGTTCAATCCCAGTTTTTCCCGGAGTATCCGGGTCAAGAACGGTTCCTTGAGGAAAAAAGCATCGAAATCGCTTGCGATCAAGTACAGGCGGTGAAGATTCATGATTGCATCGGTGTACCAGCACACTATCTTGGATCTGGAACTCTCCTTCAACTCCCGGATAACAACGGGCGGTACCGCACCATAGGTCACGAGAACAAGGTTTGGCTGCAGATCCTTGGCGGTTTGAATTAGACCTCGATAGCTCACTCTCTCAAACGCAGGAAAAGCAGTGCGCAGGTACGTATGCAACAATCCCCGTAATCTCCTATGCTGGTGATAGACGCGCAGCCCGTCCACTGCCATCACTTGGTGCCCCATCGCTGTCAGCGTGACTGCGACACTCCGGGCAAATGAATCTGGATATTGCGGGCCAACGACGAGTATCTTCATTTCAAGTCCAATTTGTCGGGGGCTGCCAATTGCATTGCACAAGTGAGGGCGCCTTGCATCTCACATGAAGGTTAATCTAAGTGCGAACTGAAGCTTAGTTTTTACGAAGCACCGTAGGGCCTTACATGAATCCGATTGATGAAAGCCCGTACGAGAGTGCCGATTTCCTTGAAGGCGGAGGCGTCCAACGCCCAGAAGCTTTTCGCCGTCATCTTCAGTCTTGCCACGCAGAACCCAATCACTACGGCGAGATTGAGAAATTGCGCCCCCAGCGCAGCGGACGCCAGCCCAATAATTCCGTAACGAACGCACGCCGGAATACCCACTCCAACCAGCACGCCCAGCCCCAGCAAATTCGAAACAATCCCCGGCCGGGGATGCCCCGCCGCGCGCAAGCCCTGTTCCAGCACCTGCTCCATGCCCCACACCACCGTCGCGCCAATCAACAGATACGCCGTGGTCACCGCGCCGGTAAACTTTGCGCCAAACATCAGCCGCACGAGCCACGGAGTTGCCGCGGCGGCCACCAGCCCGACGCCGATAACCGCGAGTTGCGCCAGACGGAAGTGCCGCGCCAGCGTCTGCAAAGCCTGCCGCGGCTCGGTTTCTCCCGCCACGGCGGAGAAGCCCACCTGAATGAACGGGCTGACCGCGCCGATCTGCCCCAGGGCGATGGCCTGCGCCACAGCGTACAGCCCAATCGCTTCGCTGGGCGCCAGCCGCACCAGGATGAACATGTCCGCGCGGTACAGCGCGATACTGGCTACTGTCGGCAAATAGAAGCTCCAGCCCCGCTGCAACAGCCTCCGCGCCGTCGTCCAGTCCGCCAGCCGCGGCGAAATGGCACCCCAATCCATCCGCGTGCGCACCCCGCAGACTACTAGCGTGGCCGCCAGCAGCCCCGCGGCAAAGACCGCCGGTGAGACGTGCCCGCTGGCCCATGCCGCCACGATGGCGGCCACATAAAGGGCTCCTGGCAGCGCCAGCAGCGCGCTGAACCGCCCAAACCTCCCTCTTCCCTGGTCGCTCCCCAACAGCGTGGCCGTAATCAGCGTCGCCGGCAGGTAGACCATGAACCACCGCGAAGCCCCCAGCAGATGCAGCTTGTCCGCCGGCAAATACAACGGCAGCAACCCCGCCAACAGCGCCGCCTGCATCAGTCCCAGCCCCGCGGCCAGCCAAAAGCTTGTGGCGATCACCGCGCGCGGAACCTCCTCCAGACGGCTCACTTCATACGCCAGGCTGCGCGGCAGCTCCAGTTCCCCCAGCGGCACCAGCAGCATCGGCAAGAAGATGATGACGGCCAGTTCCCCGCGGCCCGCCGGGCCGAGCAGGCGCGCCGCCAACACGCCGGAAACCACGCCCAGGCAGCGGATGGCCGCGGTCGCCGCAAAGGTCTGCGCATAAGCGCGCCGGTTGGAAAACCGCGCGCCGCCTCGGGGCGGCGCTATCGAGGCGGCGGAAAGCACCACTGTCTCTTCGATGGAAATAGTCGTCATCCCTTAGGGTTGTTTCTGTCCACTGCGCAATTTCGTCTTGTCGCCAACACCACAAATTGTTGCGGTAAAAATCTCTGCGAGCGCCCCCCGGGGACCACCTTCCGTGGCCTGCATGAAGCGCAGCCCAGATGAAATCCCCTTCCAGAGGATTTTGCGAATTGCGCTTCGAAAGCCATGGACTATCGGTCCAACCGGCAGAATTCGAATATTCTCAAATTCCGCTACTTCCATAACCTGTTTCAGGCTCGTTCCTGTAAACGGACTTTCGTGAGTGAAATCCATGAAATACAGCGGCGCATAGAAAGCCGCCAGGTTTGGAACCTGACAGATAAGCCTGCCCCCACAGCGAAGAGAATCGTGTATCCGGGCGAGGAAATCGAGCACCTGAGATTTGGGAATATGTTCCAACACATCAATCGCTGCAATCGCATCGAATTCTTCGCGGTGCTCGTGCAAGAACTCGTCGGCTCCAATACAGTGCATATTCTTGACGCCGAGTTCTTGGCCAACTCCCAATTGCACACGGTCACGGTCGATCCCAACCACGTTTTCGTAGCCGGAAGACTGTAGGAAATAGACAAGATCCCCGTAGCCGCAGCCAAGGTCGAGAATTCGGGCTTTTTTGTCCTTCGGTAACAGAGGAGCGAAAATCTTCCGGAAAACAGGCACTCTCCCTTCAACGAGTTGGAACGGAGAAGTAGGTACAGAACGTGAAGGCCTTGTTTGACCGTACTTCGCGTAAAATTGCTCCAAATAGGGACGGCTATTGGCTTCGCAATTGTTCATATCACACCAGCATTAGCGGAATTTGGCGAACCATGGGAAATATTGAGAGATCTCAATGCAGACGGACTGAAAACTCTTTAAGAATCAATCTTATCCATATAGGGTATTGCATTTTAATACAATACATTTTATAATTTGTAATGTTTTCGCCGCGCTACCCCAATCACCCGCCTTTGCTCACGGCCCCGCGCTCCATCGCTGCTAACCCCTTCATTTTCATTCCCCCGCGCACTCTTCGCACTCACGCGATTTCTTATCCCAATTTGGAATCTGTAGAATCAATCACTTGTGCACTCTTTTGCACTATGAAAAACAGGAGCGCGCCGCATCACTCTTCTTTTCAACTGCTTCCCCACTCTTTGCAAAAACAGGGGGGTGTACCCCTCTCTTCTCTAATTTTTCTTTACTTCTTTAGCCCGCGACCGGCTGCAAATCCCCGGCGTCCATCTCCACCGCCATCGACCGCTGGATCAACTCCACCGACACCACCAGCCGCATCTGCTTCTTCTTTCGCACCACAATCCCCTCCATTCCCGCCAGCGACCCTCGCACCACCCGCACCCGCCGCCCTTCAGTCAGGAAGGGATGCGGCTCTGCCCGCAACTCTCCCCCCAGCCCCGCGCGCAGGATCTCCATCTGTTCATCGGGCAGCGCCGTGGGCAAGCCGCCGAAGCCGACCAGGCGCACCACACTGGGCACCTGCAACACGCGCAGCCGGTCGCGCAGCGCCAGGCGCACGAAAATGTAGCTGGGGAACAGCGGCAGCTCAAGCCGCACCCGGCGGTCTTTCCACTGGCGCACGGAAGCGTAGAGCGGCAGGAAATGCTCGACCACGCGCTCGGCGAGCTGCTCGGCCACGCGCTTTTCGTGCTGCGCGCAGGTATACGCCGCGTACCAGTGCGGCTCGGCCATTGCGTCAGGAAGCGCAATACTTTCCGCCGTCAGAACCGCCGCAGTGGAAGCAGGTGCCATTTGTTCATTGCCCGCGC
Source organism: Terriglobia bacterium (assembly GCA_020073585.1). GTDB lineage: Bacteria > Acidobacteriota > Terriglobia > Acidiferrales > UBA7541 > Acidiferrum. The sequence goes on from JAIQEV010000014.1 coordinate 69,480, forward strand.
TCAAACCCGGATACAGCTTCGCCCCGTCAGCCACAGGGCCATTCCCCACTTAACGCCTTTCACTGCAACTACTTACAAACGATCCGACGGCTCTTCCGCCGGTTTCGCGGAAGCGCTCCGCCGCACCACCCGCACCCAGACCCGATGCGTCATCGCCTGCACGCGCGAGCCATTCGGAGACGCCCATGGCATCTGCGCATTCATGGTCTGAAAAACTTCCGTCGCAAAAACTTTTCCCGGATCATCGGCCGCGACTTCCTGCCAACGCGCCCGCGTCAGCACCCACCCCATGGCTCCGGCCAGCCCGAAAAACGCGCACAGAAACAGGATCAGCATCCGCGGCGGAAATGATTTCCGCTCCGGCACGCTGGCCGCGTCGAGCACCTTGACGCTGGGCGTTTCCTTGGCTTCCTGCACCTTGGCCAGCTCGTACTGCTGGGTCAGCGTCTCGAAAACCGCTTCCTGAATCTTGGTGCGCCGGTAAAGATCGCCGTAGGTGACGCCGAGAATCGGCAGCTTGCGGATCGAGGGATAGATCGACTTCTCGCTCCCGCCCGCCATCGAATCCCCTTCGTTGCCGCCGATCTTCGCGAGCTGCTGCTTCAACTCCCCGATCCGCGCCCGCAACGCGCGCACCCGCACGTTGTTCCCCGTGTAAATCTGTTCGAGCCCGCTCAGTTCCGACTGTGCCGCAATCAACTGCCCCTGCAGCGTCGCCGCCGCATCGACCATGGCCCGGCCCTGCTCCTTGATGTCAATCGCGCCGCTTCGGCTGGCGAACTGGCTGAACTCCTGCGCCGCCCGATCCAGATCCAGCTTCACCGCTTTCAGCCGCTCTTCCAGGAATACCCGCTCGCGCCGCGCCGCCGAAGTGGAAAGCTCCGCCACCAGCCGGTCCAGCTCCTCGACGTAGGCCTGCGCGAGCGCCGCGGAACGCCGCGCATCTCCATCGGTCACGGTGATGGTGATGATTCCGCTCTTGCGGTCTTCGGCGATGGCGGTGTTTTCCAAAAGCTTCCGCCGGGCGTCCTCTTCGAGGCGAAGCGAATACACCTTCTTCAGGTTGAATCGTTCGATCAGGCGGTCTTCCACCGTCCGGCTGCGCAGGATGCCGATGAACAGCGCTCCGGAACTCTTCATACCGAGCAGGTCGCCAGCAACAGCTCCCAGGCCGCTGCCGGTGCGCGCGCTCATCGCCGCGAGCATGGCCATCCCCGAACTGGACTGGCTGTCCGGCGGCATCAATTGCGTCGAAGCCTGATACTGTTTCGGCAGAAGAAACGCGAAGAGCAGCCCTGCCGCCATGCTCGCCAGGACCGCGCGGCCCAGGAAGCGCCGCTCGCTCCACAGCAGGCGCAGCCGAGCGATGGCGCGCTCGCGAACGCGGCCCGGCGCGGAATCGCTCTCTTCCACCGCCTCTACTGGGGGCGGAGGAGCGGCTTCCGGCTGCAATTTGGCTCCCGTCTGCATCACTGGCGATTCCCTTCTGACCCTTTCCTCTTGCTCAACGCTTTCCCATCCGCCCCGGCGAATAACTCAGCTCGAGCGACGCGGTGACATTGTTGGCCCGCTCGAGCGACAGCGCCGGGTACTGCAACTGCTCCACTTGAACAAAACCCTTGATCCAGAATCCGGATTTCAACTGCTGCTCATGCCGCACTCCATAATCGTTCCAGTGGGCTCCTCCCGGAACGAACGTGGGACTCACCTGCATGCGCTTGAAGCTCACTTGCAGACGGCTGGTGGGCGAGAACCAGTGCGCGGCGGAGGCCTGATACATCTGGGCGATGCGCCCCATCGCATTCCCCAGAATCATCCCGTCGTTGGTGTAGCCGTTCTTGTAAGTGGAATGAAAATAGTGAAGAAAACCCTCGTTGATCAGGGGAGCCGTGTTCAGCGGGGAATCGGTGTATCCGCTCTCGATCCGCAGATCCGTATTGCGCAGCCAGGGCAGCCGGGGAAAGTACAGCCCCCCGAGCGGGGCCAGGCGCCCGAAGTTATCGAAGGGAGTGAACATGTCCCGCGCCCACAGCTCGGTATAAAACGTGGCCACTTTGCCGAAACGGTATTGAAAATCAAAGGAAAGGCTTTGCACGCTCAGGCTCGGTTTCCCCGCGAGTTCTCTGCCTAATTCGTGAAACGGCAGCAGCACTTTGAAGAACGGACCGATGCCGTTGGGCTGGCCGTCTCCTCCCCACTGCGCCGTATGCGTCGCGCCGAATTCGAAATTGCGGAACGTCTTCAGGCTGACCCGCTGCATCTGGATCCAGTTATGCGCGGCGACCGTATGCCCGCCCAGTTGCCCGACGGCAAATTCGGCTTTCGCGGGACCCAGCAGGCGGAACAGTCCCGGCAACCGGAACGGCGTGGGCCGGTCGATGCGAAACAGATTCACAGGCGCGGCGTTGTTGCTCCACAAAAACGGCCCGCTATCGTCGGTGCCCAGCCACAACGATTGCCGGCCGAACGACACCTGCCAGTTGCCCAGGCTCATCCCGAAGTAGGCATCCAGCAACTGAAACCGGTTGATCGCCGGGAACACGACCCCCGGCTGCACGGGAAGCCAATTCTGCACGGCGTTCAACTGCCGGACGGCATCGCTCAGAGCGGGTTGCCCCGGCGCGTGCTGGACCTCCCCGCGCACGTAGGCAAAGAAGTTTCCGTAGCTGCCCGAAAACGACGCCCCGGTGATTACGTTCGTGCCGCGGCGGAACGGCCGCCCGTAATCGTTCACGATCGTCTGCCCGAAGTGCATGCTGTCGTTCAGCACCGGCCCGCTCAAGCTCATCACCCGCGTATAGAGCGAATCCACCGCGAACGAGCGGCCCAGATGCCCGCCCTCCGGCAGTTCCAGTTCCGGCGCGAATTCCTTGCGCAGCGCCTCCACCATCCGCTCCGTCAGATGGCTCGGCGGATGCCCCTCGGCCTCTTGCATCGCTTCGCCGGCCTCTTCCACCAGCCGCGCGCATTCGAGGCGCGTCCACGGCCGCTGCCCGCGGGCGTCCGTCGTGATGTAGTGCAGCGCCGCCAGCCGTTCGAACGCGGGATAGACCCAGCTCTCGAGCGGCACATAGACCGCGCCGGACCGCGCGATCTTCCGCTCGAATATCTCCGCATGCTCGTCCAGCGGGCTGCCCCACGGCGCGCCGCCCAATTCCGGATTGTGGTGCGCCCGATACACCTGCCGGCCCATGAGGTATCCGATGGCCGAGCCGATCAGCACGTCGGAAGGAAAGTGCTCTTTCCCCGTCACCCGCGTCACGCTCACCGCCGAAGCCAGCCCGTAGGCAAAAATCTTCGTCAGCGGCCCGGGATATTCATGCGCGAGGACGCTGGCTACCGACCAGGCCGCGGCCGCATGATTCGACGGAAAGGAATTTCCGTTGGTGCCGTACTGCCCCAGCCGCCCCGCGGCGTTATTTGCAAACGGCCGCTCCCGGCTCGTTATCTGCTGAAAGGCCGAGGTCACCGCCAGCGCATTGAAGAAAGCTTCGCCGCTCAGCAGTCCCGCTTCGCGCCGGTGATCGTCGTGGCTCAGCTTTCCCCACAGATAGAGCCCGCCGCCCACACCCACCAGCGCGCCCACGCCGTAGTTGGAAACGTTGCGGCTGCGCTGCACATTCTGCGGCGACAAGGTGATGTGCTGCACGGCTTCCCGCTCCACTGAGATGACTCCCGCCGTCACTCCCGCGAGCGGCACCAGCCAGGCCGTATCCCGCCAGCGCAGCCGCGCCGGGCTCGTCCAGATCTCGCGCTGATCGCGGGCCATATTCTCCAGCAGCGAGAGTCCCACCCGGGTATCGCGGAATTCCGGCGCCTTCGCCGCGGTGGAGACCGGTTGCACCTCCTGCTGCCCTGCCCAGGCGCAGGAAGCCATCGCGCTCAGCAGCACCGCCATCCACGCCGCACTGGACCGCTCTGCCCTCATGCTCTCGTCTTTCTAGCGCATCGCCAGGAGCGCCGTGAGCGCGCCGCTCTGCGCAATCTGCGCAACCGCGAGCATGTTCTTCCAGACCACCCCGCCGCCGATGGCCTTCTCCGGTACGACGATGGTGTCCCCGGGCCCCACGGGACGCGACAGCACCCCGCCGCTCCACAGGCTGCCGTGCCCGCTTTCCACGCTGCCGTTGGCGCGAATGATGAAAATGGCGCCGTGGTCGGCCATGTTGGTGGGCCCGCCCGCGCGCTGCAGGAACCACCCGGCGTTCTTGTGCGGCTGATAGGTGATGGCGTTCGAGTTGTAGACCTGCCCCACCACCAGCACAAATCCCGGCCGTTTAGGAATTTCCACGCTGTCCCCGGCACGCACCTCGATGTCGCTGGAAGATTTCACAAAGGCCTGCAGGTCGCTCGAAATATTCACCACCAGCCGCCCCGTCGCCGGCGCCTTGCGCACGCCTTCCACCGCGCGCTCGCGCTGCTGATACGCCGCCTGCCGCAGTTCCGCCTGTTCGCTGGCGGATGCATTAAAAGAGGATTTGGCGCTCGCGGCCTCCCGCTCCAGCCGCTGGATCAGATCCTGCCGGGACTTCTCCTGCAGTTCCCGCACTTCGATCCGTTCGAACACCGCGGCTCCGGGATACGCTGTCGGCAGGAATCCCCCCGCGCGCCGCAGCACCGAACTCAGCCGCTCGCCCGGCCGGATGCCGTAGACTCCGGGATTGCGCACTTCCCCGCGCACGGTGATCGTCGCCCCGACGTCGTTCCACCCGGCAATCTGCGGAACGCTCAGCACGTCGCCGTCGCGCAGCGGCAGATCCTGCGCGGCATCTCCGCCCAGCGCCGCCGCCAGGTTCACCGCGTGGTGCTCCCCCGCCGCGGGTCCGGATTCCGAAAGCGGATAGCGCGTGAGATCCACCGTTTCCGTGGCCGCGCTGCGCTTCACCCCGCCCGCCGAGCGGATCAGGTCCGACACGCGCATGTTTTCCGCCCAGGGATAGCGCCCCGGCTTGGCCACCTCGCCCTTGATCAGCACCGTCGGCGGATCCACGCGCTTCGCGTTGCGGTGCACCAGGATGCGGTCGCGCGGCTGCAGGACAATGTTCTGCAGCGGATCGCCCGCCAGCGCCTCGCTCAGGTTCACGCTCAGAATCTTCATCGTGCCGTCGGGCAGCGAACGGAAGAGCTGCGCGGAATCCAGCAGCGCATCCTGCGTCACGCCGCCCGCCAGATAGATCGCGTCGCGCAGGTGGGCCTGCCCCGAGGTCCGGTACAGACCCGGCGCGCGCACTTCCCCGCCCACCCGCACCACCGGCGCGGGTTCGAAGTCGAAGCGGCTGAAGATGCGCACCGTGTCCCGCGGGTCGAGCTTCGGCGCTGCGGCCGGATTGGCCAGCGCCGTCGCCAGGTCGAAGCTCTCCACGCTGGGGTGGTTGTCCGGCGCGTTCAGCCGCACGATTTCCGCGTAATGCGCTGCGGGCTCGGGCAGCAGGTCGCTGTAGGAAGCGACCAGATCCGTCAGCTTCATCCCCGATTTGTAGGAGTAGCGCCCCGGCCGCAGCACGTGGCCCTCGAGGTAGATGGTGTCCGCGTTGTACGGCGCGATGGGAAAGATGTGCACTTCGTCGCCGTCGTGCACCGCGAAGCTGCTCAACTGCCCGGTAATCGCTTCCGCGTTGCTCCCCGCGGAGATATCCAGGCTCAGCATGCTGCGCTTTTCGTGCGCGTCCAAGCGCTGCACTTCGATGTGTCGCAGCGCCGCCGCCGGCAGGATCCCGCCCGCCAGCTCCAGCACCTCCGCCAGCGACTTTTCTCCGCGCAGTTCGTAAACCGCCGGACGCCGCACCATGCCCTCCACGGTCACTTGCGCGCCCAACGGCGGCACCAGCAGCGTGTCGCCGTTCTCCAGCCGCTTCGCGTCCCCGCGCACCCCGTGCAACAGCAGGTCGTAGGCGTCCACTTCCTCCACCAGTTGCTTGCCGCGGTAATGCTTCAGCGTCCGCAGCGATCCGCGCCCTGTCACTCCTCCCGCCGCAACCAGCGCGTTCAGCGGCGTCGAGAGCGAGCTGATGTCGTACGCCCCCGGCTCGGCCACATCTCCTACCACGTACACGCGGACCGTGCGCAGCCGCGACAGCGACACATCGGCGGAGACGTCGCGGAACTGCGCGCGCAGCGCGTGCTGCACCGCATCCTGCACTTCCCCGAGCGTCCGCCCGCTCACCAGCAGTGGTCCGGATTCCGGCAGCGACAGCCGCCCTTCGCTGTCCACCGTGCGCACCAGCCGCTGCGAGACTCCGCCCCACAAATCGATCGCCAGACCGTCGCCCGGCCCGACCACGTAATCCGGCCCGACCGGAAGATCCATCGGCACCGCATCCGCCTCGCGCGTTCCGTTGCGGAACACCTCCAGCCCAAAGCGCTCCGGCTGCCGCTGCCGCACCGACGCTTGCACGTACATGTCGTAGAGCGAGGGAATGTCCGCGTACGGATTCGGCTGGCGCACCATCGCCACCGGCTGCAGTTCCGCTTCGGTCCGAACGCCGGCGCGCGCGCTCTTCGAGGAGATTCCGCGCTCCATCCCTGCGCCGGGATTTGCGGAGGAGGACTCGCGCGCATACCGCTCACTCCGTTCCGTCGGCCCCCCGAGCGGCGCCAGCGCCTCCAACCCGCTCATCTCCGGGGCCAGCTCCGGAGCGCGCTTCACCGTGCTCGAAGCCATCTCCAGGCCCGGCTGCCCGCTCAATCTCCCGCGCTGCTCCGGCTCTGCGCCGCTGGCCTGCAAAATCTTGCTAGCGGAAGATGACGGCGGCAGAAACTCCGGCGGGGAATTCCCTTCCGGGCGGGGCGCCTCGCCGCCCGGCGCAACTCTCCGCCGCGGCGTCCGCGGCGCGGACGATTCCGCGCAATCGGGGTCGCGCTGCGCGTCGCACGCACTCGCCCGCTCCAGCGGTTCATTGCTTTTTCCCCCGCTCAGCCCCTCGGCATCCTCCCGCGCTTCGATCTGCACCAGCCGCCGCGCGCGTTCCTTCCGCAGCAGTTCCTGGTCCTTGGCAAACTCCGAATCCGGATTCACGCTCGGTGTCAGGTATCCGTAACGCTGCAGCAGCCGCGTGGCTACCGCGCGGAACGGCACGTCCCGCTGCAGCCGGTCAAAAATCGCCTGGTCGGTCAGATCTCCATCCTCCACGATCTGCCCGTTGTCCGTTGCCTCTTTCGCCACCCAGCGCTTCAGTTCCACGAGCAGCCCCGCGTCCCGCCGCAACACATCCGCGATCTGTCCGGCCCCCGCCGCCACCCGATCCAGATTCTCGACCGCCAGTTCCGACAGCCCCGCCGGTTGCGCGTGCGAGCCTTCCGCCCGCACGCCCCTCCCCTTCTCGTCCTGCTGCGCCGGCAAGGGCGCGCACAGCAGCATGCTCAGAAGCACAACGCCCGCCCTGCGCCCCCACTCGCGAGCTTCCCGCTTGCTGTTCATCGCTCTTCTCCCCTGCCAATCGGCCTTCACGACGGGCCCCCGGCAGAATGAGTCTTGTTGCGCACCGTGCTCAAGATGCTCTCTTCCGACGCTTCCACGTCGTGGGAATGGATCTTCAGCGACGCCCAGTAATAGACCGAGTACTTATGATTCGGCGCCACCGCGATAATCCGCATCTCCGGGTACTGGCGCAGCACGGTGTCGCAGATCGTCGGCCGCCGCCCCGGATTCTCCAGCGCAATCACCACGAAGTCCGGGTGCGTCCGCTCCACCGACGCTAGAATCTCGGCATCGTCCACCACCTCGCCCACAATTTCGATGTCCGGCTGATCGGCAAACGCTTCCAGCACCAGCTCGCGCATCAGGCGCGGACGGTTAGCCACCAGCACCCGAATGTTTTTTTCCATAACACACTCCAAGTGCCCCGAGAGTATCTGTGGAGGTGGCGGCGAACGGCAGGTTCAAAGAAGAGTGGTTCTAGTACAGTACGAAGTACCGGGCTGGCGTACTCATTGTAGTGGTATTTTACCGTATGGTACACCGCCCTAGGCATTCCCGCAGTACCTATCCACGATAAACGAACCGCTTAGGAGGAAAATCCGCAGTTGCGCACTGTCGCCACGATTTCCGAGCGGCTGCGCGCGTGAACCTGCCGCAAGATCCGGTGAACGTGGTTTTTGACGGTCTGTTCGGAAAGATGCAGATGGTCGGCAATTTCTTTGTTTGTAAGGCCTTGCGCCACGAGAGAGACCAACTGCTGCTGCCTGGGGGTCAAACCCAGTTCCGCCTGCACGGCGGGGACGGTCCCTTCCCGGGCTTGCTGGGCAATATAGTGGAAGAGCGCTTGGCACAGCCGGGGCGGACAAACCGCTTCTCCCTGTGTCACGGCGCGCACCGCGGCGACGACTTCCATGGCCGAGGCGTCTTTGAGGAGGTACCCGGCTACGCCGGAGCGCACTGCCCTCACAAAGGTCTCCTCTTCCTCTTCCATGCCAATCAAAAGCACCCTTAGGTCCGGGAGCGCGCGCAGAAGCTCGTGGATCAGATCCGTGCCCGCATGAACCCTCGTGACACCATCCAGCAGCAGAATGTCGCACTGCGACGCCAGCACCTGCTCGATCACGGCGTCGCTATACGCGCCTTCCCCAACTACGCGGAACTCCGTCTTCTTCTGCAGCAGACGGGATAGAGTTTCTCGGAGCAGGCGATTTTCCGCTAGCAAATAGACGCCGGCCTTCCAGGTCGCATTACCCGGACCGTTCGGCCTCCCCATTTGAATCTCCTTCTTTCCAATTGCAAATTCCGTCGCGGCCGGGGCGCCATGGCCTGGCTCCCGCTACTCTCAGTTAGGAAACCATCGGATACACCGGGGCAGGAGGACTACGCGTTCTAGCAAGTTGCGGAAAAAAACTTCGAATGAAACTGCGGCGACATCTCCTTCAGCGCTGTGTCTACCATCCCCCGCAGCCGCCGTAACGAATAATCGGATGGCCTTCGCTTCTCCGGAGAAAGGTAGCTGTACATGCTCTCTTGCTGTTCGTCGTGTCCTCGTATGCCTGCTTAGACGAACCTACCTCGTGCTCCGTTGCACTTCGGGGCGCTTTTTTCGCAGCCTGCTTGTGGGTGACGATAAACCGTTCACTTCGCTTGGTACTGCCATAGCACGACCCAGCAGGAATGGGCCTCCGCCCACACCAATCCCCGTCATTGGCGCATGCACAAATAGACGCATATTATACTCCACTTTTCTATTCACTGTACTCCCTTCGCTATAGCTAGCTCTGCAGGATTAGTGGAGCCTGGCGTACATCTGTCTTCCAGTGGTGGATCCCAAAATGCAGCACCCTCCGACCCTGACCGGCGAGGAGATCACGCAGATCCTCGTCCTGGCCACGGGCCGCTACCGCGTGCTCTACGCACTCCTGGCAGGCACCGAAATGCGCATCTCGGAAGCCCTGGGGCTCGAAGTCGGAAAACAGTTGATCGAAGACGGACCATTCCGGCAGCAATCGGCGGAAAGAGCCGGCCTGAGCTTCACTTTGCCTGCGCAACAGCCTGCTGTTAGGCAACTGGGGCAACCGGAAGGAACCACAAAAGCGGCGTAACTCGTTGAAAAAATGGTCGGGGCGATTGGATTTGAACCAACGGCCTCCTGGTCCCGAACCAGGCGCGCTACCAGGCTGCGCTACGCCCCGACAGTTCGGCCCAGACCGTTTCCACTGGCCTGTGCCGACACTAAAGATTAACATAGCTTGAGGGCGGCGGCTAGACGCGCCCGGCAATATCCCGCGCGGCTCCTCCCGTTCCACGCACGGCCATGCCCATTCCCCGCAGCGCGCTGCAAAAGCTCGACGACCTGCGCTGGCTCGTTCCGCGCAGCACCCGCGAAGGCATGCGCACCGACGCCGTCATCTACGCCGACGAAAAGCTCCTCGCGCAGATCCTCGGCGACCTCTCCATCGACCAGGCCATCAACGTGGCCTTCCTCCCCGGCATCGTCGGCCGCTCCCTGGCCATGCCCGACATGCATCAGGGCTACGGCTTCCCCATCGGCGGTGTGGCCGCCACGCGCCTCAGCGACGGCGTGGTCTCTCCCGGCGGCGTGGGCTTCGACATCAACTGCGGCGTGCGCCTGCTCGCCAGCAATCTCGAGCGCGATGCTCTCCTGGCCCGCGACGACTACGAAAAAAATGTTCCCAAGCTGCGCACCCTCGTCAACCAACTCTTCCGCGACATCCCCTCCGGCACCGGCGCCGAAGGCCCCATCCCCGTCACGTTCCCCGAACTCGACGACGTCCTCGCGCGCGGCGCCGCCTGGGCCGTCGACCACGGCTACGGCGAAGCCTCCGACACCGAATACTGCGAGGAGCACGGCGCCCTGCCCAGCGCCGACCCCTCCCAGGTCTCCCACCGCGCCAAGCAGCGCGGCCGCACGCAACTCGGCACCCTCGGCAGCGGCAACCACTTCCTCGAAGTGCAGTACGTCGAAAAAATCTTCGAGCCCGCCACCGCCAATGTCTTCGGCCTGCACGAAGGCCAGGTCGTCGTGCTCATTCACTGCGGTTCGCGCGGCCTCGGCCACCAAGTCTGCACCGACTTCCTCAAAACCATGAACGAGGCCATGCGCAAATACAACATCACCCTGCCCGACCGCCAGCTCGCCTGCGTCCCCTCGCAATCCCCCGAGGGACAGGCCTACCTCGGGGCCATGGCCGCCGCCGCCAATTTCGCCTGGGCCAACCGCCAGGTCATCACCCACTTCACCCGCCGCGCCTTCCAGCGCATTCTCGGCGACGCGGTGCGCCTGCGCCTCGTCTACGACGTGGCCCACAACATGGCCAAAACCGAACACCATCGCGTGAACCACGACGAAGCCGACATCCTGGTGCACCGCAAAGGCGCCACGCGCTGCTTCGCGGCCGGTTCGCCCTTCATCCCTTCCGCGTACCGCGGCGTGGGCCAGCCCGTGATCATTCCCGGCTCCATGGGCACCGCCAGCTACGTCCTCGTCGGCACCCAGCGCGCCATGGACGAAACCTTCGGCACCGTCTGCCACGGCGCGGGACGCGCCATGTCCCGCACCGCCGCCAAGCGCGGCCGCAACGTCCGCGACGAAACCCAGAAGCTCGAAGCCCAGGGCGTCCTGCTGCGCTCCGAAACCCGCGACGGCATCCTCGAAGAAGTTCCCGAAGCCTACAAGGACATCGACGCCGTCATCGACGTCGTCCACCGCGCCGGCCTCGCCCGCCGCGTCGCCCGCCTCAAACCCATGGGCGTCATCAAGGGCTAGCTCCTCGCAGCAATCCGCATTGCGCGTTGCAGCCTTGCCCCGTAGGGCCGCAGCTCGCCGCGCCCGCCGACCGGCCCCATCCCCCGAAACGCTCCACAAAAACAAAACCGCCGGAAAGCTTACGCTTCCCGGCGGCGAATGGCCTGAACGTTGCTCTGCGCTAGAACTCGTACCGCAGCGCGAACTGCATCACCCGCGGGTTCGTGAGCAAGCCAGAGTACTGCCCAAATGAGCCAACCTGATCGATTCCCGTGGTGACGGTCTGAACATCGAAGCGCTGCAGGTTTGGAACGTTGAAGACCTCCCAGCGGAACTGCAAGCTGTGAGACTCCTTCCAAGGCATCTTCCAGCGCTTGGTAAGGCTCATATCCAGTCCCGCAAAGCCGTCGCCCCGAATAAAGTTTCGGATACCGCTTTCCCCCGGGTAGGCGTGGCGGAATGCGCCTATCCCTGTCGGTCCCTGGGGATTCGGGAACAGATTCACGGAACCATCCGGGTTCTTGGTCGTCCCAGTGACCACTGCGCCGATTTTGCTGGCATTCCCGCCAAAGTCCCAGTTGGTTGGCCAAGTGGCGCCGTTGCTGATGCTTACCGGAAAGCCGCTGGTCCAGCGGGCTAGGCCAGAAAGCTGCCAACCGCCGATCACTGCGTCCATTAACCCGCTGACGTTTTTGCCGAGCACCTTCCCCTTGCCAAACGGCAGCTCTACGATCCAATTGGCGTTGATCTGGTGCGGCGTATCGAAGTCCGAAACCGCGCGAAGCTGCTTGGGTTGCCAGGCATTAAAAATCATGCCGAGACTGCCCGCGCCGAGGGAGTCAACGCGTTCGGCATCCGATTCGAGGTCGAGAGACTTCGAAAACGTGTAATTTAGGTCAAATTGCACGCCATGGGACATCCGCTTGCGCAGGCTGACCTGAAGCGCATGGTAGCTTGCAGTACCGATCGACCGCCAGGCATAGACGGAAGCGTATTGCGAGTTCACATAACAGTTAGGAAGGCCGTGGGGGTTGGGAACAGCGCCGCCCGTAGCACCGCAATTGCCGTAAACGGAGGCACCTCCATTCGAAGGATCGGTCAAACCCCACCCCTGGTCCAGCCCCTGTATGGCTGTCGTCTCGTTCCCGGCGAAGCAGCTGAACAGCGCGTAATTCGCTTGCAGCGCGTCCGTTGTGGTGGTTAGACCGCAGACATCGGCATACGCCCCTGCGGGCTGCGTCATGTCGTACCAATATTGGGCCGTAGGCCCGACCATCTGCGGCGTAATGGCCCCCGGAGCTGGGGCGTTCGGCTGGCTGTAGATTTTTGCCAGGGCCTGCGCCGCCGTGTAGTAGTCAATGTGCGTCTTCGGGTCCACCAGATCGGCCGGTTGTGCCAGGTCCTCTTGCACCAGCAGTCGGTGGGAGAGACGCCCCACGTAGGAGACTTCGAGAAAGAAATCTCTCGGCAATTCACGTCCGACCGATAGGTCGAGCGTGTAGGAATAAGGGGTCTTGATCGAACTGTCCAGCCCCCAAGTCGCGGCGTACGCTCCATTCTGGTTCCCCCAGGGAAACGTCTGCGGGAAACCCCCTGCAGGCGGATTCGCCGGAAATAGCTGGATCGTGCCCGTTGTGTCCGTTAGGGGAATGGTGTTCAGGCCGACACCGTTCTGGCCCACTCGCGGAGAGTTCGCGAAGTTAATCAGGCCATTGCCGCTGGTCAGCGTCGACGACATTCCGAAGGAACCCCTGCGGTCAAAGGTACTGAGCAAACCCTGGCCGATGCGGTCATACACGATTCCGAACCCTGCCCGAATGCTGCTCTTCCCAGGACCTCCGAGGAGGCTTTTCAAGAAACCCTCGCTCGCACTGGGAGACCAGGCCACGCCGATCCTGGGCCCAAAGTCCTTTTTATCCCAGTTATAGAATCCGGGCTTCCCGTTCGCCGGCCCGGCCAGATCGAACGCGACCAGGGGATCCGCAAACGAGCCTATGCCTTGCACCATGTTGCGGGCCCGCTGCATGAACCAATCCCCGAGACTAAAGGTCGGCGTCACTTCCAGACCATTGGTTTCCCAAGGCGGCGAAAAAAGCGAATAGCGCAAGCCGTAAATGACCGTGAGGTTTGGCTTCACCTTCCAGGAATCCTGCACATAAAACTCATAGGAGTTCACCGCAAAGTGTCGCGTCAAAGGAGTGCCCTGAGGAAGCACGCTGCCGTCTTTCTTGTAATTAAATGTGGCGTCCACCTCGGTTATGGCTCCCATTAGCGCAATCAGCGGGTAGTCATAATTGTTGGCAAAACCCGAATCCACCGCCGGAAGACCGGATATCGCTGGATCCATGTAGCTGCCCTTATTCGCGATTCCAGCGGCGGACAACCAGGAAGCATTCGTTGAGGCGGAACTGAACGAACTCAGTGTGCTCAACTTCGGGTTGCGGATGAAGGCGATGTTTGTGCCGAATTGTATCGTATGCTTCCTCTTCGACCAGGATACGTCATCCACCAGATTGTGGACGGGAACCTGAAAGGCATTCGTCCGGGTGACCGCGCGGCTGGAGTTGTTCGACGTGCTGTTGTCGTTCAAACCGCGGAAATAGATAACCGGCTGACTCGAGTTCCCAATCTGGCCATAACTCTGGCGCGTGAATCCCCAGCGGAAATTGTTCAGAAGCGTGGGCCGCAGCGTACCCGTGTAACCCACAGTGAATCCCTTGCTGTAGTCGGCCTGGTTCAGCTCGGGACCTTGACCCGGCAGGTAGGGCACGTCGCCGTGGGTGTCATTGCGCAGGGCGCCGCGCCAGAACACGGTGTGGCTGCCGCTGCTCGTGATCTTGTAGTCGGCGCGCGCAATATACCAGTTGTTGTTGGTCGGTACTGGCCCCGGGAAGCGGAACCCCACGTAGTTGACTCTATCCCCGGCCGTTAAATCATTGGGCGCGGGAAAGTCGTTCTGGAAATGCTGCATCATCAGTTGGCTGGGGCCCAGCCCCTGGGGGTCCATGGCCGCCATTTGTGTCGGACTGAGTGCGTAGTATCCCACCGGCACGGTGTAGGTCCCGTGGGCGCCGGTTATGCTGCCCGGACTGTTCGGGTTGCACAGCGTACTGTAATTGGGATCAGTCTGGTTGCACGCGTACATGATGATCCCGTCGCGCATGGCCAGGCTGGGCACGATGCGCAGTACGCTGTTCTCTTCGCGCTGCCGGGCAGCTTCAAAATTGGCAAAGAAGAAAAGGCGGTTCTTCCACGCCGGCCCGCCCACGGAGCCCCCGAAGTTATTCCGGAGCAGCTTGGGAGGCACATTGGGATTCCCCTGGGACAATTCCGCCTGCTTGACGAAGTAATCGTTGGCGCTGGTGACGGTGTTGCGGTGGTACTCGTAGAGGGACCCGTGGAAATCGTTCGTGCCGCTCTTGGTGACGAGAGAAATTTGCGCACCCGAAGAACGCCCTTGATCCGCGTTGTAATTCGTGGTCGTGACGCGGAACTCCTGCACCGAATCCAGGGTCACAGGCAATACCGAAGTGAACGCGTATCCGTTGGTCTGGTCGTTGACGTCCACGCCATCCAGGGTGACGTTGCTCTGGTCGCTGTGGGCTCCATTCACGGCCCCGCTGCGCGTGTCTACGTTGCGGTTCACATCCGACCGATTCCCTGTGTACGTAACGCCAGCTTGCAAGGACAGCAGGTCGGGCACGTTGCGCCCTTCCATGGGGAGCTGCTTCACCTGATTTTCATTGAAGGCGATGCCCAGCGAGGCATCCGTAGTGTTGATGGCCACGGCCTGCGCCAGAACTTCGACCGTCTCCGTAGCCGCCCCGATATTGAGCGTCACGTTTACGGTTGCGGGCGTGTTGACCAGCAGTTGCAGATTCTTCTGCTCATGCTTGCGGAATCCCTGCATTTCCACGGTCAGCGTGTAGGTCCCGGGAGGCAGCGCGACAAATTCGTAGGTTCCCGCTTCGTTGCTCGTGCCCACCCGTTCGAAGGCCTGCGCGGGGTTCGCCAGCGTCACTTTCGCGCCCACCACCACCGCGCCGCTCTTATCCAGCACCGTCCCGCGCAGCGAAGTCGTGCCCGTCTGCGCCCGCCCGTTGGACGCCGCAAACAAGGACAAAACCAGCGCCGCCACGATCGCACTCCGGCGAATCATGCTCTTCATGAAAAACTCCCTTTCCGCACCGCACACATGGATCTCACTGCAGGAAGGACGCGGCCCGCGCACTCGGGGAAAAACAGCCGGTCACGCTTCTCCAGCGCGACGCGGAAACATGCTACGAACACCCCACGGACACCCCGCCCCACCAAACTCCGTTTAAATTTGGTAAGGTTTTAGGCTAGATACAGGCGGTCTGTCAAGGAAAGTTCCTTGCATCCCTCGCTGCACTTTTTTGGATAGGTTGACCGCTTTGCGGTCACACGACGCTTGACCGCTTTGCGGTCACACAACGATCGACCGTTTCGCGGTCACAAAAATAAAGTTGCGGCCCGCCGCCGCCCGCCTCAGCTCTTGCCGAGATGCACCAGCTTCGCTTCGGTCACCGCCGGGAGCTTGCGGATCGGCTCCACGGCCGATTCCGGCACGTCGCCGTCCAGCCGCACCAGCGACACCGCTTCCGCTCCGCGCGCCGCTTCCCGCCGCCCTAGCGCGAACGTGGCGATATTCACGCCCTGCTGCCCCAGCAGCGTGCCCACCTGCCCGATGACCCCGGGCTGGTCGTGGTTGCGCAGATACAGAATCGTCCCCTCCAGCTGCGATTCCAGCGGAATCCCGTCGATCGCCAGCACCCGCGGCGAGGCGTCGTGCAGCACCGTGCCCTCCGCGCTCAATCCCGGCTGCTTGCTTCCCGGCTCCGGCAGCGACGCCACTTCCAGCGTGTTCGGAAAACCGTGCTCGCGCCGCCGCGTCTCTTCCTCCACCGTCAGCCCGCGCGCCGCGGCCACCGCCGCCGCGTTCACCAGGTTCACTTTCTCGTCCAGCACCGCGTTCAGAATCCCCGCCAGCACCGCGCTCTTCAGCAGGTGCGTTCCCGCCTCCGCCAGCTCCCCCGAGTAGCGGATGCGGATGCGCGCCGGCCGCACCGCGGCCGCCTGCGACACCAGCGAACCCAGCCGCTCCGCCAGCTCCAGGTACGGCAGCACGCGCCGGTACTGCTCCGCCGACAGCGCCGGCAGATTCACCGCGTTGCGGATGATCCCATCCGCGAGGTAATCACGCACCTGCTGCGCGATCTGCGTGCCCACCTCTTCCTGCGCTTCCGTCGTCGACCCCGCCACGTGCGGCGTGGCGATCACGTTGGGCAGCGCGGTCAGCGGCGAATTCTTCGGCGGCTCTTCCACGAATACGTCCAGCGCCGCCCCCGCCAGCCGCCCGCTCTTCAGCGCCTCGGCCAGCGCGCCTTCGTCCACCAGCTCGCCGCGCGCCGCGTTCACCAGCCGCGCCCCCTTCTTCATCTGCGCGATGGTCTGCGCGTTGATCAGGTTCTGCGTCGCCGGGCTCAGCGCCGTGTGCAGCGACACGAAGTCGCTCTCCGCCAGCAGCTTCTCCAAAGGCGCCAGTTCCACCTGCGCCTCGCGCGCCGCCGCTTCGCTGATGTACGGGTCAAACGCCAGCACCCGCATCTCGAACGCCCGCGCCCGCCGCGCCACTTCCCCGCCGATGCGCCCCAGTCCGATCAGCCCCAGCGTCTTCCCGCGCACCTCGGTGCCCGCCGCCGAGGACTTCTCCCATCGGGGATCTTCTCAATCTCCTCTCTCATGCTTTTCTCTGTCCGGCTGATCACCTGATCTGCAAGGTCATCCAGATTCTCTAAATCATTTTCCCTGAGCATCTGGCCTATCTTCTCCGAGCAGACATGATTGGCTGCAATCTGGGAGCGGATATCTCCGATCACCTCATCGGGTGTCCGGACATTCCAGCGAATCATCTCCATCACGGACGGATTAAGCACCCCTCCGTCGTAGAGCTTCACAAGGGGGATGAAGAGTCCTTCCTCAAAGACATCATGGTTGTCCGAGGAGACGCGACCCCCGATATCCGAATGATGAAAAACGCAGGCAGTGAAGGCCACTACCTTATTTTCATAGAATATAGGACTCATCACGCAGACATCATTCAGATGGCCTGCCAAAGCCCAGGGGTCATTCGTGATGAAGATGTCGCCGGGTTTGTAAGTTTCCAAAGGAAGTTTGGTGACGAGATTTTTAATTCCCAATGCCATCGCTCCGGATTGGCCGGGGGT
>JAIQEV010000063.1 GCA_020073585.1 Terriglobia bacterium
AGAGGTCGGTGACCCACACCCAGGTGGCGTGGCGCAGCTCGATGGAGTAGCGCAGCGCCGTGTTCAGCCCGAACCAGATGGGCATCTGCAGCAGCATCTGGAAGCAGCCGCCCACGGGATTGATCCCCTCGCGCGAGTAGATGGCCATGATCTCCTGGTTCATCTCGGCCTTCTTGGGATCGTTCATCTTGTACTTCTTGTAGCGCTCCTGGATCTGCTTCACTTCCGGCGCGATCCGCTGCATCTTCAGCGCCGTGCGGTAGCTGGAGATGCGCAGCGGAAAAAGGAGCATGTTGATGACCAGGGTCAGGACGATGATGGCCCAGCCCCAGTTGGGGACGTAGGTGTGCAGCCACTTGAGCAAATGGAAGAGCGGGTCAGCGATGAACTCCATCCAGCCGAACTGCACCAGGGCGTGCAGCGGCGGGTTCATCTTCTTCAAGGCGTCGTAATCTTTGGGGCCGGCGTAGACGCGCAAGGCAAAAGGCCCGGCGGCGCCGCTGCCCACGGCCACTTCCGCGACCGGCTCCTGCGCGGTCTGTTCGCCGCTTTTGACCTCGCGCTCCAGCTTCCAGTAGCGCGTGGCCAGGTTCCCGGGAGCGGCGCCCTGCGGGGCCAGGAACACCGCGGCGAAGTAGCGGTCCTCGATGCCGGCGTACTCCATGCCGCGGTACCAGAAGGTCCGCGGCGTCTGATCGGGCGCCGTGAGCTTCTTGTGCGGCAGGTTCTGCAGCTTGCCGCCGCTGCTGTAAATCACGTTGACCTGCTCGACCGGCGCGGGATTCTGCACCGTCACGTCGCCGAACCCGCCGCGCCAGGCCAGCCCGGCGACAATCGGGGCCCCGGCGTGGCGCACCGAGGCTTCCACCTGCACGACGTAGCTGCCGTCGAAGGTGAAGAGCTTGCTGGCTTCCAGGTGCCCGTCGCTCCAGGAAAAGCGCAGCGTGGCATGGCCCTGGGCGTCCGTGGGGCCCTGCTCCACCTGATAGAGGGCGCTGTTCACCGTGGCTTCGTCGCTGGCGTCGTCCAGGCTCAGCGAAAAGGGCCAGCCGCCGGTCTGCCGCGCGGCGTCGGCATGCACCAGGTCGAGCGTGCGCCGCGGCTTGGCGTCATCCGTGTATTTCTTGAGCTGCCAGCTCTTGACCACCGCGCCGCGGTTGGAGAATTCCACGCGGTACAGGCCGCTTTCCACGACGATGGTGCGCTCCTGCGTATCGGCCTTTACCGGGGCAGCCGCCGTGGCCGCCGCAGCGGCTGGGGAAACCGGCGCCGCGCCTGTTGGCGCAGCCTGGGCCGCAGGCGTCTGCGCCGCGGGTGCGGCCGGAGCGGCGGGTTGCGCCGTGCTGGTTGCCGCGGGCTTGCCGGCGGGCTGCTTCGGCACGAAGTAGTGCATCCACAGGGACATCGCTCCGAGCGAGAGCAGGAAGGCCAGCAGCAGGCGCAGTTCGTTGGAAAGACCGGATTTCTTTTGCGGCTCGCTCACGAGCGCACCTCGTTCAAGGCAACCGCAGAGCGGCCGGCAGCGGCCGCGGCGTGGGCCGCGCAGGGATTTACAGCGCCGGCCCGATGGCCGGCATCTTCCATTTCATGGGGCTCCGGCACGGGATCGAAGCCGAAGGAGCGGGAAAGCGGGTGGCAGCGCAGCAGCCGCCGCAGGGTCAGCCAGGCGCCGCGCGCCAGGCCGAAGCGGGCGATCGCTTCGTAGGAGTATTGCGAGCAGGTGGGATGGAAGCGGCAGCTTCCGGCGAAGAGCACGGAGAGATAGGCCTGGTAGGCGCGCAGAGCGAAGAGCGCGGCGCGAATGTGCGGACCGCGCGCGGGCGCGGGCAGAATCGTGCGCGGCCCTACGCTTGCGGAATCAGGCGCACAAATTCCGCGGCCAGCGCCGCAAAATCCGCGCGGGCCACGCTGCTCTTCGGATGCACCACGATATCCCATCCTGCCGGTATCTCCCCCCGATGGCCGCGCACCAGTTCGCGCAGGCGCCGCCGGATACGATTGCGCACCACCGCGTTGCCGAGCGCTTTTTTGATGCTGAAACCGAAGCGGCTCAACGGCAGTGCGTTGGCGCGCAGAAAAACGGTGAAATGGGCGCTCGTGCGGCGCTTTCCGGCGCGATAGACGGCGTCGAATTCCCCGCGGCGCACGATGCGCGCCTCGCGCGGAAAGCCCAAGCGGCCCGGGCTACTCGGGCGTGAGGCGATGGCGGCCCTTCTTGCGGCGCGCGGCCAGAACTTTGCGCCCGCCCTTGCTCTTCATGCGTGCGCGAAAGCCGTGCGTCTTGCTGCGGCGGCGCACTCGCGGTTGAAAGGTACGTTTCGGCAAAACGGTCTCCCCCGGCCGGTTCTCCGGCCAGTCTCAAAAATACTAGTGTAAACGCCCCGCCCAAAGCGGTCAAGGAAAGCGGGACAGCGCTAGCGGGGCCGTTTCCGGTAACCCGACTACACAGCCATTTCCACGGTCGCTGTTACAAACGCTGAAGCTTCGGACTCCACCATGTGTACTTGATCGGATTCGCCGCGCCACGCTTGCGATATTCATCAGGCACGCGCTTGCCCACATACAGTTCTTTGATATCGGCGGGTGCCTCTCGCCCAACAAAGCCAAGGCGTCCGGGCACATCCTCGCGGCCCGGGAAGTTTGCTCCGGTCGCATCCAGCCAGTTGTCTGCAATGAAGGCGCCGACGATGAGACCTTGCACGGTGGCGAGAATAACCTCAGCTTGCTTCGCCTTGGACTTGCTGATCTTCCAAGCATAACGAGTTGCGTCGTACAGCGACGTCTCGGTGGCACTTCTATTGACGCTGATCAGCAAGGCTTTATGTTGGAACACTGCAGGCTCGGCCGAGTAGCGGTGAATGATCTCCTTGGCGTGCATCGCCCCGTAGTCATTGCCACCCGCTCCACCAACGATATTGGTGAGCCCCGGATACGCATCGATGAGCGCGGCCTCAACCTCGAAGGCAGTCTTATCATCCATGCCGTGACGATGAATGACGTGGGCGACCTCGAAGCCGGCAAGTCGTATTTCCCGGATGCGCTTTAGCTTGTTGTCGAGCTCATCGCCTTCCAGCTTCTGCTCGCTGCGGATATGCCAAAATACGCGATCGCTTTGGCCCTTCCCGACATAGAAGGTCTCCCCGTTTCGCGGGTCAATGAGTCTGTAAACGTAGGTCTTGAGCTTGCGCGCTACCTCTGCCGGAAACGATTCAATCTCTGGCCGGTTCATTCGAACCTCACGCATTTTGATCACAATGCTATTTCCATTTCCATTTCATTTCCATGTCAAGTGCGTTGTTGGAACTGTATCATGCTGTATAATAAGGAGTTGTTGTGAAGCCATGTCTCTCCGCTGGGCGCTTTATTAATTTCATTTCCATGTTATGGCGCGCCGGTTTCCTCTTCCCTCCAGCTCCTTTCCCCGCCTTGGCTGGATTCCCAGACTAGAGTTTGCCCGCATGCTTCAGGTGGCGGTACTCGTCGAAGGCCGCGAGGAAGCGGTCCACGTCCTTGCGCAGCAGGTAGTAGGGCGTGGAGAGGCGGATCTTGGAAGGCGCGCCGCCGCGGATGCGGATCTTTTTCGTCTTCCACAGCCAGGTCTCGGCCTCCATGGTCTGGAACTGCGGCACGTTGACCGTGGCGATGGCGCAGCGCAGCGCGGGATCGGGCGAGGTCCAGGAGTCCACGCCGCGCGCCAGCATCTCCTTGAGGATGTAGTCGGCCATCTGGCGGTGGCGGCGCTCGATGCGCTCCAGGCCGATCTGGTTCGCCAGTTGCAACGCCGCGCGCAGCCCCCACAACACCGGAACGTTGGAGCTGCCGATGCGCTGGAAGCGCTCGGCGCGTATATTCCGCGCGTCCCAGCCCTCGGTGGCGATGGTGCTCCACACGCGGTCGATCACTTCGTCGCGCACATAGAGAAAACCGGTGCCCTTGGGCGCTTGCAGCCATTTGTGCGGGCTCGAGGTGTACATGTCGCAGCCCAGTTCGTGCAGGTTCAGGCGCATCATCCCGGTGACGTGCGCGCCGTCCACCGCGGAGAGCATGCCCTTGGAGCGCGCCAGGGCGCAGAGCTCGCGCGCGGGCAGCACCACGCCGGTCACCGTGGTGATGTGGCTGAAGAAGAGCACGCGGGTGCGCGGGGTGATGGCGTCGCTGAAAAGATTGAGCACCGCCGCGGCGTTGGGCACGGGCTTCGGCAGCGCCACCTTCTTCACCACGATGCCGTAGCGCTTGGCGCGCAACTGCCACGGCCCCTCGCCCCCGGGATGCTCCTGGTCGGTCATCAGCACTTCATCGCCCGGCTGCAGGTCCAGGCCGTTGGCGATGTAGCTGTTGGCTTCGGTGGCGTTGCGCAGGATGGCGATTTCGTCGCGGGTGCAGCCGAGAAAGGCCGCCAGCGGGTCGCGGAATTCGTTCCACGCGGCGTAGCCCCAGATGGGGTAATCCTCGGGCTCGGTTTCCGCCAGCTTTTCCGTTTCGTTGTAGCCGTCGAAGATGGCGCGCAGCACCGGCGCGGGCGAGGAGCCCACGGTGCCGTTGTTCAGATAGACCTCGTCCTCGGGGATCAGAAACTGGCGGCGCAGCTCGGTCCAGTAGGCCTCTTCGTTCGCTTCGTAGAGCGACGCATCGGGCAGTTTCCCGGGAGCCTGCGCGAGATCCGCGAGCAGGCGCTGGGGAAGCGTGAGGGCTCCGGCAAAGCCGGCGAGGGAAGCGAGAAAGTTGCGGCGATCGAACATAGCGGCCTCCGATGCTGCACGAGGGATGGCGCGGATTCTACTCGACACCATTCCCCGGAACAACCCGCGCCTGCGCCCACGCCTGCGCCCATGCCTGCGAGCGAGGCTTGCGGCGCTTTCCGGGCGGGCCGTGGGCGCCGTCGTTGCCGGTTGCGTATCATGACCCCCAAAGTACTATGGACGGACTGGCGGGGGTTCGGCAGGCTGGAACCAGCGTCTCGAATCCGGCGCGCTCCTTCGCGCAGGTTGACCGCTTCGCGGTCACCCAAAACGCTGTCCGCTTCGCGGTCACCGAAATGGAGGAAGCCATGGGCAAGTTCTCGCGCAGTTGGGCCTTGGTGAAGCAGAGTTTCGCGCTTCTCCGGGCCGACAAAGAGTTGATGCTCTTCCCCATCCTGTCCGCGTTGTCGTGCCTGGTGGTCACCGGGGTTATCGCCGGCAGCGGGACGCTGGCGCTGCTTCCCTCGGTGCGCGCGGCGATGGCCTCCGGCGAAAAATGGAATCCCAGCCAGTCGCCGGTCTTTATGCTGGGGATGTTCGCGCTGTACGTGGCGAACTACTTCGTGATCGTGTTTTTCAACGTGGCCCTGGTGGGCGTGGCCAATAGCCGGCTGATGGGCGGCCAGTGGACGTTCCGCGATGGTCTGGATCTGGCCTGGACGCGCAAGTTCACCATCCTGCAGTGGGCGCTGGTCGCCGCCACCGTGGGCCTTATTCTGCGCAATCTCGAGGAGCGCATGGGGCTGCTCGGGCGCATCATCATCCGCTTCATCGGCGTGGCCTGGGCGCTGGCCTGCTATTTCGTCATCCCCGTGCTGGCCTTCGAGGACCTGACGCCCATCCAGGCGGTCAAGCGCTCCGCGAAACTTTTCCGCGACACCTGGGGGGAAAAGGTTGTCGGCGGGCTCAGCATCGGCCTGGTCTTTGCCGTGCTGGCCCTGCCGGGGGTCGGCTTCTGGATCGCCGCGATGCTGCTCGGCGGCGCTTACGGCATGGTCATCGGCCTCGCGGTGATGATTCTGTACTTCCTGGCGCTGGCGGTGATGAGCTCCGCCGTGCAGGGCATCTACAACGCCGCGCTGTACCGCTACGCCTGCTTCAAGCAAGTGCCCCAGGGCTTTTCCCCGGAGCTGATCGCCAGCGCCTGGGCGCCCAAGAGCTGACGCCAGCCAGCGGCGGAATCGGCCGCTTCGCGGCCGTCCGCGAAAAAGAAAAACGGCGAGTGCCCCGATCCGATCGGGGCACTCGCCGTTTGCTTTAGGAATGACCGTGTCGCAGCTTCCGGGAAAACTTAGCGCCGCCGCGGCGCGCGTTCGCGCCGCTCGGCGGGGCGCACATCCGCCGCGGCGCCGGCGCGGTTGCTGCTGTTGTGGCGAGAGCGGTGCGCGTGACTGTGGCCGCTGCCCGCGCCGCCGTAGCAGCCGTGCTTCCGGGCCTGCCCCGGAGATTCGTCGCAATGGTTCCCGCCGGCCTGCTGGCCCTGCGCCGGGCTGGCGGCGCTGGCGAGCGTCAAGGCCAGGACTGCGGCCAGCGCCCAGCGCACGAGTGTCCGATACTTTGTCCGATACATGGCAACCTGTCTCCCGGAGATGCCCGCGCCTCTCGAGAGCCTTTTCCCGCAAGGGGTGAGGTAACGATCTGCCTCTACGATATCCTCGCCGCGCTGTTTCTCCCCGAGCTTTGCCAGGGCCGGCGCATTTCTTGTCACCTGACCCGCATTCTTTCCGGCCTGCCCTGCGGGACAGGGGTGCCACGGCGCGCTTCCGCAAGGCGCGGGCACACGTTCCTGCGCCGAGTAGACCGCGGCAAGATTGCCGGCGGATGACAGCCGGTGAAAGGAAAGGTGAAAAAACAGCCGCCGCAGGGCAGTTTTTCCCTGCGGACCGAAACCTTCGCGGCGTGTGATAACGTCGAAGAAGCAGGGCACGGCTCCGGCGGGGCGAGAGTTGCTTTCCATGCGGTGGGCCATTTTCCAACGCGGGTTTTTTCTTCTGTGCGCGCTCCTCGGCTCGGGCGTTGCCGAGCCGGCGCGCGCGCAGGAGCCGCGCGGCGCCTTGCTGGTCGTAGTGCAGGACGCCAGCGGCGGGCGCATCGCCGGGGCGCGCGTTGCGCTGGCGCAGCCGGGCGCGGGCTTCGCGCGCCGCGCGCGCACGGACAGCCGCGGCGAGTTGCGCTTCGCGGGGCTGCCGCCGGCAACGTACCGGCTGACGGTGGAAGCGGACGGCTTTGCGCTGCGCACGGTGGAAGCCATGGTCGGCGTGGGCGCGCAGCCGACGCTGGGCGTGACGCTCGTTCCGCAAGCCGTGAGCGCCTCGGTGCTGGTGCGCGACCGCGGCCCCTCGCTGGCCAGCCAGCCCCTCGAGACCACCAGCAGCGCGCAGAAGACCATCATCACCGCCGAAGATCTTGACGAGATTCCGCTCTTCGCGCGCAGCTTCGCCAATATTTCCCTGCTCTCGCCCTTCACCGCTCCGGTCGAGCCCTCCGATCCCACCAAGGCGCGCATCACCGCGGTTTCGTTCGGCGGCAGCTCGGGGCTGAACGTGGACCTCTCCGTGGACGGCGGCGACAACAACGACGACTACATCGGCGGATTCCTGCAGAACTATTCGCCGGAAGCGATGCAGGAGTTCGTGGTGCGCACGGCGCAGTTCGGCGCGGACACTTCGCGCAGCAACGGCGGCAGCGTGATTCTCTCGACGCGGCGCGGCACGGGCGAGTGGCACGGCAGCGCCGCGTATTTTTACCGCGGCGAAGAGCTCAACGCGCGCAATGCGCTGGACAATCCGGAGCCGGACCCCAAGCAGCCGTTTTCGCGGCAGAACGGCGTGGGCACGCTGGGCGGGCCGCTGGTCCGCGAAAAACTGTGGTTCTTCGCGTCGTTCGAGTACGTGAACGAAGACGCCAGCGTGGCCTACAGCGCGGCGAGCCGCACGCAGCTCAATGCGCTGGCGCAGCTCGCGGGCGGCGGCTTAATCCCCGGCGTGCCATCCATCGCCGTGCCGGCTGCGGTGCCCGTGCCCTTCCGCGACGCGCTATTCTCCGCGCGGCTGGACTGGACGCAGTCCGCGCGCTCGCAGTGGTTTGTGCGCGGCGCGCTGGACCGCAACCACACGGAGAACGATCTGGTGCAGCAGGCGGCGCTGCCCTCGACCGGCGCGACGACGCGCTCCAACTATTACAGCGTGCTGCTCAGCAACCAGCGGCAGTTCACTCCCGCGTGGCTCGGCGCGCTGACGCTGCAGGCCAGCGGGATGCACCACACCAAGCAGCGCAACTCGCATCTCGGGCTGGCGCTGGCGTTTCCTTTCAGCGCCAACTTTCACACCACCTCCGGCTTCGAGACTTTCGGCGACAACCAGTTCGCCACGGAGATCACCGCGTTTCCGGTGGCCCGCGATCAGCAGAAATATCAGTTCCGCTACGACGTGACGCGCTCCGCCGCCCGCCACGCCGCGCGCTTCGGCGTGAATTTCATTCACGAGCCGGTTCTGCGCGGGGCGCTGGCCAGCGACGCCGAGCGG
This sequence comes from Terriglobia bacterium, assembly GCA_020073585.1. Taxonomy (GTDB): domain Bacteria; phylum Acidobacteriota; class Terriglobia; order Acidiferrales; family UBA7541; genus Acidiferrum. Next base: position 8,264 of record JAIQEV010000063.1, read on the forward strand.
CTCTATGCGTTCGATTTCAATCCCACGTTCTATCTCGCCAATCCCGCGGCGCTCGCGGCGATTTTCGCTTGCGATCCGGCGGTGAGCACCTGCCCGAATGCCAGCTACTTTCCCGGCGGCGACGGCACGTTCGCGCAGAGCGTGCGGCGGCTGGGCTTCTATGCCGAGGATTCCTGGCGCGTGCGGCCGGCGCTGACGATCAATGCCGGGCTGCGCTACGACACCACGTTCGGGCTTTTCCGCGCCTCGGGGCGCGAGCAGGCGCAGAATCCCGCGGTCATTGCCGCGAATGCGCTGGGGCTGGAGAGCGTTCTCGGGATCGCGTCCGGCACGCCGCACGATTACCGCAAGGCCTTCGCGCCGCGCCTGGGCATTGCTTATGCGCCGGGCGGTGCGACGACGACGGTGCTGCGCGCCGGTGCGGGGCTGTACTTCAACGACTTGGCGCAGAACGGGTGGGTCAACGCCCTGCAGGCGGTGAACAACGGCACGTTCAACGTGGCACTCGGCGCCGGCGGGCAGGGCGCGCTGATCGCTCCGAACTACCACACGCCATACGCGCTGGAGGCCAGCGCCGGGGTGGAGCACGACTTCGGGAATAATTGGCGGCTGAACATCGTCTACGAGCACCAGCAGGGGGTGCACCAGTACCGGCGGTACGAATACGTTTCCGGAATGACGCTGCCGGCGGCTGCGCCGAATCTTTCTGTTTTTCGCACCGACAATCGCTCGCGCTACGACGGCCTGGCGATTCAGATGCAGCACCGCTTCGCGCAGCGCTTCGAGCTGACCGCGAATTACGTGCTGGGCAAAGCCAGCACCTGGGGCGCGGTGGTCGGCGAGCTTTTCGATTACGTCAACGGCGTCTCCGACGTGCGCGATCCGTTCGGTCCCGGCGACCACGGGCCTTCCGGCGAAGACATCCGCCACCGCTTTGTGCTGGCGGGGGTGCTGCAACTGCCGTGGAAGCTGGAGCTGTCCACGCTGTCGCAGTTCGAGAGCGCGCGGCCGTTCACGCTGGGCACGCCCGCGGACATCCGGGGCGACGGCGTTTCCGGCAACGACCGCGCGGTGGTCAACGGAGCGCAGACCACGCTGGACCAGTTCCGGGGCACGCCCTTCGCGCAGGTGGACCTGCGGGTGAGCCGCAATATCGCGCTGGGGGAGCGGGTCACGCTGCGGCCGTTCGCGGAGTTCTTCAACCTCTTCAACCGCGCGAATCCCGGCAACAACTACGTCGGGGATATCGCCGCCCTGCCCGTCCCCGTGAACAGCCTCGCCAACGCCACGGCTTTTTGCCTGGACGGCGCGGCGTGCACGCAGATGCAGCCCATCACCAGCCTCAACCAGTTGCGCGTGCCCGCCGGAGCGCTGGGCGATTTTTTCGGCCCGGGCACCACCGTGGGCATCCCCTTCGCGGCGCAGATCGGCGTAAAACTCATCTTCTAAGCGGCTTGGCGTTGTCCCATGCCAGCCGTTCCAATCTGGGAAGAGTTGACCCCCTCCCACCCCGGGTGTTTTTGTAAGAGCGGAAAATAAAGAGGTTGCGGCGATGGGTCTCGTAAGAGCGGCAAGGAAAGGACTTAAAGATGGGCGTTTTGTGTGAGATGGAGAGAGGTGCGTAAGAGCGGCAGGGAAAGGAGATAAAGGAGAGGAGGTAACGATGTAAGGAGGTAATGAGGTAACGAGAGGACGCAGAGAAGGAGTGGAGCGGGGAGTCACGGGGCATGATAGCAGATTATTTATACTTAGTCACTATATTAGTTAGTGGTACTAGTTTCGAATGCGTAGGGGGAGTACTTTCGAAAGACCGTGCACTTAAAAAAAGAGACAAGTTGAGTGGACGAGTCGTGTGGCGCGTTTGTTAACTAGCCTATGGCAAATGCAGGAGCCTTGCGGTAGGCTAGCCCCGCACAGTAAGTGCCAGGTTTCATCGGACTTGCCCAATCCTCAATTTTCATGCAAAACCGCGGCGAACAATGAAACTAAAGCCTCACCATTGCACGGAATTTTGTCTTCGCTTAAGAACGGAACGCGAGAATTTTGCGCATGAAAGATTTTTCAAGGACCCAAGGGTATTTGACGAAGCTGCTGCTTGGGAAACCGGCGAGCCTCTCAATCTCACCAGTTTCACACATAGTCCCCGTTCACATGACTACCATATCCACGCTTACTTGCGACTAGCAAAAGCAGGAGTGGAGTTACGGATCAGATGGGTCACCGGTGTTCTGACCGGTCCGAAGGGCACTCAGCCCCCTTTTGCAGAGGGTTTTCTTCCATGGATCGCCCGGTTTTTCAAGAAGAACGTGGGGCCGATCACCGCTCTTGCCTATTATTCATTCCCAACTTCGAGGTATCGTTCTGCCATATCGCTACCGATGCCATTCGTAGTCACGGGGCGCGGAAGGGGACCAAAAACGATTCTGGGCATGACTTTCTCCGCTGAATTCAAAGGTGCCTCCCGGGCAACCATAGAGACTGAGATTATGCCTGACGATTCGATCTGGGGTATGATTTATGCGCCATATAAGAATGGGTTTAGAAGCCTTGCTCCCGAACGGCTATTGCCCGAATTTGGCAGAGCAATCGGCGAGTATGTGATCAAAAGGTGAGCAATGAAAGTTGGAAGAAGGGAACTCGGAATAAATGATTCGCTCCGCCGCGACACTGACTGGACGCGCGGCATTCCTCATGGGCTGCCCGATTCTTGGCTCGAAGCACGTGAAAAAGCTAACGCACTCCCCTGTGATGAGACCCAAACAATCGGAGAAGTTTTCGATCGGGCAATCTCAAAAGCTCACCACGCCATATGGCGCGACAAGCGAGTACTCAGAGGTGTTCCGTGCATTAGGAACACCCGAGTTCCGATCTATCAGATCTGTGGAATGATTGCGGAAGGCTACTCTCCAAAAAAGGTGGCGAAATTCATGTCCATCTCGGAACAGCAGGTTAGTGACGCTCTTAGATTTGCGAGCATCCTTCTTGAACAATAATGAGCGCCCGCAAGCTGAAGATCCTCGCAGACGAGAACATCCCCGGCTTCATTTGCAAATGGCTGAAAGACATGAAGAGAATTGACCTGGAGACAGCGCACGAGGCTCATCTGGCTGGCCAGGAAGATTCAAGTGTGGTAGCCCACGCGATAGCCCACAAGCAGATAGTTCTTGCAGGCGACAAAGCATTTTCCGAGCAGAATTACACGATATGTACCCACCCTGGAATTATCAATGTGTCGAAATTCAATACTAGGCCACATTCCTGTCAGGAAAAAATTTCTCGTCTTCTTGCCAAGGCCCGCAAGCAGATCGACCACAACGTCATACACCTGCAGGAAGCCCACATCTGCGTGGTTAAGCTAGGCAACAAAAAAGTAATGATTCCTTACAGATAGTTTCTTCAGACCTGATCACGAGGGTGCCCTCGCAACGTTTGTCGCGGTCAAGAAGAAAAAGCTGACGACAGACGAAGGCAGGGCAGCGGTGCGAAGGGAGGTTCCGGCTTGCGCGGTCCGAGAAAGTCCATTACGCTGGCGGCGCTGCTGGCGGCGTAGCCCCCCTCGCCCGTTACCGGATGGTCCGGGTGCAGTGCAAATGCTCAAAAAGGAAAAAATGATGCGCAAAAACTATGTGGCGGGATTTGTGATGGCGGTGGCGTTGAGTTTGACTCTGGCGGCGTGCAAGGATACGAAAACGCTGCAAGAGAACGAACAGTTGAAGGCGCAGGTGGCGGAACTGCAGAAAGAAAATGGGCAGTTAGGGACGCGTCTGGAAACCGCGACGGCTTCCGGCGCGGCCCTGGCCAAAGAGAACGATGCGCTGAAGAGCGAAGTTAAGAAGCTGAAAGCGAAGCATCCCGCAAAGAAGGGCGCGAGGAGCAGGCATCGCCGGAGCCGGACGGCGCCGCGGTCGTAGAAGGCAGCTCATTAATACGAAAACCGAAGAGAGATTCCTCGCTTCGCTCGGTCCCGTAGAACCGTTCGGGATGCAAAATGCGCAAATGACGGTGTTCTATTTGCCGGGCTCCGGACAGAGCCGGGATAGATTCCGCGCTGACCCTCTCAGTCCGTTTGGCGTCGGAGAGAAGCAAGGAGCAAGACAAAAGCCCCACCCTCGAAAACCGAGGGTGGGGCACTCGCCTCAAGATGACACCTTTATGTAAGGGGTTCTTTTGGAGGGGCGCTGCGGGAGAGGTTGTTGATGTGGTCGGCGATTTGCTGGGGGCGGTCGATTTCGGGGATGGTGAGGCGGCTGGTTTCGCCGGCGGTCTCGATGGAAAGATCGCCTACGGCGAAGAGTCTTTGGGCGAGGCGCTGATGGACGGTGAGATCCTGGATGCGGGAGATGAGGATGGTGCGCGTGGTCTTGCTGAGAAAGCCGGTTTCGTAGCGCAGGCGGTCATCGAGGATGGTCATTTTGGTGAGGCGGTTGCGGAGATGGCGTTGCAGCGGCCGGAGCAGAAGGAGCGCGGGCGACCAGGGAAGCCAAGGGTGCCAGGACGACGGAATCCAGGGCGGCCATTGCATGTGGAACGTGGCGGCGAGCGCCGCCGCCAGGATCAGAAGCGCGACCGCGTAGCCGGCGTAGATGAATTTCATGGTTGGGCGAATGATCAGTTCGGACACGGGGTCCTCCTGGGAGCGGGCGGCGGCATTGTACCGCGAGGGGGCGGGGCGATGGGGAGAAGAGGAAAGGCAGCCGCTTATTTTCGTTGTGGCGATGCGGTGATGGTTATTTGCGGGCGTTTGACCGGTCTCGCAGCGGCCTCTACAATGAAAGATGGAGAGTTGGTGGAATTCCGTGCAGTAGGTGTGGGTTGCAGGGTGCGGGCTACAAGGGGCGGGTTTCCCGGGTTACTAGGGCGGATCTCCTAGATGCACCAAACGAAGAGAGATTCCTCGCTTCGCTCGGAATGACAGTGTTTAGCTAGCCGTTCGTATATTTGCGGAATGGCGGTGTTTGGTTAGTCGCTCGTGTATTTGCGGAATGACGGTGTTTGGTTTGGCGGGCTATTATTTATGAGGCGGGTTTTAGTCACCAAAAATGTTTGAGAACCTGACAGAGAAGCTGCAGCGCACGTTCAAGAATTTGCGCGGGCAGGGCAAGCTGAGCGAGGAGCACATTGACGCGGCGCTCGGGGAGATCCGCGACGCGCTGCTGGAGGGCGACGTGAACGTGGGGGTGGCCGACGAGCTGCTGGCCAACATCCGCGCCAAGGCGCTGGGCAGCGAAGTGATGCTGCAGCTCTCGCCGGACCAGCAGGTGCTGAAGATCGTGCGCGACGAGCTGACCGCGCTGCTGGGCAAGCACGCCAAGCCGCTGTTCGCCTCGCGCCCGCCTTCGGTGTGGATGATCGTGGGGCTGCAAGGCTCGGGGAAAACGACCACCACGGGCAAGCTGGCGAAATGGCTGACGCAGCACGGGCACCGGCCGATCGTGGTTTCCACCGACGTGTACCGCCCGGCGGCGCGCGAGCAACTGGCGCAAGTGGCCAAGGCCGTGGGCACAACGCTGTGGCCGGGCGCGGGAACCGACAAGCCGCTGGAGATCGTGCGCGGGGCGATCAAGGAAGCCAAGCTCTCGGCGAGCGACGTGATATTGGTGGATACCGCGGGACGGCTGCACATTGACGACGAGCTGATGAACGAGCTGAGCACGCTGAAGAAAGAGCTGCAGCCCAGCGAGATCCTGTTCATCGCCGATTCCATGATCGGGCAGGACGCGGTGCGCTCCGCCGGGGAGTTCCACAAGCGGCTGGGGCTCACGGGGGTGATCCTGACGAAGCTGGACGGGGACGCGCGCGGCGGGGCGGCGCTGTCCATCGGCAAGGTGACCGGGGCGCCGGTGAAGTTCGTGGGGTTGGGGGAAAAGTACGACGCGCTGGAGGGCTTCTACCCGGAGCGCATCGTGTCGCGCGTGCTGGGCATGGGCGACATCCTCTCGCTGATCGAACGCGCCGAGCAGACCGTGGACAAGAAAGCCGCGGCGGAGCTCGAGCGCAAGATGCGCCACAACGAGTTCACGCTGGAGGATTTCCGCGACCAGTTGAAGCAGATCCGCAAGATGGGGCCGCTGGAGCAGCTCATGGACATGCTGCCGAAGATGGGGCCGTTCGCCAATTTGCCCAAGGACGCGGCGGTGGACGAGAAGCGCATCCAGCAGGTCGAGGCGATCATCAATTCGATGACCAACCAGGAGCGGCAGGACCACAACGTGCTGGACGGCAAGCGGCGCAAGCGCATCGCGCGCGGGAGCGGCACGTCGGTGCAGGACGTGAACCAGGTGATCAAGCAGTACCTGCAGATGCGGCAGATGATGAAGCAGTACGGGGCCATGGCGGCGCGCGGGAAGATGAAGGGGCTGGGGAAGCTCGCGGGGCTGTCCTGAGGCGGTAGCACGAACTTTCCTGTTGACCGGCGGAGGCACGGGGGAGTTTGGAGCGCGGGCTGAGGCTGAAGAGAAGAGCACAGGCTCCCGACCGGGTCGGGACATGTTCCGCTTGTGCTACTGGGGTATACTCAGGCGCATGAGCACGAAGCGAATTGTGCTGGGGCGTCCGGCGGCCGGGGAATACGCCGCCTACTACGAAAAATACATAGCGCTGGTGCCGGGGAACGACATCCTGGGGGTGCTGGAAGAGCAACTGGCGCTGTTCACGCGGCTGTTCGCGGGGCGCGGGGAGCGCGACGGGGAATTCCGCTACGCGCCGGGGAAATGGACGGTGAAGGAAGCGCTGGGGCACGTCAACGACACCGAACGCGTCTTCGCCTACCGCGCGCTGCGCATCGCGCGCGGGGACCAAACGCCGCTGGCGGGGTTCGAGCAGGACGACTACGTGCGCAGCGGGGGGTTCGCGCAGCGGCGCCTCGCGGATCTGGCCGAGGAGTTCCTGCAGGTGCGGCGCGCCAGCGTGGCGCTGTTCCGCGGCCTCGAGGAAGCGGCCTGGCTGCGCCGCGGCACGGCCAGCCAAAACGAAGTGAGCGTGCGCGCGCTGGCCTACATGATCGCCGGGCACGCCCAGCATCACGCCAAGCTCTTCGAAGAGCAGTATTTCCCGGCTATTCCCCGCGCGTAAACCCGGGTGGCGAGGCGGCGGAGCTTTCCGAATCGATTCCTTCGTTAAAGAGCTGGCGCCACCGGCGGCGCTACGGCTTTCTTCAGCAGGGCGATCTGGCCGGCGTGGTAGACATGGTGGCGGACGGCGCTCTGCAGCATGAAGCGCACGGTGTACGGGCGGCCCGGAACGATTTGTTCGAGCGCGGATTCCGGGAGCGCGGCGACGGCGCGCTGCAATTCCTCGTGGACATTCTCGAGATGGGCGAGCGCCGCTTGCCACGCCGCCGGGGTGAAGTTGGCAATGGGCGGGAAGTCGCCCTCTTCCGGCTCGTGCAGCGCCGCGCCGGCGAGGCGCCGCCGGAAGACCTTCTCCCAGGCCGCGAGGTGCAGGACGAGCTCCCAGATGCTGTGCGCCTGCGAGAAGGGGCGCGAGGCGGCCTGCGCCGGGGAAAGGCCGGAGAGCAAATCGCGGAGCGCGGGGCCGTGCCAGGCATCGCCTTCGTGAATGACGCGGAGCTGCGCGGCGAAATCCGCGGCTTCGGAGACGGGCAATTCCGCTTTCATCGTTCCTCCAGGACTTCGTAGTGCTGCACGAAAGGCTCCTTCTCCAGCAGAAAGGCGTCGTCCTCCGGGTAGTAGCGCGCCGTGGCGGTGTCCGCTCCGGCGAAGGCGGCGATGGCGGCCATGGAGTCCCAGTAGGAAACGAGAAGGAAATGGGCCTGTCCGTTTTCGATCTTGCGCAGGACCACCACGCCGCGGTTTCCCGGGGTCTGGCGGTAGCCGGGCAGGCCGGAGCGCTGCAAGAAGCGGTAGTAGGCCTCGGCTTTCGCGGCGGGCGTGGCGCCATGCCAGATGCGGGCAATCATCGCGGAGCTCCTTTGGCGGCGGCGCGGGTCCGGGGCGGCGGCTCCGGAAACACAGCGGTAACCGGCAAGAGTGGGGTATGATAGTAACAGATACGACAGGACACTGTAACTTGTCAAGAGCTATTTTGCTGGTTACCAGCCGGGAGTTCTGGGAATGACGGTGGATGCCCAAGCGCAGCCTTTCAAATTCGTGGGCGGCGCGCTGTGCCTGGACTTCGTCAACAGCCTCGGCGGGCGCCGGCGCCCGCCGGCCGGACGGCGCAGGAGGGGCGGCGCGATTCTCCGGGAGAAGCTGCTGGGCTACGAAGAGCTGCTGGTGTGGAGCCGCCTCTCCGGGGCGGTGACGGAGCGCGAGGCGGCCGCGCTGGCGCGCATGGCGCGGCGGAGAGGGAGCGCGGCTCGCGCGGTCTTTGCGCGCGCGTTTCGCCTGCGCGAGGCTATCTACCAGATTTTTGCGGCGGTCCTGGAAGGGCGCGCCCCGCGGAAGGCGGATTTGGCCACGCTGAATCGCGAATTGGCCATCGCCCGGGGACGGGAACGGCTGCATTTTGCGGACCAGCAATGGGTGTGGCGCTGGGACGGCGAGGAAACGGCGCTGGACCGTCCGCTGTGGCCCGTGGCGCAATCGGCGGCGGCGCTGCTGGCTTCCCCGGCCCTGGGGCGCGTCCGGGAATGTCCGGGGGAGCGCTGCGGATGGCTCTTCCTGGATCAGAGCAAGAACCGCAGCCGCCAGTGGTGCGCCATGCGGGATTGCGGAAACCTGGCCAAGGTCCGGCGATTTCGCGCGCGCCGGGCGGTTGCGGGGTGAGAAAGTTGCGGCGAAACATCGCGCCGGAGCGGAGTTGCGGCGGGGTGGGGCGGCTGCTAAAATTCACGTTTTACCGGATGAAAGCGGCAGCGGGCAGTAGCGGCGCCGCTTTCTGACCCTCCGAACCACCGCTGTATGCGTGCCCGCGAAGCGGTTAACCCGGTGTCCGGTAACGGGCGGCAACGGGTACACTGGCAAAGGGAATGTTGTGGCAGGTCCCAGCGAAGGGAGACTACGCGTGGCAAAGTACGATGTAGCGATTATCGGGAGCGGTCCGGGGGGGTACGTAACCGCCATCCGGGCCGGCGAACTGGGATTGAAGACCGTAGTCATCGAAAAGGACGCCTTTCTGGGCGGCACCTGCCTGCACGTCGGCTGCATCCCCACCAAGGTCCTGCTGCACCACGCCGAGGTCTACGAGCATCTGAAGAACGCCGCGGAATACGGATTCGAGGTCAGCGGGCTGAAGGTGAACTGGGCGGGGACACTGGCGCGCAAGGACAAGATCGTCAAGAAGCACGCGAAGGGCATCGAGATGCTCTTCAAGAAGAACAAGGTGGAGCTGGTGCAGGGCTGGGGGCGCTACGCCGGGCCGGGGCGCGTGAGCGTGGAGAAGGACGGCAAGGAAAGTGAGATCGAAGCCGCGAACATCATTCTGGCCACGGGCTCCGAGGCGCGCATGCTGCCGGGGGTGGAGGCGGACGGCAAGACGATTCTCACCAACCGGGAAATTCTGCAGCTGGCGGAGATTCCGAAATCCATGATAGTGGTGGGCGCGGGCGCGGTGGGCGTGGAGTTCGCCTCGATCTTCCATACTTTTGGGACGCAGGTGACCATCCTGGAGGCGCTGCCGCGGGTGGTGCCCGTCGAAGACGAGGAGATCTCCGCCGAGCTGGACAAGGCCTTCCGCAAGAAGGGCATTCAGATTTTCACCAGCAGCGCGGTGGAGTCCGTGAAGAAGAACGCCGGCGGGGTCAGCGTCACGTTCAAGGACAAGGACGGCAAGAGCCAGACGCTGGAGGCGGAGAAGATCCTGATCGCCGTGGGGCGGCGTCCGCTGACGGAGAACTGCGGGCTGGAAAAGTCGCGGGCCAAGGTGGAGCGCGGCTTCGTGCACGCAGGCCCGTACATGGAGACCGAGGAGAAGGGGCTGTTCGCCATCGGGGACATCGTGGCCGGGCTGCCGCAACTGGCGCACGCGGCTTCGGCGGAAGGGATCGTGGCGGTGACGCACATCGCCGGGAAGCCCGTGCAGCCCATCGTCAAGACGCGCATCCCCGGGGCCACGTATTGCGAGCCGCAGATCGGGTCGATCGGCTTGACGGAGAAGCAGGCGCGCGACGCCGGTCACGCGGTGAAGGTGGGGAAGTTTCCGTTCCTGGGCAACAGCAAGGCCACGATTCTGGGCAGCCACGGGGGGTTCATCAAGATCGTCTCCGAGGAGAGCTACGGAGAAGTGCTGGGGGTGCACATCATCGGACCGTTGGCCACGGAAATTCTGGCCGAGGCCGCGACGGTGCTGCAGCTGGAGGGCACCGTGGACGACATGATGAACATGGTGCACGCGCATCCCACGGTGTGGGAGGCCATGGGCGAGGCGTTTGCCTCGGTACGCGGGCTACAGATCAATTTTTGATGGAAGTCGAGGGAAGTTAAAAGTTGACAGTTGAAAGTAAAGACCAGGAACCAAGCAGCCCGGGCGCGTTTTGAGTTTTAACTTTTGACTTTCAACCGTTAACTTTCAACTTTGATCGCTGAGATGCGCATGAATCGCTGCCTCATTGTCGAGCTGGGCCGCATCGGGTACGCCGAAGCGTGGGCGCTGCAGAAGCGGGTGGTGGCGGCGCGCAAGGCGGGGGCGATGGAAGACGTGCTGCTGCTCTGCGAGCATCCGCACGTGATCACGCTGGGGCGCAACGGCAAGCGCGAGCACCTGCTGGCCTCCGAGGAGCTGCTGCGGGAGCGCGGGGTGGAGGTGCAGGCCACGGACCGCGGCGGAGACATCACCTATCACGGGCCGGGACAGTTGGTAGGCTACCCGCTCCTGAATCTGGGGGCCATCCGGCGCGACGTGGTGTGGTACGTGCGCACGCTGGAAGAGGCCATGATCCGGGCGACGGCGGAGCTGGGGCTGGCCGCGGGGCGCGAAGCGGGGAAGACGGGCGTGTGGGTGGCGGCGAAGAAAGATGCGGCAGCGGGGGCCCAGAGCGTACCGGGGGAAGCAGAGCCGAGCGAGAAATTGGCGGCGATCGGGGTGCACATCAGTCGCTGGGTGACTTCGCATGGATTTGCGTATAACGTGGCGACGGACCTGCGGTATTTCGAGCTGATCGTGCCGTGCGGAATCGCCGGGCGCAAAGCGACTTCGCTGGAAAAGCTGCTGGGGCGCAGAGTGGAGCGCGCGGAAATTGCTCCGCGCATCGTGCGGCACTTCGGCGAGGTATTCGGCCTGGAGATGCAGAGCGCGGGGCGCGGAGAATTGCTGGAGCGGCTGGAAGCCTGCGAGCAGTTGGCGGCGGTTTCCGCGTAGGGGCGCGGCGCTGGCGATGCGTGCAGGCGGGCCACGCGGTACTTGATTGTCAGGGAAAGCGGGGGCAGGCGCGCATGCCCGTCCCACTCGGAGCGCTGGATGAAAATCGAGCTCACGCGGCAGCAGCACCTGGACCTCTACTACTACATGCGGCTCAATCGCGCCGTCGAAGATACGATGGGGAAGCTGTTCCGCCAGAACAAGATCGTGGGCGGGCTGTACGCGAGCCTGGGGCAGGAAGCGATCTCCGTGGGCACGGCGTACGCGCTGGAGAAGAAGGACTGGCTGGCGCCGATGATCCGCAACATCGGGGCGCTGCTGACCAAGGGCGTTCCACCGCGGGACATTTTCACCCAGCACATGGCCAAATACACCTCGCCGACGTTCGGCAAGGACGGCACCAGCCACTTCGGGGACCTGGAGAATCTGCACATCGTTTCGCCCATCTCCATGCTCGGGGACCTGATCCCGGTGATGGCCGGGGTGGCCCTGGCCGGGCGCTATCTGGGGCAGAAGATCGTGGCCATGACCTGGATCGGCGACGGGGGCAGCTCGACGGGCGTGTTTCATGAAGGCTTGAACTTCGCGGCGTCGCAGAAGGCGCCCTTCGTGCTCATCCTGGAGAACAACCAGTGGGCCTATTCGACGCCGGTGCGGAAACAAGTGCCGCTGGCGGATCTGGCGGACCGCGCCAAGGCTTACGGGATTGCCAGCTACATCGTGGACGGCAACGACGTGGCGGCGGTGTATAGCACGGCCAAGGAAGCGGTGGAACGGGCGCGCGCGGGCGAGGGACCGATCCTGATCGAGGCCAAGACCATGCGCATGCGCGGCCACGCGCAGCACGATCCCGCCGAGTACGTGCCCCCGGAGATGTTCGAATACTGGAAGAAGCGCGATCCCATCGCGCGCCACGAAAAGTTTCTCCTGGACGAAAAGCTGCTGGACGCCAAAGGGAAAGCCGAGATCGAGAAGAAGATCGAAACGCTGCTGGAGAAGGACCGCGAGTTTGCCGAAAATTCGCCGCTGCCGCCGCCGGAGCTGGCCGCGGAGGGCGTCTATTGCGAGGGCTGCCACGCGCCGAAGCCCAAGTGGGAGCGGCCCATCGCCGAAGTGACGCCGCCGCGCTGCAGCGTGGAAGCGGTATGGCAAGTGGAAGGTTTCGGGCGGGGCAAGGACGTGGGCCTGGCCACCACGCCGCTGCACTTCGAAGCGGCGCCCGCGGCTAAGCCGGCGAAGGCCGCCGCCAAGAGGCCCGCCAGGAAACCGGCGAAAGCCGCGGCGAAGGGCAAGAGGAGATAACCATGGCCCCGGTGACCTTTCTGGAAGCGATCAAGCAGGCCATGTTCGAAGAGATGGAGCGCGACCCAGCGGTGGTGCTGCTGGGCGAGGACGTGGGCGTGTACGGCGGGGCGTTCAAGACCAGCGAGGGGCTGTTGGAGCGCTTCGGCTGGGAGCGCGTGATTGATACGCCCATCAGCGAGAGCGCAATCATTGGCGCGGCCTGCGGGATGAGCTATCTCGGGCTGCGGCCCATCGCGGAGATGCAGTTCATCGACTTCATCGTCTGCGCCTTCAACCAGATCACCAATTTCGTGGCCAAGGGGCACTACCTGTGGGGCGCGCCGGCGCCGATGGTCATCCGCGGGCCCTCCGGCGGCGGAGTGCGCGGCGGGCCGTTCCATTCGGCGAATCCGGAGATGTACTTCGTGCACACGCCGGGGCTGAAGATCATCTACCCTTCGACGCCCTACGACGCCAAGGGCCTGCTGAAGGCGGCGGTGCGCGACAACAATCCGGTGCTCTTCTTCGAGCACAAATTTCTCTACCGGCGCATCAAGGAAGAGCTGCCCGCGGAGGAGTACACCGTGCCCATCGGGAAGGCCGTGGTGCGCCGCCCGGGCAAGCACCTGACCATTCTTTCCTACGCGGCGATGATGCACACCTCGCTGGAGGCCGCGGAGAACCTGGCCAAGGAAGGCATCGAAGCGGAAGTGATCGACCTGCGCACGCTGCTGCCGCTGGACGAGGAGACCATCCTGCAGTCGGTGAAAAAGACCAACAGGGTCCTGGTGGTGCACGAGGACACCAAGACCGGAGGCATTGCCGGGGAGATTGCGGCGATCCTGTGCGAGAAGGCTTTCGGCGATCTGGACGGGCCGGTCTTGCGCGTGACCGGGCTGGATACGCCGGTGCCGTACGCGCCGACGCTGGAGGACGCCTTCCTGCCCAGCGCGCAGAAGGTGTTTGCCGCCGCCCGGGAGCTGGCGCGGTATTGAGAGGGCAGTTGAAAGTTAAAAGTTGAAAGTTGAAAGTAAGAAACGGAAACCTGGCGATAGCCGTGGCGCATTCCTGGTTTACTTTCGACTTTTAACTGTCAACTGTGAACTGTTTTTGAGAAAGCAAGGAATCGACCTGCGAGGAGACCGAGATGGCTGTTGATGTTGTGATGCCCCAGATGGGGGAAAGCATTTTCGAAGGCACGATCACCAAGTGGCTGAAAAAGCCCGGGGACCGCGTGGAGCGCGATGAGCCGCTCTTCGAGATTTCCACCGACAAGGTGGACGCGGAGATTCCGGCGCCCGCCGCGGGGGTGCTCAAGGAGATCAAGGTTGGCGAGGGGCAGACCGTGCCCAT
>JAIQEV010000064.1 GCA_020073585.1 Terriglobia bacterium
CTGCCGACGCGCGTGCCGAATCTGCTGGTGAACGGGGCCAGCGGCATCGCGGTGGGCATGGCCACGAACATCCCGCCGCACAACCTGCGCGAAATCGTCGAAGCCACCGTGCTGGTGGTGGAAAAGCCGGAAGCCACGCTGAAAGAGGTGATGAAGCTGGTGCCCGGGCCGGATCTGCCGACGGGCGGATACATCGCGGGGCGCGAAGGCATCGAGCAGGCCTACAAGACGGGGCGCGGCAGCTTCACCATGCGCGCCAAGGCGGCGATCGAGGACGCCGGGAAGGACCGCGAGAACATCGTGGTGACGGAAATTCCCTACCAGGTGAACAAGTCCAAGCTGATCGAGCGCATCGCCGACCTGGTGCAGACCAAGAAGATCGAAGGCATCTCCGACGTGCGCGACGAGAGCGACCGCGAGGGCATGCGCATCGTCATCGAGCTGAAGCGCGGCGAAGAGTCGCAGCTGATCCTCAACAATCTTTTCAAGCACACCCAGATGCAGGAATCGTTCGGCATGATTATGCTGGCGATTGTGGGCGGGCAGCCCAAGGAGCTGGGGCTGCTGGAGTTCATCCGGCTGTTCATCGAGCACCGCCGCGACGTCATCGTGCGGCGCACGCGCTTCGACCTGCGCAAGGCCGAGGAGCGCGAGCACATCCTGCTGGGCTACCAGATTGCCCTGGACCACCTGGACAACGTGATCCGCATCATCCGGGGGTCGGCGAACCGCGCGGAGGCCAGGGAAAACCTGTTCAAGTATTTCAGCAACACGCAGGTGGTGGTCAACGAGAAGGGCGTGGAGAAGAAGCTGGCGGGCGTCACCGTGGACCGCAAGAAATACGGGCTGACGGAGCCGGCCGGGCTCTCCTATCTGCAGATCGACGCCATCCTGGAATTGCAACTGCACCGTCTGACGCAGCTTTCCATCGACGACATCCTCAAGGAGCTGAAGCAGCTGCGCGAGCGCATCGCCGAGCTGCGGGAAATCCTGGCCAGCGAGAAAAAGCTGAAGCAGGTGATCGTCAGCGAGCTGCGCGAGATCCAGAAGACCTACGGGGACGACCGGCGCACGCAGATCGTGGACAAGGTGGACGAGATCAAGCTGGAAGACCTGATCGCGGACACGGACATGCTCATCACCGTGAGCCACGCGGGGTACATCAAGCGCACGGCGGTGGACACCTACCGGCACCAGTCGCGCGGGGGCAAGGGGCGCATCGGGGCGCGCACCAAGGAAGAGGATTTCGTCGAGCATCTCTTCGTGGCTTCGGCGCACAGCTACATTCTGCTGTTCACCTCCAAGGGGCGGGTGTACTGGCTGAAGGTGTACGAGCTGCCGGAAGCGGCGGCGGCCACGCGGGGCAAGGCCATCTCCAGCTTGGTGAAATTCCAGGAGGACGAGAAGCTGACGGCGCTGGTGGCGGCGCGCAACCTCGAGGAAGAAGGGCGCTTCGTCTTCCTGGCCACCAAGAACGGGACGGTGAAGAAGTCGGCGCTGACGGAATTCTCGAATCCGCGCTCGACGGGGATCATCGCCATCAACCTGGAGGCTCAGGACGAACTGATCGGGGCCAAGCTGACCGACAGCAAGCAGATGATTTTCCTGGCGAGCCACGAGGGGCAGGCGATACTGTTCCGGGAGACGGAAGTGCGCTCGATGGGGCGCGCGGCGGGCGGGGTCAACGGCATGGATCTCGACAAGGACGACTACGTGGTGAGCATGGACGCGGTGCAGCCGGACTTCGAGATCATCGCCAAGGAGCGCAAGAAGACCACGCAGAACCTCGAGGAGCTGGAGAACGAGGACATCAAGGATTCGCTGAGCACGCTGATGCTGACGGTTTCGGAAAAGGGCTACGGGAAGCGCACGCCGCTGGCGGAATACCGCATCACCTCGCGCGGGGGCAAGGGCGTGGTGAACATGAAGACCACGGAGCGCAACGGCTCGGTGGTGGGGACGCTGCAGGTGACCGAAGAGTCCGACGTGATGCTGATCACCGAGCACGGCAAGGTGATCCGGGTGCACGCCAGCGAAATCCGCGAGGCGGGGCGCTCGACGCAGGGCGTGCGCCTGCTGCGCCTGGATGACGACGACAGCGTGGCGGCGGCCGCGGGGCTCCAGGAAGAGGAGCACGAGGAAGAGAAGAAGTAGCGGCAGCCCTGCCGGGGTCCGCAGCGGCCGCGGCATGCGAAGAAAAAGAATGCGCGGCCTGCGAGGCAGGCGTAAGATACGTTTCCTTCCGAGGGCGGCGGCGCGGTTTTTTCCAGCCGGCTCGAAGCACGCTCCGCGGAAGAGCGCGTT
This sequence comes from Terriglobia bacterium, assembly GCA_020073585.1. Lineage (GTDB taxonomy): Bacteria > Acidobacteriota > Terriglobia > Acidiferrales > UBA7541 > Acidiferrum. The sequence continues at coordinate 2,305 of JAIQEV010000064.1, forward strand.
TTCAAGGAGCACTGCGATGAGCCGTGAGGACCTCAGCAATCTGCTCGGAGCCCTGATCCCCTTCGCCCAGCAGGTACTCACCGAGCGCGGATCGTTTCCGCCGTTTGCCGGGACCATGGATACGCAGGGCCAGGTCCGCGGATTCGCGGCCAAGCCCGAGGCCGAGGGCCTGCCCCCGGCGGAGCTGGTGGAGCTGCTAGTGGAGAGCCTGCGCGAAGCAGCGCAGCGCGGGGAATGCCGCGCCGGGGCCATCTGCTGCGACGTGCTGGTGGCCAAGGAAGCGGAAGGCGAAAAGGTGAGCGCCATCGCCATCTCCCTGGAATCCGCCGACGGGACCTCCATGGAATGCTTCATGCCCTACAAGAAGAACGAAGCCGGGGCCTACGACTACGAAGAGATCTTCGGAGGCCTGGTGCCGCCGCGGATTTTTGTGCCGGCCAGTTGAGCGAGGGCCTGACCCAGTACAACAGACGGAATTTGTTCTGGCTGCGCCGGGAGCCGGTGCGCGGGTCTTTGCCGGAACTTGACGCTGTGCCGGTGCAACGTGCAAGAACTCAACCCAAGAGCACAGGCTGAAGCCTGTGCTACCAGGAGCGCGGAAGGGCGTTTTGGAGTAGAATCCCGCGCCATGAGCACACGCACACGGAAGAAGGCGGCCCCCAGGCGTTCCCAGGCCAAGAGCCGCGCGCGGAAGGCCCGCGCGCGGCGCGGGGCGAAGCTCCCGAAAAGCGCGGTGACGCTGATGGTGATTCTGCGCGCCAAGGAAGGGCAGGCCACGCTGCTGGAGGCCGAGCTGCGCGCGCTGGTGGCCCCCACGCGCCGCGAAGAGGGCTGCCTGCGCTTCGATCTGTACCGCGCCGCGGACGCCCCCGGCGCGTTTTTCCTGCACGAAGTCTGGGCGCGCCGCGAGGATCACACCCGGCACACCAACATGCCGCACTTCCTGCGCTGGAGCGCGCGCAAGGACGCGGTGCTGGCCTCGCGCGAGTCCGCCTTCTGGACGCAGATTCTCTGAACAATTTAGAGTGTGACCGCACGGCGGTCAACACATAAGCAGTGCTTGACGGAGGGAGATCCTGCGTCGCGATGCTCCTCAGGATGACGATTCTCGCCGGATCGTCAGCTTTCCGGAGCGGCGAGGTAGTAGCCGGGGCGGGCGCGGACCTTCAGGCCGGGGCGGGAAATCTCCACTTTAATTTCGTGATAGCCGTAGTCGCCGGCGCCGCTGGGCGTGTAGCTCAGGGTGTATTGCGAGTGCAGCTCGCCGCCGATCTCATCAATGGCTTTTTCGATGGAGCGGTCGCGGAAGGTGGCGAGATGCATGCCGCCTGTGGCGGTGGTGGCGACTTCCAGGGCGTGATCCTTGATCTGCTCTTTCACGTGGCTGAGGGCCCAGACCACCAGGGCCATGAAATCAATGTTGCCGTAGCGCTGCTGCTCGCTGGTGGGAGTCTGCACCGTGCCGGGCTGCGGGGGCTGGGGGAAGGTGCCCGGCGGGGTGATGTGCGGCGTGGTTTGCCGGGGCTCGGCCTGCAACTGGGCGCGGGTGGTGGAGAGTCCCACGCTGTAGATGGTGACGTTGGCGTGCTGCGCCTGGCGCAAGACTTCGCCGAGCTTGGAGTCGCTGCCGGCGTCGGTGGCTTCGGAGATCACAAGGAGGACGCGGCGGCGCGTGGGCACGCCGGCCGGCGCGCCCGCGGCGACCCCGCGGCCGGAGAGCATCTCCACGGCCACGGCCATGGCGTCGTAGAGTTTCGCGCCGGAGGTGCCGGGCTTGAGCTGGGCGACAGTCTTCTCGATGCTTTCGGTGTCCGTGGAAAAATCCTGCAGCTTGTCGATGGAGTCGTTGAAGGTGACCACGGCGGCTTCGCCGCTGGGGCCCATGACCGTCTGAGTGAAGAGAATGCCGGTCTTGCGCAGCTCGGGGAGCAGCGGGGCGACGCGCGAGCTGTTCTCGAAGAGCAGGACCAGGGAGAGCGGGTCGCCGCCGAGATCGAAGTGCGTGATCTTCTGGGGGACGCCATTATCGAGGACGCGAAACTCGGTTTCCGCGAGGTTGTGGATCATCTGCCCGGTCTTGTCGCGCACGGTCACCGGGGTGCTGACCAGCGAGACGCGCACCTGGATGCGCGGCGCTTTGGCCTGCGGGATTTCCTGCACGGGCGCGCCGGGCTTGGGCGGGAGAGGCCCGGCGGGGGCCTGCGCGCGAAGCGGCGCGGCGGCAAGGCTCAAAGTGAAAAGGAGCAGTGTGGCCCGGCTGGGCTTGCAGCGCATGGTGCCTCCAGTGGCACAAGCTTCAGCCTGTGCCCGGTCTCTGGCCTGCCTTGCAGCAAGAGTATGACGCAAAGACGGTGCTCATGACTGATGTCGCAGCGGCCTGCGGACGCTGCTAACCCCCGCAGGGCTCCCGCTGGCCGCCCTGTGCTACAGCGATAAGTGCGACCGCGCAGCGGTCAACAGTGTACTCAATAGGACGCAGGCGCGCGGGGAATCGTTGCCGCGGCGCGCACCGGCTCCTAGAATGAATACCGCTGCAAACCGGAGGAAGCCCCATGTCCCATTCCCGCCCGAAGCCGACGCATGCGCCGCCCGCGCCGCACGAAGATGCCAAATTTCTGAAGAGCATCCCCGCGCGGCCGATCCGCATCCTCTCCGAATATCTCCATCCCCTGGTGCAGCTCAAGAAGGAAGGCATCGGCGATACCATCGTGATGTTCGGGTCGGCGCGCATCGAAGCGCACGAGACGGCGGCGGCGCGGTTGACGCGGCTGAAGCATGTGCGCGAAGGCAAACTCTCCGCGGCAGCGCGCGCGCAGCACCGCGCGGCGCTGCGCCACGCGAAAAGCGCCGTGGAAATGTCGCGCTACTACGAAGAGGCGCGCCAGCTCTCGCACAAGATCACCACCTGGGCGCTGACCCTGGGCCCCAAGCCGCGGCGCTTCGTGATCTGCTCCGGCGGCGGCCCGGGCATCATGGAGGCCGCGAACCGCGGGGCCATCGAAGCCGGCGGGAAGTCCATCGGGCTGTCCATCGAGCTGCCCCACGAACAGTTCGCGAATCCGTTCATCAGCCCGGAGCTGAGCTTCAATTTCCACTATTTCTTCATGCGCAAGCTGTGGTTCGCGCAGATCGCCAAGGCCCTGATCGTCTTTCCCGGCGGCTTCGGCACCATGGACGAGCTGTGGGAGATGCTCACGCTGCTGCAGACCGGGAAGATCCCCCGGCACAACATCGTGCTGATCTACGGCCGCAAATACTGGGATGAAGTGATGAACTGGAAGGCCTTTCTGCGCTGGGGCACGATCCGCGAGGAGGAGTACAAGCTGCTGCAGTTCGCGGATACCGTGGACGAAGCGTTCGACCACATCCGCGGCGGCCTCGAGAAGTACCACATGCAGCTCGATTCGTTCCTGCAGGCGTATTGAGGCTTTGCCGCGGGCGGGAGTTTGCGGCGCCGCGCGGAATTTGTCCCGAACCAAATAGGCGGCGGAACTTTTCATTCCCCGTACTCTCCGCGAGAGTTTTTCCCGGCCGCCGTGTTCGATGAAGTAGACATTCCCCCGCCCCCAGCCCGGGAGGAATAGCCCGGGAGGGATTCATGCACGCATTGCGCGATTCCATGCACAAACGATTCGGGAAGGCGGCCCTGGCCGCGGCGGCGCTGGGCGGTTTTCTCCTGTTCGCGGGAGCCGGCAGCGCGCAAGCGCACGACCGCGAGGATTGCCGGCGGCGCGTGCAGCGCGCCGAGTGGAAGCTGGAGATCGTCATCGAGCGCCACGGCTACTACAGCCGGCAAGCGGATCATTGGCGGCACGAGCTACGCGAGGAGCGCGAGCGTTGCTGGCGGGAGCAGGAGCGCTGGCGCGAGGAGGGCCGCCGGCACCGGCGCCACGGCCGCGATTGGGATGACGACGACGATGGCGAGGAGCGCTAGCAGCAGGCGGGTATAGTTCCGCGGAAGCAGCGGGGCGCGGCCGGGCGGCTGCGCCCCGAATTGTTAAGGCGTGCTTCAGGGAGCGGTCGCGGCCAGTTCTTCGCTGAACACGGCTTCGAAGCGCCGCGCTTCGTCCTGATCGTGCAACATCACCACGGGCACGACGCGCAGCGAGTGGCCGCACGAGCGGCACTGCGTGGCCTCACCCTGCAGATCCTGCAGGAAGCCGTCCGTGAAGTGGTACAAGGCGCGCTCGCGGCGCGCCGTCTTGCTGCCGCGTTCGCCGCAGTGCGGACAGGTGAACTCCACCTTGTCCTCTTGCGGATCGCGGTCCAGCGCTGCCCAACCGGTGCGGCGCACGCCCACCGTCTCTTTATACTGCCGGGTCATGGGGCTACTTCCTCCTGGGGATGACTCTCACTAAGAGAGATGCGGCGCGGAGCGCCGTGGGTACAAAATATTAACTTCTGTAGAATCAGTATATTGAGGCAAATTTCCACACATTATGGAAGGGCCCGATGGCCCCTTTCCCGCCGACAGGGGGAACTTGTCCCGCCGCGCGGTGTCCAACGCTAGGAGGACGCGCGCACCCTCGCAACCCTGCGAACGCGGCGCCGGTTTCCGGAGGGAACGAGCAGGCCGGAGGCTGGCGCCGCGGAAAAAACCGTCCGTTCGCGGGGCAACTCTTGTGGAGGTGTGCGATGCCTGTCCAACAGCAAGCGGTTCGCGAGGCTTTTCACGGCGCCCTGAGCGGCTGTCTGGTCGAAGGCGATGCCGCGCAACTGGCCCAGGCCCGGCGGGCGCGGCGCCGGGCGCTGGGATTTTCGCTGCTTCTGCAAGGCGCGGCGCTCGCGGCAGTGATTCTGGTACCGCTGCTGTGGAGCGCAGAGCGCATCGCGCTGGCGAGCACCCGGCCGGGAATTGTCGAGGTGTTCGGCGGTCCGCAGCGCGCGCCCGGCACGACTGAACGCCCGAGCGGCACAAGGCGCCCGGCGGTCTGCGCGTTTTGCCCGTCGATCGTAAGCCCGCATCATCCTCTCACGGGAAACTCCGAACCCGGCGCAGCGCCGTCCGGTGATCCGGACTTTCTCGTTGGCACGACCGGGCCGGGAGTTTCGTGGGGCGATCCCAACGCTCCCTACACCGGAGAGGATGCGCACCGGCCGCCGCTAGAGCCGCCCGTTACTGTCCCGGCCACGCGGCGCATTCAGGTGACGCACATCGAGCCGGCCAGGCTGGTGCGGCGCGTCGAGCCGCGCTATCCGCCGCTGATGAGCCAAATCCACCGCGGCGGGCGCGTGGAATTGCGCGCCATCATCGCCACCGACGGCACGATTCAGGCCTTGCAGGTGGTCAGCGGCGATGCGCTGTTCTACCAGTCGGCGCTGGAGGCGGTGCGGCAGTGGCGCTATTTACCGACGATCCTCAACGGGCAGGCGGTCGAAGTGGAGACGACTATCGAGGTGCTTTACCTCATGCAGTGAGCGCGCGCCGCTTAGAGCAACGATTCGCCGGAATGCTCGACGATGGCGGCGCGGCAGGCGTCGCGCAGGCGGATCAGCTCGTGCCAGTCCGCGGATTCTTCCGGAGCAATGGCGCCGGGAGTCTGCGGGCGGATGGGCGGGGAGAGGGTGATGGTGACGCGGCTGGGGCGCGGGAGATAGGTGCCGTCGCGGAGAAAGTTGCGCGTGCCGGCGAGCGAAACGGGCACGAGGGGCACGCCGGTGGCCACCGCGGCCTTGAAGGCGCCGAGCTGGAAGGGGCGGATGCCGTCATCGCTGGTGAAGGTGCCCTCGGGAAAAACGAAAATGGATTCGCCGCGGCGCAGCAGCTCTTCCATCTCCTGCTCCTGGCGCAGGCGGGCTTCGGCGTTGCTGCGGTCGAAGGCCAGGTGGCCCATTTTCTTCAGGAAGGTGCCGATGAAGGGCATGTTGTGCACTTCCATCTTGGAGACGAAGCGGTAGGGCACGCCGAGGCCGGCCATCAGCGGGAGCACGTCGAAATAGCTGGTGTGATTGGAAACGTAGATCTTGGCGCCGGGCGCTTCCAGGTATTCGCGGTTGACGACGCGGACGCGGCAGCCCGCCAAGCCGAGAAAGAGCTTCACGGCGGCGGAGGTGTAGCGCCCCGCGGCGCGGTGGTCGTGGATGAACTGCACGATGGTCCACGCCGGAACGATCCATGCGAAGAACACGCCGGCGGTGTAGACGCCGTAGAGCGTGCGCAGGGCGCGGCGCGAGCCCGTGGCGACCCCGCGCACGGAGCTGCGCGCGGCCCCGGCGGCGCCCAGGCGCGCGATCTGCAGCCAGGCGGGTGGCTGGCGCGCGGCGAGCTCGCCGTCGAGATAGAGCTGCTTGGTTTCGTCGCGGCGCAGCTTGCCGCTGGAGGTTTTGGGGATGCTGCCCGGGGGCACGAGCTCGATGCGATCGGGCGGCAGGCCCAGGCCCTCGTTCACGCGCTCGGTGACGGCGGCGGCGATCCGGGCGCGGGCCGCGGCGTCGCCGGCGCGCGATTCCGCGACGATCACCAGTTTTTCCGTGCCGCTGCCTTCATCGCGCAAGCCGAAAGCCACCACGCAGCCCTTGCGGACGCCTTCGGCGCGCCCGGCCATCTCTTCCACCTCGTGCGGATAGAGGTTGCGGCCGCCCTTGATGATGATGTCCTTCACGCGGCCGGTGATGTAGATCTCGCCGCCGGCGCGGTAGGCGCGGTCGCCGGAATTCACCCAGGCGAAATCGCCGCCGGGAACGGGCAGCCCGGCGGGAAAAAGTTTTTCGGTGGCCGCGGCGTTGCGGTAGTAGCCGGCGGTGGCCGAGGGGCCGCGGAACCACAGGAAACCCTCGAGGCGCTCGGGCTGCTCGTTGCCGAGTTCGTCCACGATGCACACTTCGTGGTGGGCCACGGCGGGGCCGGAGGAGACGAAGGTGATGGCCGTGGCGTCGTCCTCGGAGGCGGGGACGGCGCGGCCCTCGGCGGCGAAAGTTTCGCGTTCGATGCGGTCCACGCGCGGGCCGCGGCCCACGGGCGGCATGGTCATGGCCAGCGCGGCTTCGGCCAGGCCGTAGACCGGGAGCATGGCCTCGGGGCGGAAGCCGTGCGGAGCGAAGCGCTCGGCGAAACGCGCCAGGGTTTCCGGGTGCACGGGCTCGGCGCCGTTGAGCGCGGCGCGCCACGAGCTGAGGTCCAGACCGGCGATGTCGCGCTCCGCGATCTTGCGCACGCAGAGTTCGTAGGCGAAATTGGGGGCGGCGGCGATGGTGCCGCGGTGTTTGTGGAAAGCCCACAGCCAGCGCTCGGGGCGGGTGAGAAACGCGAGCGGTGACATCACCACCAGGGGCAGGCCGAAATGGAGGAGCGTGAGCCACGCGCCGATCAGGCCCATGTCGTGGTACAGGGGCAGCCAGCTCACGCCGACGTCCTCGGCGCGCACCTCCAGGGATTCGCCGATGGCGCGCATGGTGGCCAGGAGGTTGGCGTGGGTGAGCATGACGCCCTTGGGGTCGCCGGTGGAGCCGGAGGTGTATTGCAGCAGGGCGAGGTCGCTGGGTTTGCGCGCGCGGCTGCCGCTGAGGTGCGCGGGGAGTGCGCCGGGCGCAGGGGGCGGCGCGGCTTCCGCGGCAGCGAGAAATTTGCGCGCGTCGGCCACGGCGGCGAGCGAGCGCACACGCGGCTGCAGCAGGCGGGCCACGGCTTCGGCGCGGCGGAAGGTCAGCAGCAGGCAGACTTCGGCGTTGTTGAGGATGGCCGCCTGGCGCGCGGCGTATTCTTCGATGCGGTCGGCGCGGAACGGCGGGTAGATGGGCACGGGAACCGCGCCGGCCAGGAGAATGCCGGCAAAGGAGACGAAGAATTCGCGCGAGGTCGGGAGCATCAGGGCCACACGGCCGCCCGCGGGAACGCCGCGGCGCGCCAACTCCGCCGCGCACTGCTGCGCCGCGGCGTGCAGCTCGCCGAAGGTGAGCGTGATTTCCTGCCCGGCCTCGGCGCCTTCTTCGCTGATGTGCAGGTGGGCGCGGGCGGCGTCGTGCACGGCGCGGTGGCGGAAGACGTCCATCAGCGTCTCGGCGCCTTCGACCATGCGCCCGGCGCCCGCCGCGGCGGCGCGATGCAGTGTTTGCGCGGTCACTGCGGCGCGTAATCCGGAAATGGGGCTGGCCGTGGCTGCAGCAGGGCCGCCCTCTCCGGGCGGGAGGCGCAGCAGCGCCCGGGCAATCTCGTCCGGGGTGCCGGCGTCGGCGATCACGCTGTCCGGGAGGCGCACGGCAAAGGCGTTCTCCAGGCGGGCCATCAGCTCCACGCGCTCCAGGCTGCCGAGGCCGAGGTCGCGGTCGAGATGGGAATCGGGGCCGAGGATCGGCAGGGCGCCCTGGCTGCCCAGCTCTTCGAGCAGGCCGCGGAGAAGCTCCAGGACGCGCGCGCGTGCGGCGGCCAGATCGAGGGGCGGGATTGGAGTGGAGGCAGCCACGATGATTCGCTGAACTTATTGTACAGCGCGGGAGGCTATCACGCCGCGCGGCGGGCTGTCATCGGAGTAGCACCGAGTTCAGTCTGTGCTCTTGGGTTGTGTCCGTGCACGATGCACAGGCACAGGCTGAAGCCTGTGCTACCTGGCCGGCTGCGGCGAGTAGCCGCGCGGGAGCAGCGCGGTCGAGAGGTCCACGCCGGAAAGATCGGCCTGGCTGAGGTCGGTCTCGCGCAGGATGGCCACGCCCATGTCCGCGCCGGTGAATTTGGCGCCGTGCACGGTGGCGTTGCGGAAATTGGCGTTGCGCAGCAGGGCGCGCTGGAAATTGGCGTTCGAGAGGTCGCAGCGGAAGAACTCCACGCCGCTGGCCTGCGCTTCGGAGAGGTCCGCGCCGGCCAGGATCGATTCGGTCATGTCCGTGTTGCGCAGGTCGGCCCGGCGCAGGCGCGCTCCGGAAAAATCCGCGCCGGGCAGCCTGGCGCCGCGCAGATCGCTGCCCTCGAAATTCGCGCCGCGCAGGATGGCCCCGCTCAGGTTGACGCCGCTGAGGTCGGCGCGGGACAGGTCCGCGCCTTCCAAATCGGCGCGCGCCCCGCCCTCCCTCCCGCGAAAGAACCGCTCGTGTTGCGCGAGAATATCCGAGACGCGCCGTCCCCGGTGCTCGATACTGTTCGGTTTTCGAAGACCCATCATCCGCTCCCGTGGCATTCGCCAAAACAACTATTGTAACGGAGCGCGCGGCGGAGGTGAACTATCTCGTCGGGCGCAGCGCCACCCCGCCCCGCGGCGCTGTGATACTGTGGAAAATGTACGCTGGCCGCTTTGCGGCCGTCCGTGAATTCCATGCACGGCGCTGACTCCAGACGAATTGCATTTTCGCTCGCAAGAGCGCTCTCGCTTCTTGTTCTGGCGGCCTGCGCGGCCGCGCCGCGGCTGCCGGCCCAGGAGCGCGACGACGAGATCGTCGCCAACCTCGCGGCCGGGCGGGTGATCGTGCACGTGGCCCGGGACGGCATCGTCTTCGCCACCGTCGAGCAAGCCGCCGAAGCCGATTCCCTGGCGCCGCGCGTGGTGGCCCTGGATGCCCGGCACATCGGGGTGCTGCTCGGCGCCGTGGAGTGGCAGATTCCCGCGGGGGCCAAGCCGCTGCGCCTGGAGAAAGGCGTCCCCCGTCTGGGCGGCGTCGAGGGCCTGTCGCCATCCCAGCTCGCGGATGAGAACACCGACCTGGAGATGATCGGTGTGGCCTACCTCGAGGCGCTGCGCAAGTTTGCCGGGAGGCTGCACCACCGGATTGAACTCCAGCCGGACGAGCCGCTGCTGCAGCTCGTGGTTATCGGCTACGCGCCCGGCGGCTACGGCCCCGAGGTGTGGCTCTACGAGTACCGCGCGGCGCAGGAGGCGCTGCGCGGCGGCTACTACCAGACGCGGGTCCTGCGCCCGCGCACCACGCAACTCTATCCCCCGGAAAAGCACGCGCCGCGCACGCTGCTGGAAGTGCGCTACCCGCGCGATGCGGCGGGCGCCACGCTGCAGGAAAAAATCGAGCACAACGATCTGATGATCGCGCGGCTGGCGCGTTCCGAGCCGAAATTCGCGCGCGTGGTCGAGAAGATCCAGGCCGGCAAGGCCAGCGCCGTAGCCCTCGCGGACGCCGCCGAGTTTCTTCGCGCCGCCGTCGTGCCCCTGGTCGGCAAGGGCCGCTTCGCCGTCGGCTCGTGGAGCGAAAATCGCGGCCTCGACTGGCTCGTGCCGCCCGCGGAGTCGCTCGAGAAGGCCCGGGAAGACCAGAACCGCCCGCCCGAAGCGCCCACGCTGCTCCGCAAGCCCAAGCCGTAAACCTTAGGGGAGTTTTTCGATGGCATCGCCGCGGCGGATGCCGCCCCCGGTGATCACCCGGCAGAGCGTCCCGCGGCGCCCGCGAATCTCCCGGCGCAAGCCGGGGCGCAGCTTGTCCATCAGGCCGCACGGCGTGCACGGCCCGGAAACTTCCAGGAGCGCTTCGCCGATGCGCAGGCGCTGCCCGATCTCCAGGCCGTTGACGTCCAGGCCCTCGGTGGTGATGTTCTCGCGCACGATGCCGGGAGTCAGGTGCAGGGCGTCGAGGGTCTCGCGGTCCATCAGCAGAACCTGGCGCTGGCCGCCGCCCGGCCGGGCATGCGCGCAGCCTTCGAAGCCGAACTCCGCGACGGCGCGGATGGCCTCCTCTTCCTGCATGGGTAGGCCGCGCTTGATGGCTCGAAACAGGTGCAGGACGCTGGGCACGCCGTCAGTCTCCGCCCGGCGCCGCGGCGGCACCGATGTCCTTGCGGTAGTGCATCCCTTCGAAGCGGATCTTGCCCGCCGCCTGGTAGGCGGCTTGGAGGGCGGCCGCGAGGGTGGGGCCGGAGGCGGTGACGCCGAGGACGCGCCCGCCGCTGGTGACGATGGCATCGTTCACAATCTTGGTGCCGGCGTGCAGGACCTTCACACCGCTATTATCAGTAATAGTGGTTAGGCCATCGATGCGCTTCCCGCTCTCATACTTCCCGGGATAGCCGCCCGAAGCCAGGACCACGCAGGCACTGGCCCCGGGTTTCCAGCGCAGCTTGGCGGGGTCCAGTCGGCCTGCGGCGACGTCGGCCAGGACCTCGGCCAGGTCGAAGTCCATGCGCGCGACGATGGCCTGCGTTTCCGGGTCGCCGAGGCGGCAATTGAACTCCAGGACTTTCGGGCCGCTGGGCGTGAGCATCAGTCCAATGTAGAGAAAGCCCTGATAGGGGATGCCGTCGGTGGCCAGGCCGCGCAGCGTGGGATCGACGATGGTGGAGACGATGGTGGCGCGCAGCGCTTCGGGCAGGAGATCGTCGGTGGAATAGGCGCCCATGCCGCCGGTGTTTGGGCCGCGATTGCCGTCGAAGGCGCGCTTGTGATCGCGGGTGGGCACGAGCGGCGCGTAGCGTTGGCCGTCGGTGAGGATGATGAACGACAGCTCGTCGCCCGCGAGCCCCTCTTCCAGCAGGACGCGGCGGCCCGCCGGGCCGAGCTCGTCCTTCTCCATGACCCGGGTGAGAAAGTCGGCGGCCTCTTCGCGATCGCCTGCGACCAGGACGCCCTTGCCAGCGCAAAGGCCATCGGCCTTGATCACCAGCGGCCAGGCGACGTTGGCGAGGGCCGCGCGGGCCTGCGCGGCGGAGTCGAAGCAACCGTAGCGTTTTGCGGTGGGGATGGCGTGGCGCTCGAGAAACTCCTTCGAAAAGATCTTGCTGCCCTCGAGCTGCGCGGCCTGCTGGCTGGGGCCGACGACCGGCCAGCGGCGGCGCGCAAAGGCGTCGGTGAGGCCGTTGACCAGCGGCAGCTCGGGGCCGACCACGGTCAAATCCGGCGCGAAGCGCTCCGCCAGGGCCACCAGGGCGGGCACGTCGCCGGGATCCACGGGCACGCACTCGGCCTCGCCGGCGATGCCGCCGTTGCCCGGCGCGCACCAGATCTTTTCCACGCGCGCGCTCTGCTTCAATTTCCACACCAGGGCGTGTTCCCGCCCGCCCCCGCCGATCACCAGAATTTTCATCCGTTCTTCCTTTGCCGGAACTCGCCGGCGCCGCGCGCCCGGAGCGCTCCGCGAACGCCGTAGGGTTGACCGCTTCGCGGTCACCAGGACAAACGATAGTCGGGCTTTTTGAGCGCGTCAACCGCGGTGCCGCCCGCGGGCACGAATTTCCGCGAAATAGCAGGCGAACTCCCGAGCGGAGTTGACCGCTTCGCGGTCACGAATAGCATTGACCGCTTCGCGGTCACAGATATCACGGTGCAGGTTGCGGATTCTGCGCGCGCGGGAAAGTTACGGAGCGACGGCGCGGATGGGAATGGTCACGCCGGAGGCGGTGGCATCCGAGGAGGCCAGCATGTGGCAGCGGCCGTCGAAGATTCCACCGGGCTCGATGACCAGGCACGGCGAATGAATTTCGCCGGTGACCACGCCCTTGGGCTGGATCTCCACGCGGCCCTTGGCAAAGATCACGCCGTCGAAGCGCCCGGAGATGACCACGCGGTTGCCTTCAATCTGGCCTTCAACCTTGGCTCCTTCGCCGAGCACCAGGGTCTGCTCCGAGATGATGTTGCCCTTCACCGCGCCGTTGACGCGGAACGTGCCGGTAATCTGCAGCGTGCCTTCCAGCGACACGCCCTGATCGATGAAGCCTGTCCACTCTTCACTGCTGGCGCTTTTCGAGCTGCCGGACCACTTCCATTCCATGAATGCCCCCAGAGATCTCCCCTATGACTTTAGCCCGCCGCGAAGACAAGTCAAGCGGCGCGCTCCCTGCCGATGTCCAATGAGTTGGCCGCTTTGCGGCCGCAGATAACACTGACCGCTTCGCGGCCACAAATAGTGCTGATCGCCGCGCCGCTATTTCATCAGGCGGTCGTAAATGCCCAGCAACTGCGCGTCATCGTAGAACTCCACGATAAGCGCTCCGGGATGGACGCGCGTCTTGGCCCGCAGATGCACGCGCGTGCCCAGGTGGCGCTGCAGCTCCTCGAGCGCCGCGCGGATGTTGGCGTCGGGATGCGCGGTCGCCGGTGCGGCGGTGACCCGCGCGCGCCGCGCCGCCAGCCGCTCGATCTGGCGCACCGTGAGGCCGCCGCGAGCCGCGCGCTGCGCCAGCTTCTTGCGGATGACGGTGTCGGTAATGGCCAGCAGCGCGCGCCCGTGACCCGCGGACAGCCGCCCTTCCTCGATCAGATCCAGGAGCAGGGGCTCGAGCTTGAGCAGGCGCACGGCGTTGGCCACCGTGGCGCGTTCCTTGCCGGTGCGCTCGGCCACCGCTTCCTGGGTCAGCGCGAATTCGTCCATCAGGCGCTCGAAGGCGCGGGCCTGTTCGACGGGGTTTAGGTCTTCGCGCTGGATGTTTTCCACCAGCGTCATCTCCAGCGCTTTTTCGTCGGAGACGGCGTGCAGCACGGCCGGGACGCGGGCCAGGCCGGCGCGTTGCGCCGCGCGCCAGCGGCGCTCTCCGGCGATGAGCTGGAAGCGGCTGCCCACCGGCCGCAGCACCAGGGGCTGAATGATGCCGCTATTCTGAATCGAGCGCGCCAGTTCCTCGAGCGCTTCTTCGCGGAAACGCGTGCGCGGCTGAAACGGGCTGGGATCGATCAGATCAATATCGATCTGGCGCGGCCCGGCGGAAACGGCTTCGCGCGCCGGCGCGGCCGCTGCGGCGCTTCCCGCCGTGGTCATCGCGGGCGCTGCCGCGGGCTGCGCTTCAGGCTCCCGAATGAGCGCTCCGAGTCCCCGACCCAGTGCGTTTCGTGACATTGGCAATTACCTCCTGTGCGAATTGTGCGTAGCTCTCCGCGCCTTTGCTGTGTATGTCATAGAAAATAATAGGCTTACCGAAACTTGGGGCTTCCGCCAGGCGCACGTTGCGCTGGATCACGCTCTGAAACACCTGGGCCCCAAAGAAGCTGCGCAGGTCGGTGGCGACCTGGCGGGAGAGCGAGGTGCGCTCATCGTACATGGTGAGCAGGATGCCTTCGATCTCCAGGGCGGGATTCAGCGTGCGGCGGATGCGCATGAGCGTGTCGAGAAGTTCGGAGACGCCCTCGAGCGCCAGGTATTCGCATTGGATGGGCACGAGGACGGCGTCCGCGGCGACCAGGGCGTTCAGGGTCAGGAGGTCGAGAGCCGGCGGGCAATCGATGATGATGAACTTGTACTTGTCGCGCAGCTTGTCCAGGACCGCTCTCAGGCGGTACTCGCGGTTCTCGGCGGAGACCAGTTCGACGGCCGCGCCGGAAAGATTCTTATCGGCGGGGATGACGTCCAGGCCTTCGACTTGGGATTTCTGGATGATGCGCTCGGGAGCTTCCTCGAGAATCAGAATGTGGTAGAGCGTGCGGCGGGAAGGATCCTTGGCAAAACCGATGGAGGAAGTGGCGTTGGCCTGGGAATCGCAGTCCACGAGCAGCGTGGGCTGCTCGGCGGCGGCGAGGCAGGCGGCCAGATTGACCGCCGTCGTGGTTTTACCGACGCCACCCTTCTGATTTGCAACGGCGATGATGCGAGCCAACCAGATCCCCCCAGCAAGCGAAAATTTAGCAAAGAGGGATAGCGGTTGCAAGATGTTTCACGTGGAACAATTTGGTGGGGCTGTTTTTAGGCTTTTTCGGAAATTGTTCCACGTGGAACATTCTTGAGCTGTCTGGCAGGGACCGGATCTGGCCCGGATCGCAAATTGTTCCACGTGGAACAATCGGAGCATCTTGTTTTCTGGGTTTCTTTGCAAAATGTTCCACGTGGAACATTTTGCCCAGAAAAAAGCTAAACGCCGGATGTCAGAAGCATCCTGCGCTCAGGGCTTCCGTTCGCCCACCAGAAGATAGCGCCGCAACGACTGCGGCACGCTGATCGGCTCGCGCCACGTCCAGAGCGTATTCCGGCGGATCTCCTCGAGATCCCGTCCACCGACCCACAGCACCACGCGCTTGGCCGCCAGCGTTGCGGACGCCGCCCACTTGAGAAAAGCCTCAAATTCGCCCAGCGCCCGCGAGCAGACGAAATCCAGCGGCGTGAGCTCCTCGCCAAGATCTTCATAGCGCCCGACAATCACGCGGGTCTTGACCAGCGCCAGCTCCCTGATAACCTCGGCTAGGAACGTGGCCTTCTTCAAATTGGACTCGATCAGGAAGATTTCCAACTCCGGGCGGATGATTTTCAGCGGCAGACCGGGAAAACCGGCGCCTGAGCCAACGTCGGCCAGCCGACCGCGCTCAATGGGCACGCTTTCCGCAGCAAACATGCATTCGCAGAAGTGCCGGTGCAGGATTTCCAGGGGATCGCGGATGGCCGTGAGGTTGACCTTGTCATTCCATTTCAGTAGAAGTTTAAGATACAAAAGGACTTGCTCTACCTGTGCGGGACTGGCGGCGATCTGATACTGGGCCAGGGCCCGGGCGATCATTTCCGAAGTGACGGCGGCTGGAGACGGCGATGGCATGCGACCTCGATATTATGTTAACCAGAAATCGGCGTTTCCCTGCTTTTCCCCAGCAAATAGCGCGGTCCCGCCAAACCGGCGACGATATCCACGGCGGCATGCCAGAACACTACCGGCACCAGACTATCGTACGCGAGCCGCGCCGCACCGAACACGATTCCGAGCACGAATGTGCCTACGGCACCGCCCCTTCCCTGGTAGAGATGCGCCAGGCCGAAAATCGCCGCCGACAAAAGAATCGTACTCCACAGCGGCAGACCGGCGCGGGTGAACGCGGCCATGGCGAAACCGCGGTAGAGGAACTCCTCGCAGACACCGGCGGTGACCGCCAGCGCCAGGTAAAGCAGGGCCTCGACGCTGGACTGCGGCAGGATGCGCTCGGCGAGCGGCTGCAGGAAGCCGCGCTCCTCCGCAGGCAGGCGGCCGATGCGGCGCAGGTTCAGCCAATGCAGCGCGGCGATGACCGCGGCTCCGCCGAGCGCGGCCACGGCAATGCCCGCGCGGTTGGGGAGCAGCAGGCCGAGTTGGGCGGCGCGCAGGCCGCGGGCCCAGGCGCGCCACGCGGTCACGGCGACGGCCAGCCACTGAAAAGCGATGGTGGTGGCGTAGAGGGCGATGCGCTCGATGGGGGTGACGCGCGGCATGGCCAGCAATTTCTTCATGCGCGCGCGCCCGCGCCAGGGGAGGAGCACGGCGAGGGTCAGGAGAATCAGCGCGAAATCCCAGGGCATCGAGGCGATGAAAACACGTTCGGCGGCGGAGTGCAACCCGGATGGAGAATTGGAGTGGGGACATAGAGCCGCCTCGACAGGAAGCAATCCGCAACGAAGCGATTCTGATGCGCGCCAAGCGCGCCGGGTACGGCTATAATCGGTGAGCTTTGCGAAGGAGGTACGGTTTGACCCAGCCGGTGAAATTGACGGCCATGGTCAAGGCAGCGGGTTGAGCGGCAAAGCTGAGTCCCGGGACGCTGGACTCAATTTTGCGCCGCCTGCCGCGGCCCACTGATCCGAACGTGCTCGTTGGTTTTCACACCAACGACGACGCCGGGGTGTATCTGCTGGGCGACGGGATGGCCCTGGTGCAGACGGTCGATTTTTTCACGCCCATCGTGGACGACCCGCACCTGTTCGGGCAGATCGCCGCGGCCAATGCGCTCAGCGACGTCTACGCCATGGGCGGGCGGCCGGTTTCGGCGCTGTCCATCGTGGGCTTTCCGGACAAGGGCGACGCGGCGATTCTGGAGCAGATCATTCGCGGGGGCCTGGCGAAGATGGAGGAAGCGCGCTGCGTGGTTCTCGGCGGGCACTCCATCCGCAACGAGGACATTCAATTCGGCTACGCGGTCACCGGGGTGATCAACCCGCACGCCATCTGGCGCAACGTGGGCGCGCGCCCGGGGGATGCGCTGCTGCTGACCAAGGCTATCGGCACCGGGGTGCTGGCCACGGCGCTGAAGAAAGAAAAAGCTTCGCAGGAAGCGCTGGACGCGGCCGTGGCCTCGATGACCCAGCTCAATCGCGCCGCGGCGGATGCGCTGCACGAAGTGGACGAAAAGGCCGGCGGCGCGCGGCCCGTGCATGCGGTCACCGACGTGACCGGCTTCGGCCTGCTGGGCCACGCGCGGGAGATGGCGCTGGGAGATCCCGCGGCCAATATCGCTGCGGTCTCGCTGGAAATCAATCACGACGCGGTGGCCTGTCTGCCCGGCGCGCTGGAAGCGGCGCGCGACGGCCATCTCGCCGGCGGGCTGAAGAACAACCGCGACTTCATCGGCGACTGCGCCGCCTTCGACGCCAAAGTGCCGCAGGAATACCGCGACCTGCTCTTCGACCCGCAGACCTCCGGAGGCCTGCTGGTGGCCATCGCCAGTGAAGCCGCCGAAGCTGCGCTGACCGCGCTGGCGCGCCACGGCGTCAGCGCCCGCGGCGTCGGCCGGGTGGCCGCCAAGCGCACACCGCTCATCTTCATCCGCTAATGGACACGATAACTCACGGCATAGCCGGCGCGCTGATCGGGAAAGCGGTTTTTGGCGGCGGCGATTTGCTCACGGAGCGGCCCGCCACGAACGGTCCGTCGCGCGAGCGGGTGCTGACCTGGGCGGCGATGCTGGGGGCGATCTTTCCGGACTCGGACGCCATCCGGCATCTCTTTTCGCGCAACGAAATGCTGGTGCTCACCTGGCACCGCGGGATGACGCACTCGCTGCTGTGCGTGCCGGCGTTTGCGCTGGGGCTGGCGGCGCTGACGCAGTGGTTCCTGCGGCGGCGCAAGTGGGAGTGCCCGTCGTTCGCCCTGCTGACGCTGATCTACGCCATCGCCCTCCTCAGCCACATCTTTCTCGACCTGGCCACCAGCTTCGGGACCATGATCTGGTCGCCGCTCGCCTGGACGCGCCCCGCGCTGGACCTGCTGTTCATTCTCGACTTCTCCTTCAGCGCCATCGTGCTGCTGCCGCAGCTTCTCTCCAGCGTCTATGAGCGGCCGGAGAACGCGCCACGGCGCGCGCTGCGCTGGTGGCTGCTGAGCGTCCTCGCGGTGCTGGTGATCAGCGGGGTCTCGCGCGTGGCGGACGTGGCGATTTCCCCGCTGACGGTGCTGGGGGTGACGGCGTTTCTCGCCGCGCTGTTCTTCGCGCCGCTGCTGCGCGGGCGCGGGTTCCGCGTATCGCGCGCGGCGTGGTGCCGCGCGGGGCTGCTGCTGAGCGTCGCCTACCTGGGCGGAGCGGTGGTGGCGCACCGCGCGGCGCTGGCGCGCGTCGAGCGCTTCGCGGAGGTCCTGCATCTCCCGGTGCAATCGCTGGCCGCGCTGCCCGCGGCGCCCTCGGTCTGGCGCTGGGAAGGCCTGGTGCGCACGCCGCACGGCGTCTATGAGCTGCGCATGGACCTGGCGGAGCGCGAGGCCAGCGCCGGCGATGCGACGCACGTCCTCGAATACCGCTTCTATCCGGAAGCGCCAGCGAATCCGCAGATCGAGCGCGTGCGGCGCATGCCGGAAGTGCAGAAGGTGCTGTGGTTCGCGCGCTTTCCGGTGACGCGTTTCCACCGGGAGGGCAGCCAGGCGGTGGTGGAGATTGTGGACTTGCGTTTCCGCTCCACGCGCCCGGGGCACGCCGCGCCGTTCACCTATCAAGTCCGCCTGGACCGGGACGGGCGCATCCTCGCGCAGGGCTGGGCCCGGGAATAGGGCGGGCGCGGCCCCGACTGCAAACGTTGTCTCCACGGAAAATTTTACTGTGCAGGCTTGCTCTCGGCGGGGTAGATGACCACTTGCCGCTCTTCGCCGGTGCCCACGCTTTCGGTGCGCACTCCGGGGATGTCGCGGAGGGCGAGGTGCACCACGCGGCGCTCGCGCGGGGACATGGGATTGAGGCGGAAGGGCTGCTTGCTGGTTTGCACGCGCTCCGCGGCCACCCGCGCGGTCATGCGCAGCTCTTCCATGCGCAGGGCGCGGTAGCCGTCGCAGTCCAGGTGAATGCGCTCCTGGAAGGCGGAATCGAGGCGCAGGGCTTTCAAGGCCAGGTGCTCGAGGGCCTTGAGGACTTCCGCGCCGCGTTCGAGGAGCAGCTCTTTGTCGCGCCCGCCGAAGTCGGCGACGACTTCGGCGATATCCGGGCCTTCGCCGGGGGCCACGGCCTTCACGGAGCAGGTCAGCTCCCAGCGCGCGGCGCGAATCACCTCTTCGAGGAAGCGGCGCAGGGCTTCCGCGGCCGCGTTGCGGTCGAGCTGTCCGTCGCGGATGAGTTCCGTGGCCATGCTGTTTCCGCGGTTCAGGCTTTCTTGCCGCGCCCGGCCTTGACCGGCACGACGGCGGACGCGGGGTGGGTCTTGTTCAGATACCACTGCTGGCCGATGCCCACGACGCTGCTGGTAAGAATATACAACGCCAGGCCGCTGGAAAACGGGAAAACCACGAACATCACGGCCATGCTGATGGGCATGATCTTCATCATCATTTCCTGGTTGGGGTCGGTGGTCGCGGTCGGCGTCATCTTCGAGACCAGGTACATCGAGAGGCCCACGGTCACGGGAAGAATGTAGTAGGGATCCTTCGCGGAGAGGTCGGTGA
>JAIQEV010000065.1 GCA_020073585.1 Terriglobia bacterium
ATCATGAAAATGTACCGCGACTGGCAGCTTTCAGGTGATCAAGTCCTGCTCGATTCGCTCTGGCCAAAGGTGAAGAAAGCGGTTGAGTTCTGCTGGATTTCGGGAGGGTGGGATGCGGACAAGGATGGTGTTATGGAGGGGTGCCAGCACAACACCATGGATGTAGAGTATTATGGCCCCAATCCACAGATGGAGATCTGGTACCTCGGTGCATTGGCTGCGGCGTCACGGATGGCTGCCCACCAGAAAGATATGGACTTTTCTACAACCTGCCGTCGGCTCTATGAAGAGGGGAGAACGTGGACTGACAAGAATCTCTTCAATGGGAGATATTTCATCCAACTCGTTGAACCTCCGATGGAGAGCTCGAGAATTGCACCGAGCCTCATTGTCGGGATGGGGGCCACGGATTTCAAGAACCCAGACTATCAGCTCGGGAAGGCATGTTTGGTGGACCAGCTTGTCGGCCAGTTCCTGGCGCATGTCTGTAATCTAGGGTATCTGGTGGACCCAACCCATGTTCAAACGACGCTCAAGAGCATCATGAAGTACAACTATCGTCACTCACTCCAGGAACACTTCAACTGCATGCGAACGTTCGCTCTTGGCGACGAATCCGCCCTCCTGATGGCTGCGTATCCGGATGGAAGGCCCGAAAACCCATTTCCCTACTTCTCAGAAGTAATGACTGGGTTCGAATACACCGCTGCAATCGGAATGTTGTATGAAGGAGACGTAAGAAACGGACTACGGTGTATTCAGAGCGTGCGGGAGAGGTACGATGGGTTGAAGAGAAATCCGTATGATGAAGCCGAGTGCGGTCACCATTATGGACGTGCCATGGCGAGCTGGGGTGCGGTCTTGGCACTTACGGGTTTTCATTATTCAGCTGTTGACCAGACACTAAGACTTGCGCCCGTGGAGGGGGAGTCCTTCTGGTCTAATGGATATGCATATGGCACCGCCCGCCAGAAGAAGGCCGGGGAGAACAGGAAGGTCACTATTGCATCGCTGAAGGGAGACCTTTCATTTCGAGCATTGACGCTTACAGGCTACGGGAGCAGATTGTTTGATGCTCCTTGCTTGGTTCGCGCGGGTGAATCACTGACGTTCGATTTTGTGCCAACAGCAAAGGAGTAACTTCGCTATAAGTACTGACACGCCTGTTCAAGCCGGCAACCGATCATTGTGTCAACTCGGTGAGCAGCCAACTGTGAAAGACAGACTCTGTGTGGCTCGAATGTGGCGGTTAGGCTTCAGGGTAACCGGGCTGATCGCCCCGTGGGATTAGGGCTCCTGTTCCCTTCTTGTCCCCACGCCGGTCTCGGTGAGGAGCTGGTCCACGACTTCGTGCACCAGCTCGTTGTAGGTCTGGTGGGCCTTGCGGGCCTCGTAGCGGGTCTGCACCGCGCCGAGGATGGCCACTTGCTCAGGAGGGCGCAAGGTCACTTCCCCGTCCATTTCGGCTTGCGCTTTTCGACAAAGGCGCCGATGCCTTCGCGGGCGTCGGCGCTGAGGACGGCCCGGAGGCAATGCTCGCGCTCGACGCGCAGACCCTCTTCGCGGCCCATGCCCAGGGATTTGCGCAGGGCCTGCTTGATGAGCGCGCAGGCCACGGGGGCCTGGCCGGCGAGCTGGCGGGCGAACTCCTGGGCTTCGGCGAGAGTTTTCTCCGGGTCGCAGGCGCGGGTGATCAGGCCGATGCGCTCGGCTTCGTCGGCGTCGAGGTGGCGGCCGGTCATCATCAGCTCGACGGCGCGGCCGTAGCCGACCACGCGGGGGAGGCGCTGCGTGCCGCCACCGCCGGGGATGATGCCGATATTCACCTCGGGGAGGCCGATGCGGGGCTTGCCGCGGGACATGAAACGGAAGTCCGCGGCCAGGGCGAATTCGCAGCCACCGCCGAGGGCGTAGCCCTGAATGACGGCGATGGTGGGCTTGGCGAGATCTTCGAGGCGGTTGAAGATGCCGTGGACGCGGGTGATTTTGCGGTCCACCCAGTCGTGCTCGAAGCGGTAGGTCTGCATGTCCTTGATGTCCGCGCCGGCGATGAAGATTTTGGGATTTTTGGTGGCGAAGAGGATGGCGCGGGTCTGCGGGTCGCTGTCCAGCTCGTCGCAGAGCTTTTCGAACTCGGCGTAGAGAGGCTCTTCGAGGGAGTTGACGGGGGGCTTGTCGAGAAAGACGGTGGTGACGCCACCCGAGCGTTCGAGCTGGAAAAACTTGTAGTCGGCCATAACGCGTGTCTTTCTGGGCGGCGTTCCTTCCGCGGAGTTGCCGCCGGATCCGCTACAGCGGGGCGATATGCCCTGCTAGAACTTGAAAATCTTGGCCGCGGTGTCGTGCAGCAGCGCCTGTTTGGCATGCGGCTTCAGGTTGAGCGCGTCAATCTGCGTGAGGCTCTCCTCATGCAGGATGAGCGGGTAATCCGTGCCCCAGACGCACTTGCCGATGCCGCGGCTGTTCAGGAAGTGCAGGACGGACTTGTCCCAGTATTTCGGGGCGTGGCCGCTCATGCAGATGTAGACGTTGGGATGCTTCCAGGCCATGGCGATCATCTCTTCGCACCAGGGCCAGCCGGTGTGCCCGCCGATGAGCTGCAGCTCGGGGAAATAAAGGGCGATATCGTCGAGCAGGATGGGCTTGCCGCAGGCGCTGGGCATGAACTCGGCAGAATGGCCGACCTGGAAGACCACCGGGACGCCGAGTTCCGCGCATTTGGCGTAGAACGGGAACCACTCCGGACCGTTGATGGGAATGCCGAAACCGAAGGGGTGGACGTGCGCACCCTTGAAGCCGTACTCCTTCACGGCTTTCTCCAGGCGTTTGACGCCTTCCATGCGCTCGAAGGGGTTGATGCCGGCGAAGCCCACGATGCGGTCGGGGAATTTTTCGATGAGGCGGGCGATGTCTTCGTACTTGAAGTCCGCGCCCATCTTGTTCTTGCGGTAGAAAGCCTGCTTGAGCGCCGGGACGCAGACCTTCTCGATGCCCAGGCGGTCCATGTTGGCGACGAACTGCTCGGCGGAGTAGCCCTGCATGTTGGCGGTGCGGCCCCACTGCGTGCCCATCATGAAGTGCACTTCTTCGTTGTCGATGAAGAGGTGCTGGATGCCTTCGGGGGTGAAGGGATTGCACCAGACGTCAATGGCTCCGGGTTTGCTCATGCGCTTCGTCCTTGTCTTCCGGCAATCGGAAATCGCTCAGCTCTTCTGTTTCGAGTTTTCTTCCACCATTTCGATCAGCACGCCGCTGGTTTCCCGCGGATCGACGAAGGCGATCTGGCGGCCGTGCACGCCGGAGCGCGGCTTTTCGTCGAGCAGCTTGACGCCCGCGGCCTGCAACTGGCCGAGTTGCGCCACGAGCCCCGGGACCTCGAAGGAGAGGTGATGCAAGCCCTCGCCCTTCTCGCGCAGGATGCGGCCGACCTTGGAGTCCGGCTCGCGGGAACTGAGCAGCTCGAGGTGCACGCCGCCGAGCTCGACGACGGCCACGTCGGTGCGGGTCTCCGGCAGGAAATCGCGTTCCAGGAGGCGCGCGCCGAAGAGCTGCTGGAAGCGGCGGATGGCGGCCTCCAGGTCGTGGACCACGACGGCGATGTGACTCAGTTTGCGGAGCATGCCAGATTTCCCGCCGGGAAGCCT
Organism: Terriglobia bacterium; assembly: GCA_020073585.1. GTDB lineage: Bacteria > Acidobacteriota > Terriglobia > Acidiferrales > UBA7541 > Acidiferrum. Next base: position 3,645 of record JAIQEV010000065.1, read on the forward strand.
TCTAAATCAAACAACCGTTCGTTAGACAGGATTTTTTAGCAAATGGCGGGCCCGCTGTCAACTGCCGCGGCCCGCTCATCGCCCCGCGAGGGCCCCCGGGGCCAGCACCCGCTCCCCGACGCCGCTGGCGGCGAGCCAGCGGCCGGTGGCCGTGCCCGCGAGGTCGTGTTGCAACAGCGCGCGCAAGTCTTCGGGATCGTCCACGTCCATGCCCAGGCGCGGGCTGTGGCGCACGGTGAGGCGCGCGCCGGCTTGTTCGGCGGCGGCGAGGTGCTTGGCGAAGCTGCTGTGGCCGAACTGCGAGGGGAAGAGCGTGGGGGGCGTGCGCAGGAGGGCGTTGGTGCCGGTGCCGTCGCGGGAAGGCACGATGAGCATGGCCGGCGCGGTGGATTCGAAGGCCAGCAGGTCGTCAATGTCGGCGGGCTGGAGCAGCGGCAGGTCCAGGGGCAGGCGCAGGAGGGCGGTGACGCCGCGCTGCTCGCAGCAGCGCGAGGCGTAATCCACCGAAGCGCTCTCGGAGAGCTGCTGCTCTTCGGCGAGAACTTCCCACCCGGCGGATTCGGCGATGCGCATGGCGGGCGCGAAGCTGGTGACGACGAAGACGCGCTCGGCGCGGCGGATGCCGCGGACGGCGGTGAGCACATCCTCCATCATGGCGCGGGCGAGGCTTTGGCGCTCTTCAGGGGAAAGCAGGCCGGCGAGGCGCTGCTTGGCGTTTTTCTGGTCCTTGATGGGCAACAGCAGTGCGCGCATGAACTCCTCGTGTCCGTGCCAAGCAAGCGCCGGAGAAAACCGCTCTCAGTAGCTGCCTTCGCCATAAGGGACGTGCTTGTCCACCGGAGCCAATTGCAGCCGCGCCGGGACGCCGGCGACGGCACTGGGCTCCTGGTCGAAGCGCTGGCGAATGTTATAAGTGGTGGTGCGTTCGGCGGGGATGCGGCCGATGGAGCGGATCAGGGCGCGCAACTCTTCCGGAGCGACGTATTCACCGTGAGTGGCGCCGGCCGCCTTGGAGATGCTCTCTTCCATGAGCGTGCCGCTGAAATCGTTGGCGCCGGCGGCGAAGCAGGCGAGCGAACCGGGGAAGCCCAGCTTCACCCAGGAGACTTGGATGTTACGGATGGCGCCGTGCAGCAGCACGCGAGCCAGGGCATGCACGCGCAGATGTTCATCGCGGGCCGCGCCGGGGCGCGCGTGGCCGCGCTTGAAGAGCCGGGTCTTCTCGTGGATGAAGCCCAGGGGCACGAATTCGGTGAAGCCGCCGGTGCGCTTCTGGATGCCGCGCAGCAACTGGATGTGACGGACCCAGTCGGCGGGCTCTTCCACGTGGCCGTACATCATGGTGGAGGTGGTGGGGATGCCGGTTTCGTGCGCGGTGGTGATGATCTCGACCCAGAGTTTCACGGGAAGCTTGTTGGGGCTGAGTTCTTTGCGGATGCGGTCGTCGAGGATCTCCGCGGCGGTGCCAGGAATGCTGCCGAGGCCTTCGTCCTTGAGCATGCGCAAGTAGTCGCGCAGGGGCATGCCGGTTTTTTCGATGCCGTAGGCGATCTCCATGGGGGAGAAGGCGTGGATGTGCATCGCGGGAAGGGCGCGCTTGATGGCGCGCAGGACGTCGCGGTAGAAGAAGCCGTCGAGGTCGCGGGGCAGGCCGCCCTGGATGCAGACTTCGGTGGCGCCGCGCTCCCAGGCTTCGCGCGCGCGGCGCACGATCTCCTCGGGAGAGTGGGAGTAGGCGTCCGGGGCGTTGGGGCCGTGGCCGAAACCGCAGAAGCTGCAGCCGACGAAACAGACGTTGGTGAAATTGATGTTGCGGTTGACGACGTAGGTGACGACGTCGCCCACGGTGGCGCGGCGGAACTGGTCGGCGACGGCGATGAGCGCCTGGAGGTCGGGGCCTTCGCTGGTGGCCAGGTGCAGGCCCTGGTCGAAGGAGAGTTCGCGGCCGGCGATGGCCGCTTCGAGAGCTTCGCGGACCTCGGGGCGGGCGGCGGCGAGGAGTTCGCCGGGAACAAGCGCGCCGGGGGCAGGATGCGGGGCGGCGGTGCGTGTTTCGGGGCTGGCCATGATCGTCTGGGTGCTCCCTCCCGGGCTTGCGCGAAAGCGGGCCCGAGGTCATCCTACCACACAGAGGCGGGGAGTCCGCGGGGCCCGGAAGCGGGTCCATCCGGGAAGCGTGGCCGGCCCGGGAGCCCATTGACAATGAGCGGCGCGGGCAGGTACTCTCCACTGCGGAATTTCCTCTACCAAACAATTGTTTGGTAAGCTGGAGTGTAGCACAGGGACGCGCGCGGGGCCAAGAGCGGGCCGCGAATGCCCGGCGCAAGAGCCCTAGTCAAGAGAAGACTGCGATGCACCTCGTCGTTTGCCTCAAGCAGATTCTGGACCCGGAACTCCCTCCGGGAGAATTCCGCGTGGACGCGCAGAAGAAGGAAGCGGTGCGCGGCAGCGCCAGTCTGGTCATCAGCGTGTTCGACGAAAACGCGCTGGAAACGGCGCTGCAACTGCGCGACGCGGCGGGCCAAGGCAAGATCACCGCGCTGTGCGTGGGCCCGGAAAGCGCGGTGGACGCGCTGCGCCGCGCGCTCTCCCTGCGCGTGGACGAGGCCATCCGCATCCGCGAGGAGGAGTTCCCCGCCCTGGACGGGTTCGGGACGGCGCGGCTGCTGGCGGCGGCGGTGCGCAAGCTGGAGCCGGCGGACCTGGTCTTCTGCGGGCGGGAAGCGGGCGACTGGCACGGGGCGATGGTGGGCGGGCTGCTAGCGGGGGAGTTGCAGCGGCCGTTCGTGAGCCTGGTGGCCGGAGCGCAGCGCGCGGGGGAGAAATACGCGCTGCGGCGGCAGACCGACGAAGGCTGGGAGACCGTGGAGTGCGCGGCGCCGGCGGTCGTCTCGGTGACCAACGACGACGCCAACCAGCCGCGCATCCCCAAGGTGAAAGACAACATGATGGCCTTCCGGCGGCAGATTCCCGCGTGGGGCGCGGCGGAACTGGGCGTGGCCGCGGCTTCGCTGGCCGGGCCGAACGCGGCGCTGGAGTTTGCGAGCTTGTACGTGCCCAAGAGCGAGCGGCAGTGCCAGGTGCTCGGCGGGGAAAACGCCGAGGAGAAGGCCGCGCAAATGGCGAAGAAGCTGGCGGAGATACAGGTGCTATGAAGAGACACCGCGGTATTTTCCGGAGAATGGCATGAAGAACGTGGTGGCGCTGCTGATCGCGGCGCCCGGCAGCCTGCGGCGCACGGAAGCGGAAGTGCTGAGCGCGGCGCGGCGCCTGGCGGACGGGCTGGGCGGCCGGGTGACGGCCGTGATTCTGGGAGCGGCGGACGAGTCGTGGACCGCGGACGCGGCGGCGTACGGCGCGGAGCGCGTGGCGCGCGTGGAGCATGCGGCGCTGGGCAGCTACCAGGCGGAGTTGGCGGTGGAAGCGGCGCGGCAAGCGTGCCTGGCGCTGCAGGCGGAAGTCTGCTTCGTGCCGAGCAGCACGTACGGGCTGGAGCTGGCGCCGGTGCTGGCGCAGAAGCTCGGCGCAGCGGTGGTGGCGGACGTGACCGCGGCCGCGGGGGATGCGGCTACGGGAGCGGTGAAGATCACCAAACCGGTGTACGGCGGCAAGGCCAATTCGGAGTTGATCGCCAGGCAGGCGCCGCTGGTTCTGGCGATGCGCTCGCGCGCGGTGGCGCCGGTGGAAAAGAAAGCCGGGGCGGCGGCCGAGGTGATGAAATTGGATGTGCAACTCGACGCGGCGCTGGCGAAGAGTACAATCGTCGAGCGCAAGACCGAGGCGGCGGGCGGAGCGCGGCTGGAAGATGCGCGCATCATCGTCAGCGGGGGGCGGGGGCTGGGCGGGCGCGAAGGTTTTGCGCTGCTGGAAGAACTGGCCGGACTGCTGGGCGGCTCGGTGGGGGCGTCGCGCGCGGCGTGCGATCAGGGCTGGGTGCCGGCGTCGTGGCAGATCGGGCAGACCGGCAAGAAGGTCGCGCCGGAACTGTATCTGGCGGTGGGCATTTCCGGAGCGAGCCAGCACCTGGTGGGCATCGGCGGAGCCAAGCACATCGTGGCGGTGAACAAGGACGAGAAAGCGCCGATCTTTCAGGCCGCGGAAGCCGGAGTGGTCGAGGATTTCAAGACGTTCATACCCGCGTTGATCCAAGCCGTGAAAAAACATAAAGCTGCCGAAGGAAAATGACGCCGACACGCGAAGTCTATTTCAATATCACCCACGTGTGGGTGATGTACGCGATCCTGGCCGCGGCGCTGGCGATCTTCGCGCAGGGCTGGTACGGACTGTGGCGGAGGTGGCGCATGGGCCAGCCGGCGGCGCGCACGGAGCCGGTGCGCGCGCGGCTGTTGCGGGCGCTGCGGCAGGTTTTTTCGCAGCAGACGCTGCTGAAACGCTACCGCGCCATGGGAATTTTCCACGCGCTGTTCTTCTGGGGCTTCGGCGTACTCTTCCTCGCCACCACCGTGGTGTTTATCCACGAAGATCTGAAGATTCCGATCATGCGCGGGTGGTTCTACCTGATTTTCCAGTCGCTGATCGTGGATCTGTTCGGGGCGTTCGCGATTCTGGGCATTCTGATGGCCTTCGCGCACCGCTACGTCTACAGGGCGAAGCGGCTGAAGCCGGATACGCGCGACGACGCGCTGATGCTGTTCGTCATTCTGGTGATTCTGACGACGGGCTACGTGATCGAGGGGCTGCGCATCGAATTGACGCACGATCCGTGGACGGCGTGGTCGCCGGTGGGCCGCGCGGCGGGAGCGCTGCTGGCGGGAGCGCTGAGCACGGAGGCGATGCGCGGGCTGCACCGCGCCACGTGGTGGTTTCATGCCGCGGTGGTCTTCGGGTTTATCGCCTGGATTCCGTATTCGAAGCTGCGCCACCTCTTTACCAGCCCGGCGAACATCTACTTTCAGAATCTCGAGCCGAAAGGCGTGCTGCAGCCGCTGGACATGGAGAAGGCCGAGCGGCTGGGGGTGAGCCGGCTGGAGCAGTTCACCTGGAAGGATCTCTTCGATCTCGACAGTTGCACGGAATGCGGGCGCTGCGAAGTAAACTGCCCGGCGTTTCTGACGACGAAGCCGCTCTCGCCGAAGGCGCTGATCCTCGATCTGCGGAAATACATGCACAGCATGGGTGCTGGCGGCGCCGCGGAGCCGGCAGCCAGCGTGCAGGGCGAAGAGGCTTCCCCGCTCGTGGGGCCGGTAATTCGCGAAGATACGCTGTGGTCGTGCACCACCTGCCGGGCGTGCATGGAGCAGTGCCCGGTGATGATCGAGCAGGTGCCGAAGATCGTGGACATGCGCCGGCACCTGGTGATGGAGCGCGCGGAGTTCCCCGACGATCTGCAAGCGATGGTGCGCAGCCTGGAAGCGCGCGCGCATCCTTATCCCGGGGCGCAGGCTTCGCGCACGGACTGGATGCAGGGGCTGAAGCTGACGGATCTGGCGGAGCAGCCGGGGGCGGAGTTCGAGGTGCTCTTCTGGGTGGGCTGCGCGGGGGCGCTGAACAAGCGCAACCAGGAAGTGACGCGGGCGCTGGCGCAGGTGCTGACGCGCGCGGGAGTGAAGTTCGCGGTGCTGGGGCGCGAAGAGCGCTGCACGGGCGATCCGGCGCGGCGCATCGGCTACGAATTTCTCTTCCAGCAGCTGGCGCAGCAGAATATCGCGACGCTGGACCGCTTCAAGGTAAAGACGGTCGTGGCGGCCTGCCCGCACTGCTTCCACACGCTGAAGAACGAATATCCGCAGCTCGGCGGAAATTATACGGTGCTGCACCACAGCGAATTCCTGGAGAAGCTGGTGGCGGAGGGGCGGCTGAAGCCCGCGGCCAGCGAGAGCGGCGCGGTGACCTATCACGATCCGTGTTACCTGGGGCGCTACAACGGCGTGTATGATGCGCCGCGCGAACTGCTGGCCGCCGGCGGCGGCGCGGGCTGCGCCGAGCCCGAATGGAACCGCGGCAACGCGCTGTGCTGCGGGGGCGGCGGCGGCTTCTCGTTCATGGAAGAAAAGAGCGGCACGCGCATGAACCAGAACCGCGCGAAGCAGTTGCTGGCCACCGGAGCGGAAACGGTCGGGGTGGCTTGCCCGTTCTGCATGATCATGCTGGAAGACGGAGTAAAGAGCGTGGCGGGCGAGAAGAACGTGCAGGTGCTGGACATCGCCGAAGTGCTCGAGCGCAGAACGCGCTCCTGAAGATTTTGCGGTTCGTGCGGGGGCGCATTTGGCACGCCCGTTTTTCGGCAGGAACGAATTGGCGTAAGGCGAAAGAGAAAGAGGAGCCCTGATGGCCCAGTTCCCTCTCGTTGGCCTGGCTGCGGAAGACGACGGGCTGCATATCGCCACCGGCGATCCGTGGTGGCGCGAAGCGTGGTATTTCGAATTTTACGATCCGCGCGTGAACGTGCAGTTTCAGGCCTACCAGGGCGTCTTCCCGAACCAGGAGACCGGCGACCTGTGCGCGGCCTTCTTCCACGCCGGGCACAGAGTGCATTCCGAGCTGAAAATGGATTTCCGGCTGCCCGCGACGTCGCCGCTCGCGGAGCGCCTGTGCTTCGGCCCCATGCAGATGGAGATGATCGAGCCGTACGCGCGCTGGCGCATCCGCTACGACACCTCCGACGTACAGGCCGACCTGGAGTTCACGGCGCTGAAGCCGCCGTTCAGCTGGGCCGTGGCGCGCCTGTGGATGGAGACGGCGCAGGACCCGCAGCAGCGCAGCCAGCACTTCGACCAGTTCGGGCGCTACACCGGGCGAGTGTGGATCCGCAACCAGGAGCAGAAGATCGACGCGCTGGGTTTCCGCGACCGCATGTGGGGCTGGGGCGGGCGGCGGGCGTGGCGCAACTACGCCATCCTGTGGGCCGGCTTCGGCGAAGAGTTCGTGGCCAATGTCGCGGTGCAGGAGTTCACCGACGGGCGCATCGCGCTCACCGGCTACCTGGAACGCGACGGCCAGCAGGAACTGCTGCGCCGCGCCAGCATCGATTTTCACTGGGACGCGCACCGCTGGAAGACGCTGGCCGGCGTGCACGTACGGGCCGAGGATCTGGCCGGGCGCGCCGTGGAGTTCACCGGCAAGCCGCAGGGCATCCTGGACACGGCGCACCGCTGGCCGCACCGCAGCGACCACATGCTCTTCAGCGTGGGGGAATACCGCTGCGAAGGAAAGGTCGGCCACGGGGTGCTGAACTGGGCGTTCGCCACGCTGGCGGGCCGCCCCGCGCGCTTCGACGCGCAGATCGAAGATCTGCCCAGGGGAGGGCGCTGAGGCGATGCGGCGCGAGACCCCGGCCGGGCAGGACCGCGTGGCGCGTGCCAACGCGCTGCTGCGCCTCTACGGGGAATCGATCCGCCATTTTTTCCGCGCGCAGCAGCGCTCGACGATGGCTTCGCCGATGTTCAACCTGCCGGGACGGCTGATCCTGGGAAGCTACTGCTACTACGAACAGCTTCCGGCGCTGCTGGCGGAACTCGAGCGCATGACCACGGGGGAGGAGATCGGCAAGGGGATGCGGCGCATCGGGGCGCGGCCCAACGCCATTCACCTGCACTCGCTGCTGCTCGGCTACTTCAACGGGCGCGAGCAGGCCCTGCTGCGCGGAACGGCGCGGCCCGACAACGCCGGGGAGATCGCGCACCTGCTGGAGTTCTGGGAGCGCACGGCGCGGGCCTCGCGCACGGACGGTTGCTGCCTGCCGGACGAAGCGGAGTGGAGCATGCCCTCGCTGCCGGCGAGCGAAGCGGAAGCGCTGGCGGGGCGGCTCGGCGATGTGCAGGAGCACGCGGCGCACCAGAAATTGCGGCGGATGATGGCCACGCTGGAGCTGTACACGTTCATCCTGAACGGCGAAGCGCGCGTGGGGGTCTTCCACCACGGCCCGTACCGGGTGGCGAACGGCGACGTGCTGCTGGTGAAGGAGCTGACTGGATTCCGCGACGACTACTACCCGTGGCAGCGCAGCGTGGCGGCGCTGCCCGTGGATGGCGTGGTGCGCGTGCGGCAATACCGCGGGCTGCAAGCGCGGATCGTGCTCATGGGCAGTCTGACCACCGAGCCGCGGGACGAAGAGCAGTGCCTGGCCGCGGAGGGCGTCTTCGCGCTGCAGGGCCGGCAGATGCGGCCGATCGCCGCGGAGGAAGCCGCGGCGCTGGGCGCGCAGGCCGCCGAACTGCAGATGCAGCTCTACCGCATCATGATGGAGTGGGACGCGCGCTACCGGATCGCCTACGGCGCGGAGCTGTACGGCAATCTGCTGCGCTTCTTCGCCGAACCCTGCGGGCGGCAGCAGGAATTCGCCGCGAGCATCCGGGAGAAGTTCCGGGCGTCCGTGGAGCGGCACCTGGACGAGCTGGCGGGCGGCGAGCCGCCGCTGGTGCTGCAGCACATTGCCAAGACCGCGGGGCCAATCTACACGCCCCTGCAGGGATAAGGGATGCCACGCCTGGGCGACATCACGATTGCGGAGCTGAACGAAGCGCTGCGGCTCTTCGGCGACAGCCAGAAGCGCTTCATGCGCCAGGAGAAGCGCGCATCGCTGCGCTCGATGCTGTTCGACGTGCCGCGGCGCTCCTCGATCGGCTGGCACTGCTTCTACCAGGAGGGCCCGCGCTTCCTGGAAGAGCTGTCCCGGCACATCTCTCCGGAAGAGATCGGGCGGCGGATGAAGCGGCTCTGTTCGCGGCCGTACTACCTGACGCTCTCCATCGTCTTCTGCAGCTACTTCAACGCGCGGCAGCAGTTGCTGCTGGACGCGGGGCTGCAGGCCGGAGAGCCCTTTCCCGGAGAAAGATTGCAGGACGCGAAGATCGTCGCGGATTTCTGGCGGCGCGCGGCCTCGGCCTACCGCAACGACGGCCAGTGGCTGCCCGCGCAGGGCAGCTACACGCAGGCCATCCTGGCGGAGGAGAGCGTGCGCACGCTCGGCGCGCATCTGCGCCCGACCACGCAGGACGAGCGCAAGACGCTGCGGCGGCTGGCGGCCACGCTGGAGCTGTACTGCTTCATCCTGCACGGCGAACAGCGCGACGGCATCTTCGCGCACGGCCCCTACGACGCCGGGGACGGCGCGCAGATCGTGGTGCAGGAGTTCACCGACCTGCAAAACGATTTCCTGCCGTGGGCGGCGACGCCGGCGCGCAACCGCTATCCGAATATCGCGCTGGCGCTGAAGCTGCGCGGGGTGCGCACGCGCTTCGACGTATTCGGCAGCGTGCTCTTCGATCCGGCGGACATCCTGCCGGGCATCGAGGCCGAAGGGATCTTCACCTGCGGCGCGGACGGCGTGCCGCGGCCGGTTCCGCTGGCGGAAGTGGCGGAGATCCAGCATTGCGCCGCGGAAGCGCAGAACGAGCTGTATCAGAAGGCCGCGGAGTGGACGCCGCGCTACAAGGCGGAATACGGCGCGCAGCTCTTCGCCAACCACCTGGTGAGTTTTTTCGAGCTGTTGCCCGGCGGGCAGCGCTATCGCGAACCCATCCGCGCGGCCTTCGACGCCGCGGCGCTGCAGGTTCTCGACCGCTGGCTCGGCGATCCCGAGCCGCCCTCCATGTGGAAGTTCATGGGGACGACGGAAGGCGAATTTTTCTGGCCCGTAGCCGGGGCCGAAACGGCTGAATCCATGCGAAAGGCGCGCGGAGACTGATACACCCATGCCCACTCCAACCAAGAAGAAGACGGCACAGCGCAAGAACGCAGCGGCGGCGGCCGCCTCCTATTTCTGCGGGATCGACATCGGCGGCACGTTCACCGACTGCGTGGTGCGCGACCAGGCCGGGCGGCTGACCATCGCCAAAGCCCTCTCCACGCCGGACGATTCCGCGCGCGGATTCTTCGACGCGCTGACGGTGGCCGCGGGAAAGATGGGGCTGACGCTGGACGAGCTGATGACGCGCACCGAGCTGCTGCTGCACGGCACGACGCTGGGCACCAACGCGCTGCTGGAGCGCAAGGGCGCGCGCGTCGGGCTGATCACCACCGCCGGGCACGCCGACGCGCTGATCATCATGCGCTCGGTGGGCCGCTCGGCCGGGCTGCCCATCCAGCAACTGCTGCACGTCTCACGGCACCGCAAGCCGGAGCCGCTGATTCCCCGGCACCTGATCCGCGAGGTGAGCGAGCGGGTGGACTGGAGCGGCGAAGTGATCCTGCCGCTGAACGAAGAGGAGGCGCGCAAGGCGATCCGCGAGCTGCTGGCGCAGAAGGTGGAAGCCATCGGGGTCTGCTTCCTGTGGGGCTTCCTGCATCCGGAGCACGAGCTGGTGGTAAAGCGCATGATCCAGAAGGAAGCGCCGGGGGTGTACGTCACCTGCGGGCACGAGCTGATCAACAAGCCCGGGGAGTACGAACGCAGCGCGGCGGTGGCCATCAACTGCTTCATCGGGCCGCTGATGTCGCGCTACGTGGGCAAGATCGAGGCGCGCGCGCGGGAGCTGGGCTACAAGCGGCGGCTGGTGATCATGCAAAGCTCGGGCGGCGTGGCCACGGCCGCGGAAGTGGCGGACAAGCCGGCCTTCACCATCGGCTCGGGCCCGGCGGGCGGGCTCACGGCCTGCAAATTCCTCGGCGACCTGCTGGGGCACAAGAACATCATCGCCTCCGACGTGGGCGGCACGAGCTTCGACGTGGGCCTGGTGCACGAAGGCCAGCCGCTCACCGGGAGCGAGACGACGCTGAACCAATACACCTTCCTGGCGCCGCATCTGGACGTCATCTCCATCGGCAGCGGCGGCGGCTCGATCATCTGGGTGGATCCCATGAGCCGCACGCTGAAGGTCGGTCCGGAGTCCTCCGGCGCGAATCCCGGTCCGGCCTGCTACGGACGCGGCGGGAAAAGGCCCACGGTGACGGACGCGAACCTGCTCCTGGGCTATCTCGATCCCGACTATTTCCTGGGCGGGACGCACAAGCTGGACCGCGAGAAGGCGCTGGCGGCGATGAAGACGGTCGGCGACCAGCTGGGCATGAGCCCCATCGAGGCGGCCAGCGCCGCCGTGCAGATCGTGGAGTTCCAGATGGCCGAGCTGATGCGCCAGATGACCGTGCAGCGCGGCTTCGACCCGCGGGACTTCGTGGTTTACGCTTACGGCGGCGCGGCGGGCGCGCACTGCGTGACCTACACGCGCGAGCTGGGCTGCAAAACGGTGGTGGTGCCGCTGGGCTCGACGGCGTCCACCTGGTCGGCGCTGGGCGTGCAGTCCGCGGATCTCTTCCACGTTTACGAAAAATCGGAGCTGTTCCTCGCGCCGTACAACGCGGAGCGCATCAACGAAATCTACGAGGAGCTGGAAGAGCGCGGCAGAGAACAACTCAAGAAGGACGGCATGCGGCCGGACGAGGTGTCGCTGGAACGCTACGCGGAGATGAAGTTCCGGCTGCAGATTCACCTCGTGGAAGTGCCCGTGCCGGCGGGCAAGCTGACCGCCAAGTCCCTGGCGGCGCTGGAAAAGGCCTTCGTGGAAAAGTACGAGCGGCTGCACGGCAAGGGCTCGGCGTTCACCAGCGCGGGCGTGGAGCTGGGGCTGCTGCGCGTGACCGCGCGCGGGCGCATCCGCCGGCCGTCGCTGCTGAAACGCCCGGCGAGCCGGCAGAATCCGCGCTCCGGGCAGCGCGAGATCTACTGGAGCGGGCTGCGCAAGAAGGTCAAGACGCCGATCTACGATTGGACGCGCATGGGCGCGGGCGTGAAGCTGCGCGGCCCGGCCATCGTGCAGATGCCGGAAACGACGGTAGTGGTGCCGCCGGGCACGGAAGGGCGCGTGGACGCCTACGGCAATTTCATCCTGACCATCGTTGACCGCTTCGCGGTCACCATAAAAGGATAAGGGATAGGAGACGCGAGAATGGCAGCCAACACCATCGCCTGGGACGGCACGACCTATCCGTACATTCCGCCGCGCGAGCTGAAGATCCACCGCAAGCTGCGCCTGCATTCCGAGGCGGCCAAGAAGGTGGAGCCGGTAACCTACGAGGTGCTGCGCCACGCCATGTGGAACGTCAACCTCGAGCACGGCAACACCATCATGAAGATTTCCGGCTCGCCCATCTGCGCCTACGGCCACGACTTCAATCCCTGCCTGCTCGACGAGCGCGGCGACTTCGTCTTCTTCGGGCCGTTCCTGCAGTATCTCTCCTCCGCCGCCAGCTCCGCGGTGAAGTGGACGCTGGAAAACCGCTCGGACAATCCGGGGATCGAAGACGGCGACATCTTTCTGACCAACGATCCGTGGATCGGAGCCACGCACCAGTCCGACGTGACGGTGATCGCGCCGATCTTCTGGGAGGGCAGGCTCTTCTGCTGGGTGGGCAACACGCTGCACCAGTGGGACCTCGGAGGCACCGCGCCGGGCGGGTTCAACCCCATGGCCGCGGACGTCTTCTGGGAAGCCGGGTGCATCCCGCCGATCAAGATCGTGGAGAAGGGCGTGCTGCGGCGGGATCTCGAGGAGGAGTACATCCGGCGTTCGCGCATGCCGCAGCTCGTGGCGCTGGACCTGCGCGCGGAGATTTCCGGGTGCAACGTGTCGCGCGAGCGCATCCTGGGGTTGCTGAAGCGCTACGGCGCGCCGGCGCTCAAGGGCGTGATGCGCAAGCTGCAGGACGATTCCGAGATGGCCTTCGTGAAGCGGCTGCGCACCATTCCCGACGGCACGTGGCGGGAATCGGCGTGGATCGAACTGGCCCACCCCTCCGACCGGCACATCTACCGCAACTCGCTCACGCTCACCAAGAAGGGCGACAAGCTGATCTTTTCCAATGAGGGCACCGATCCGCAGGCGGGCACGCTGAACTGCACCGCGGTGGCCTGGCGCGGGGCCATCGCCTCGATGATCTGCTCGCAGATGCTCTTCGATCAGATGTTCGTGGTCGAGGGCGCCTACCGGCACATGGAGTTCGAGGCCACGCCGGGCACCATCACCTGCGCCACGTATCCCGCGGCGGTCAGCGCCGCGCCGGCGCTGACGCTGCTGCAAACCATCGCGCTGGCCGGTCTGGTGATTTCCAAGATGCTGGCGTGCTCGACGGACGAAAGCCTGCGCACCGAAGTGCAGAGCGGGATGGGCTGCGCGATGTATCCCATCGCGGCGTTCAGCGGCATCGACCAGCGCGGCAATCCCTGCACATCCTTCTTCCTCGATCCGGTGGGCGCGGCCCTCGCCGGGCTTTCCTGGCGCGACGGCGTGGACACCGGCGGCTGGCCCTGGGATCTGCAGAGCACCATGCCCAACGTCGAGGAGCAGGAGTGGTTCTACCCGATCCTCTATCTGTGGCGGCGGGAGGTGGCCAACGGAGGAGGCGCGGGGAAATTCCGCGGCGGGAACCCGGGAGAATTTGCGTTCATCCCGCACAAGACGGACCGGCTCACGCTGTTCACGGCCACGGGCCACGCGGCCGTGCCGCCGCCGGGGCTGTTCGGGGGGCTGCCGCCGTCCACGACGCGCTACACCATGCGCCGCGGCGCGAACGCGCGGCAGTTGATGGCCACGACGCACAAGCTCCCGGCGCGCCTCTCCGAGCTGCAGGGCACCAGCGAATATCCGCCGCCGAAGGCCTTCAACATTCCGCAGACGCCGGAGGACGCCTTCATCGTGGCGTGGGCCGGCGCGGGCGGCTACGGCGACCCGCTGGAGCGCGACCCCGAACTGATCGAGAAGGACCTGCTCCAGGAGAGCGTCACGCGGGAGTGGGTGGAAAAGGCCAACGGGGTGGTCTTCGACAAGAACGGGCGCATCGACCGGGAGGCCAGCGAAAAACGCCGCGCGGAAATCCGCCTGGAGCGCCTGGGCGGCACGCGGCGGCAGCTTGCGGCGCTCACGAGCGAGCACGCCCGGCAGGTGGCGGAGGGGCTGCTGCTCGGCGAAGAGAACGGGCGGAAGGTGCTGGCATGCCGTAAATGCCGCGGCATCCTGTGCGGCGCGGAGGAGAACTACAAGAAGCACTGCGCCACGGCCGGGAAGACGATGCCCACGGCCAACCCGCACATTCTCGATCCGCAACAGTACATCGAGGAAGAGGTGCTCTTCCACGAATACAGCTGCCCCGGATGCGGGCTGCTGCTGCAGACGGAAATTCTGCGGCGCGCGGACCAGCCGCTCTGGGATCTGCAACTCGCTTAGGAGCCACAGGGGAAATGAACATCGGTCTCACGGTAACCCGAAACGCGCGGCGCTATCCGGACCAGGTGGCGCTGGTGGACGCGAACAACGGCCGGCGCATCACCTGGAAGGACCTGAACCGCCGCGTGAACCAATTGGCGCACGCGCTGCTGGCCCAGGGCCTGAAGAAAGGCGAGCGCATCGCCATCTATTCGCGCAACTGCCTGGAATACCTGGAGCTGTTCTACGCCGGCGCGAAAACGGGCATCGTCATCCAGCCGCTCAACTGGCGCTTCACTCCCGACGAAGTGGCCTTCACCCTGAAGGACGGAGCACCGCGAGGCATCCTGGTCAGCCCCGAATACGCGCAGGCTTTCCGGGACAAAGCGGGCGAGCTGCCGTCGATCGAATTCGTGGTGGGCCTGGGCGCGGGCCACGGCTTTCCGCTGAGCTATGAGGCGTGGATCGCGGGCCAGCCGGACGCCGAGCCGGAGAGCGTCTACACCGTGGGCGACGACGACCTGTACTTCTTCTGCTACACCGGCGGCACCACGGGCATCGCCAAGGGCGTGATGATCACGCACCGCAACGCCTTCACCACCATCATCAACATGACCGCCGCGGAAAAAATCTCGCCCGGCGACGTCTATCTCATCCTCGGGCAGATGTTCCACATCGCGGTGCTGCTGCCGCACAGCTACCTGTTTCACGGGGCGCGCGTGGTGATCCTGAATTTCGAGCCGCGCAAGACGCTGGAGGTCATCCAGTCCGAGCGCGTCACGTCGTTTCTGGGCATCACCACGATGCTCAACTACATGCTGGACGTGCCGGAGTTCGCGCAGTTCGACACCCGCTGCCTGCGCCTGATCGGCTACGGCGGCGGGCCCATGTCCGTCACCACGCTGCGCCGCGCCATGGCCGCCTTTCCCAACGCCGGCTTCATTCAATACATGGGCCAGACGGAATTGAGCATCATCTCCGCCGTGCTCACGCCCGAGGACCATCGCCACGCGCTGTCCGACAAGCCGCACCTTCTGCTTTCCTGCGGGCGCGAAGCGCTGCTGTGCGATTGCCGGGTGGTGGACGACAACGACAACGACGTGCCGCGGGACGGCGAAACCGCCGGGGAGATGGTCGTGCGCGGGGAAAACGTGATGAAGGGCTACTGGAACCTGCCGGAGCTGACCGCGGAAACGCTGCGCGGCGGCTGGTGCCACACCGGGGACATGGCCACGTGGGACAAAGACGGCTACTTTTATGTGGTGGACCGCAAGAAGGACATGATCGTCTCCGGCGGCGAGAACATCTACCCCGCGGTGGTCGAGCAGGTCATCTACAAGCATCCCGCGGTGCTGGAATGCGCGGTCATCGGCGTGCCGCACGACACCTATGGCGAGACGGTGCGCGCCGTCGTGGTGGTGCGGCCCGGGCATACGGTGACGCCCGAAGAAATCATTGAAACCTGCCGGCACAATCTGGCCAGCTATATGAAGCCGACCGGCGTGGACTTCGTGAGCGAACTGCCCAAGGCTCCGACCGGCAAGATTCTGAAGCGCGTGCTCCGGGAAAAATACTGGAGCGGGCACCAGCGGCGCGTGGGAGGCGCTTAAGCAATGCAAAAGATCGGACAGGGCACGCTGACTTCGGGACGCACCTGCAGCGGGACGCTGCGCGCGGTCGAAACGGTGCAGGACGTTCTGCGGCTGATGAAGACGGATCTTTCCGAGACGATCCTGCTGACCTCTTCGGCCTCGGCCACCGCGGTGATTCCGTTGTTTTCGAAAGTGAAGGGCGTGGTATGCACGGCGGGCGGAGCCACGTCGCACCTGGCCATAGTGGCGCGGGAGTTCGACCTGCCGTGCATGATGGGCAGCGAGATGAGCAGCGCGCCGGAGCTGGACGGCCGCGCGGTGCTCTTCAACGAGCAGGGGGAAATCTTTCTGCAGGGCTGAACCAACAAAGACCATGACCACGCGCCGCACACAAGCCCGCATCCTCTTGAACCTGAGCTTTCCGGAGCTCGCCGCGAAGTACGCGGCGCTGCCCTGCGATGGCGTGGGGCTGATGCGCGGCGAATTTCTGGCGCTGTCCATCGGCACGCACCCGCGCAAGCTCATCGCCGAAGGCGGCACGGAAGCCTTCACCGGCTTCTTCGAAGAGAAGATCGCGCAGGTGGCGGCGGCCTTCGCGCCGCGGCCGGTGATCTACCGCACCCTGGACCTGAAATCGAATGAGTACGCGGGACTGGACGGCGGCGCGGCCTACGAACAGAAGGAAGAGAATCCGATGCTCGGCTACCGCGGCTGCAGCCGCTACGTCGCGGAGCCGGAATGCTTCCGCCTGGAGCTGCAGGCGGTGCGCCGGGCGCGCGCGCAGGGCTTCGACAACATCAAGCTGATGCTGCCGTTCGTGCGCCTTCCCGAAGAGTTGCGGCAATGCCGCGCCTGGATCGAAGAGGAGGGGCTGCTGCGCCAGCCCGGCTTCGAGCTGTGGATGATGGCCGAGCTGCCTTCCAACGTCCTGCTCATCGAGGCGTTTCTCCCGCACGTGCACGGCGTTTCGGTGGGTTCGAACGATCTCACGCAGCTCATTCTGGGCATCGACCGCGACAACCGCCGCCTCTCCGCGCAATTCGACGAACGCCACCCCGCGGTGCTCGCGGGCATGGAGCGCATCGCGCGCGCCGCCCGCGCGCGCAATCTTCCCGTCTCCATCTGCGGCAATGCCCCGTCGCGCTACCCGGAGATGCTGGAGACGCTGCTGCGCTTCGGCTTCACCAGCTTTTCCGTCGCCCCGGAATCGTTCGAAAGAACCGTCGCGGCCGTCGCCGCGGCGGAACAGAAACTTGCCGCCGAAGCGCAGGGCGGCCGCTGAGATTTGCCGCAAAAGGAGCCCCCGTGGCCGAATTGACTCCCCAGGACGAGTTCATCCACGCGACCGGATCGGAAAGCACCTGGCGAGAAGCGTTTTATTTTGATTTTTACGACCCGCGGACCAAGCTCGCCGCTTTCGGCTACTCCGGGGTGCACCCCAACCAGCAGACCGGCGACGTGATCTTCGCGCTGTGGCGCGGCGACGTGCTGCTGGCGAAATTCACGCGCTGGGACTTCAACATTCCCCAGGAGATCGGCGAGGAGCGCCTGGACTTCGGCCCGCTGGCCTTCCGCACCATCGAGCCGTTCAAAACCTGGCGCATGTTCTACGACGACGGAGCGTGCCAGGTGGACCTCACCTTCCGCGCCATCCACGCGCCCTACAACTGGGGGCAGTCGCACGGCGCGCTGGCGCAGACCAACAGCCACCACTACGAGCAGCAGGGCCGCTACACCGGCACGATCCGCGTGGGCGGCGAGCGCCACGAGGTCACCGGGCTCGGCGCGCGCGACCATGCCTGGGGCTGGGGCGCCCGCGCGGGCATCCGCCGCTGGGTGTGGGCTTCGGCGCAGTTCAGCGAGTGTTTCACGTGGAACACTTTCCAGATCACCATGGCCGATAATCGCGACATTCTTTACGGCTATATCTGCCGCGGCGGCGAAAACAATCTGCTGCGCCGTTCCCGCATCCGCTTGGGCTACGCGGAGATGGGCAAGGCGCCCACGGAAGGCCACTTCGCGCTGGAAGCGCGGAACGGCGACCGCGTGGAAGCCTCCTGCCGCGCCCTCAACGCCTTCAACATCTCGCACCAGGAGCGCAACAAGACCGGCTTC
>JAIQEV010000066.1:0-20000 GCA_020073585.1 Terriglobia bacterium
TCGTCGGCCATGGGATTGAGGGCCACGCCGATGGTGAAGTTGGTCGCGCCGCCCAGCGTCTTGCCGGCCCAATCCTGGCCCTGGTTCAGGCGCTGGAGCACGCTGGCCAAGCCCACCGCGTCAATCTCGTAAACGCCGCTGGTTTCCGGATAGTCGCCGACCGATGGCGGATCGCCGGTGATGGCCAGAACGTTGCGCACACCGCCCACGGCCCACGCGCCGAGGAGCATGGCCTGCAGGCCGATGATGTTGTAGTCGCGGGTGGTGAGGTGCGGCACGGTTTCGATGCCGCGGGCCTCGAGCGCCCCGGCGGTCATCAGCGCGTCCATGCCTACGCGGGCCATCGCGCCGCTATTGATGTCAATGGCATCCACGCGGCCGGAGGCCATGACTTTGTCCACCTGCTCGAAGATTCTGTCCAGCGAGATGCCCTTGGGCGGATCGATCTCCACGGAGATCGCGAACTCCTTGGCGTGCAGCTTCTTCCAGAGTTTGCTCTCCGGATCGCGGTGCGCGATGCGCGCCGGCGGCGCCGCCTTTTCTTGCGCCGCGGGCGCGGACACGGAAACCTTTGTGGGCGGCCGCAGCGATTTCACGACTTCGGCCATGGCGCGGATGTGCGCCGGGGTCGTGCCGCAGCAGCCGCCCAGGATGCGCACGCCCAGCGCCGCGGCATCCCGCGCGAACAGCGCGAAATAGTCCGGCGAGGATTTGGGATAGACGATGCGGTCGCCCTCGCGCTTGGGGAAGCCCGCGTTGGGCATGCCGCTGACCTGCAGGCCTGGCACCGCGGTGAGTTCCTGAAGGATGGGCAGAAGCGTCTGCGGGCCGAGGGTGCAGTTTGCGCCCACCACTTGCACGTTCTTGTCCTGCAGGCGCAACGCCGCGTCGCGGGGCCGCACGTCGCCGTGCGTCGTGCCCTCTTCGGAATAGGTGAGCTGCGCGATAAGCGGCAGCGAAGAAAAACCGCGGATGGCCTGCACGGCCAGCAGCAGCTCGTCCAGGTCGGAGAAGGTCTCCAGACAGAAAAGGTCCACGCCGCGCTCTTCGAGCGCCTGGGCCTGCTCGCGGAAGATGTCGCGGATCTCATCGGGCGCGGGATGCCGCGCCTGCCGGCCGTGGCCGAGCGGGCCGATGGAGCCGGCGATGAGCACTTCGCGGGCGGCGGATTCGCGGGCCTCGCGGGCGATCTTCACGCCGCGGCTGTTGAAGCGCGCGGTTTCCCCGGCCAGGCCAAGCGGGGCGAGCTTGAAGCGGTTGGCGCCGAAGGTGTTGGTCTCGATGATCTGCGCGCCGGCCTGGATGTAGGCCTGGTGCACGCGAAAGACGGCTTCCGGCTCGGTGGCGTTGAGCTCGTCGAAGCAGCGCTGCGGGCCCACGGCTTCGTGCAGCATCGAGCCCATCGCGCCGTCGGCGATGAGGATCGAATTCTTCAGGCGCTCGTTGAACTCGTCGATTCTCACGGTCAGGAAATCCGATCTGCGCGCGGCGCTCAGGAAGAAAACGGGTTCAGCGCTTCTGCTCCATCATGCCGGCCACGGTGCTCATCAGGTCGTACTTGGTGAGGATTTCGTATTTGCCCTCGCCCATGTCCACGAAGACCGAGGGATTCTCGTGGCTGAGGATATAAGTGATGCGCCCGACCGGAGCGCTCCGGGGCACGACCGGCATGGGTTTTTCCATCACTTCGCGGACGACCAATTTGCGCAGGTCCTTCCCTTGCAGCGCCATGGTCAGGATCTGGTCTTCGTAGATCGTGCCGATGGGCGTCGCATCTTCGAAGACGGGAATTTGCGAGACGTCCTGCTCCTGCATGGTCTTCAGGGCGTGGAAGACGGTCTGGTAGGGCCGCACGATCACCAATTCGCGCACTTTGCCCGCGGCGCGCTTCGCGGCCACCACGTCGGCGGCGCTCAGCGTGAGTTCCGCGTCCACGTAGCCGCGCTCGCGCATCCACTCGTCGTTGTAAACCTTGCTGAGGTAGCGCATCCCGGTATCCGGCATAAAGGCCACGATGAAGGCTTCCGGGCCGAGGTCCTTGGCAAGGCGCAGCGCCGCGGAAATGCAGCCGCCGCCCGAGCCGCCGGTGAAGATGCCCTCCTGCTTCACTAGGCGGCGCGCCACGACGAAGCACTCTTCGTCGTTCACCTGAATGACGTCGTCGAGAATCTTCAGGTTCATGGTGGTGGGGAAGAAATCCTCGCCGATGCCTTCGACCACGTAGGTCTTGGCCTTGACGGTCTCGCCGCGCTTTACGAAGTCGTAGAAGAGCGAGCCGTAGGGGTCCACGCCGATGATCTGGACCTTGGGATTCTTCTCTTTGAGATATTTGCCCACGCCGCTGACCGTGCCGCCCGTGCCCATGCCGCAGACGAAGTGCGTAATCTTGCCTTCGCTGTCCTCCCAAATCTCGGGGCCGGTGGTGCGGTAGTGGGCTTCGGGATTCATGGGGTTGTCGTACTGGTTGGGGTAGTAGGAGTTGGGAATTTCGCGCGCCAGCTTTTTGGCCACGGAATAGTAGCTGCGCGGGTCTTCGGGCTCGACCGCCGTGGGGCAGACGATCACTTCCGCGCCCAGCGCCTTGAGCAGATCCACCTTCTCCTTGGACTGCTTGTCGGTGATGGTGAAGACCATCTTGTAGCCGCGCACCGCGGCGACCAGCGCCAGGCCCATGCCGGTATTGCCGGAGGTGCCCTCGATGATCGTGCCGCCGGGCTTGAGCAGGCCCTTTTTCTCGGCGTCGTCGATCATGGTGATGCCGATGCGGTCCTTCACCGACCCACCGGGATTGATGTAGTCGGCCTTGACGTAGATCTGCGGCTTAAGGCCGTGATTGATGCGGTTCAGGCGCACCAGGGGCGTGCGGCCGACCGCTTCGAGAATGTTGTTACATTTCATAGTTGTGTGGGCACGGCCGGGCATGAGACCCGCAGCCCTCCTGTGCCATAATTCAGAAAGTTTAGCACGTTTGCCGGGCGCACTCGCTCCTCCAGGAGCAACGTGCCGCAAAGGAGATTCACATGCGCAAGAACATATCGAGCGGAGCGCCGTGGGAGCCGATTGTCGGCTACTCGCGCGCGGTGCGCGTCGGCAACATCATCAGCGTATCGGGCACGACGGCCACCGGGCCGGACGGCAAGTTGGTGGGCGTGGGCGACCTCCACGCCCAGACGGTGCAGACCATCAAGAACATCGAAACGGCGCTGGCGAAGGCCGGGGCCAGCCTCAAGGACGTCGTGCGCACGCGCATCTACGTGACCAACATCGCCGAGTGGGAGAAGGTCGGCAAGGCCCACGGCTCTTTTTTTGGGGAGATCCGCCCGGCCACTTCCATGGTTGAGGTCAGCAAGCTCATTTCCCCGGAGATGCTGGTGGAGATCGAGGCCGACGCCGTGGTGGAGGGGTAGCGCCGGCGTCCCGCCCGCGGTTTTTTCACCGCTACCAAGAAAATGGGACAGGCACGAATGCCTGTCCCACCGTCACCGACACCAGTCACGGATCACGAGTCACGCCTCGCGACTACCACCGGGCGCGGATGCGGTACTTCAGTACGGTCGTGCCGTTCTTCTCGACGGGCACCTGGAACTGCGCCGCCCAGGCCGCCGTCTTGGTGTACTTGTGCGAAGAAGAGAGCATCTGCCAGTCGCCGCCGATGGGTTCGTTCACTTCGACGGTAATGGGAATGTCCTTGTGGTTGCGCAGGGTGACCTCGAACTCCATCTCCCAGACGTGGCTGGAGATGCTCTTGTAGTCGGTCTGCTTGTGTTCGGCCACCACGTCGAAGGCGCTGCCGATGTGGATGTTCAGCGATTCGTCCTTGGGGGTGTGGTCGATGTGGTCTTCGCCGACGAAGAGCACGCTGCCCTTGGAATCCTTCTGGTAGACGCGCACGTTGCCCGCGGGCATGGGCACGCCCAGGCCGGACTTCTCGTCGTTCTTGAACTTGTAAAAGACCTTGACCGGGTCCTTCAGCGGGGAGCCCGGATTCTGGTAGTTGTGGTAGTAGAAGCTCTGCCCGTCCACGACGAAGAGTTTTTCCACCGGCACGCCGCTGGAATTGAGCAGGCTGATCTGCTTGGTCTCTTTGTCCTCGACCGAGGTGCGCCGGCCCAGGGTGTAGAGGTGATACTCGGAGAAGTTCTCCTGCGCGAACTGCGGCGCCGAGGCGGCCTTGGCCGCAACTTCATACATCCGGTCCTCGGCGCGCATCCTTCCTTCCTGAACACGGTGCAGGTCGCCGGCGACCAGCTGCAGGCGCGCGTTGTGAAACGCGGTGCCGCTGTTGTTCACCAGGGTCACCCAGCCATCGAGGTCCGCGGCCCGGTCGTCGCGCCCCACGGTGAGCACGTAGTCCGAGTTCCAGGAGAGATTGCTCGCCAGGTAGGACGCTTCAATCTGGTGCTTGCGCCCGCCCGCGTTCTCCAGAGACATCAGCAGCGTCGGGCGGTCAAAGAGGTTCGCCGGAACCTCCGGGAAGCGGTAGCTCTCCGCGAACATTCCGGTGACGATGTCGTTGCCGATCTTCCACACCGGGCCGTTGTTGTCGGCGAGCAGCGTGGCCTTGATCTCTTCGCGCTTGGTGGTGCCGTTTTCCTGGTAGCTGCGCACCAGGGTCACTTCCTTGCCCACGTATTTGTGCAGCAGCTTGGCCGGCTCGAGCAGGTCGTATTCGTAGTTTTGCTCGAGGACGCCGAGCTTGTCCGGTTCGTTGAGCGAACGGAAGTGCACCGTGGCGGGGTTGACCGTCGCGGCGATGTCCATGAACTTCAGGCGGAACATTCCGGGGGGCAGAGTGAGCTGGCGTACGTCGCGGACCAGCGCGATATTCGAGTTGTAGACGGTCACGGCGAGATCGGTCTGGTCGCCGAGCGTGGTCGACTGATCGCCCGCCGCTGCGCGCCCTCCGTCCTTCTGCGCCGCGTACACTTTTTGCCCATGGGAGGGGCCGTAGAACAGGGCCGCGCCCGCGGCCAGGAGCGCCGGGAACGCCAGGAGTAACCAGCGATTTCGTTTGTTTCGATTCCGCAGAGCCATGTGAGTCACCTCGTCAAGGATTTGCCTTCCTCCCTTAGAACGAAGCTGGGGAGATTTCTTGCAGGAAAAATTCAGGGGCTTCAGTCGAGCGGGGCGGATGCCCAGGCGCCGCCGGCGTCCTCGGTAAGGTAGCGCGGGCGGCCGGTCTCGCTCCAGACCGCGGCAGAGCGGGCGTCGCGCGCGGCCACGCCGGTGAGGTCGGCCGTGGTGGGCGCGGCGATTTTCGTCCAATGTTCGCCGTCGGTGGTCAGCAGCACCGTGCCCTGCCTCCCCACCACCCAGCAGACGCTCTCGCTGGGCGCCGAGCCAGCCAGCAACTCCGCAGTCACGCCGCTGGCCTGCTGTGCCCAGCTTTTGCCACCATCCGCCGAGCGCAGAATTGCGCCGCCCGGGCCCACGCTCCACTGCACCTTGCCGCCCGGAGCCGCGATGATGCGTTTGCTGGCGTGCAGCGCATCGGCGCGCTGCAACGATTCTTTCTTGCGCGCTCCCGAGACAGTTTCCGCCAGGACTGCCGGGGCGGCGGCAGCCAACCCCGCGGCTTCGCTCTTCTGCTTCGGTGCGGTCTCACGTGAAAAAGTCTCGGTGTCCACCGGCGGCGCGGCGGGAGCCGCTTTCGCGGCGATTTTCGCCTCCTCCTGCTCGGTGGCCTGCACCCGGGCGGGCTCCGCCGCGGGAGCAGGTGCATCCTTCATGGCCTGGCTTTTCTCCAGCCTGTTTTCGAGACCGCCCACGGCCGCCGGGGCCGCTGCTTTGCCACGAAATGCATCGCTGCGGGCAGCACTCTCTAACTGTTTCTTGTCCGCCGAAGCCGCCTCTTCCGCGCGAGCGGCCGCTGGCGGAGCGGCATTTCCAACATAGCCCAAGTCGTCCCGCTCCGTTTTATTTGTGGCCGCTGAGCGGTCAACCTTCTCCTGCGGGGCCGACTTTGCGGCAGGCTGGGCTTGGTCCAAAACCCCGGCGGCGTTTTCGCGTGTGACCGCAGAGCGGTCAACCGGAGTGGACGCCCCGCGATTTTCCGCGACGATCACCGGCGGCGGTCCCTCCACAAACGCCGGCCTTTTCTCGTGGACAGCCACCCAGAGGAGCAATCCGGCCGCCAGTGCGCCCGCCGGCGCGAGCCAGGCCCAATGGATTCCGCGCTTCCGCCTCATTTCTCTTCCCGGGACAGGCGCTTTTCCCGCCGTCACGGGTTTTTCATCCGCCACGCCCAGCGCGATGCCTTGCGTCGCTTCCAGCGCCGCCAGGATCTCCCGGCAACGCGCGCACGCCGCAATGTGCTGTTTACAGGTATCCGTTTCCTGCGCGCTCAAGGAGCGCTCCTGGAAGGCCGCCAGCGTCTCCGCATCGGGGCACGCCGCGGCAACCCCGCTCCCGGCTGTACTCGGAGCGTTGCGGCGCAGATGCCGCGCCAGCATTTTTTCGAAGCGTTCTTCGCCGGAGCGCGATTCGCGGTCGTCAGGCGCCATCTCCCCCTCCTCTCGTAGAACGATTCTCGAGCCGTTTCTTGCAGCGCAGGCTCATGATTCCTGCCCGTTGGCGGCAGCCTCATGCCGAGCGCCCAGCGCCTTGCCCAGATCGAGCGGAGCATCCTCGAGGGCGTATTCGAAGCACAGGGCCACCTGCGCCGCGCTCAGCCCGGGCCGCGCCGGCGCGCCGTCCACCGGGCCCTCGTCCGCGCGCAGAAACTCCTCCACGGTGCCGCGCAACTCCCTGCGGATGCGCTCGAGATTGCGCGAGACGCTGGACTCGTGCTCGCCAAGCCGCCGCCCGATCTCCGCCAGGGTCTCTTCTCCAAGGTAGTAGAGCGCGAGGCGCTCACGGTCGCGGGCCTCGAGGCGCGCTAGCGCGGCAGCGAGGGCGCGGCGGAAGAGCGCGAGGTAGTGCGAGCGGTCGGGATCCAGCACGGGCGTGGGCGCGGCAGGAGCGGCCCGGGCCGCACGCTCTCCGCCGGGCGTTTCTTCCAGCGGTTCGAAGCGCTTGCCCTGGCGGAGAGCGTCCACGTGGCGCTGCGCCAGCACCGCGCGCAGCCAGGTATGCAGGGAGCTGCGCCCATGAAAATAGCGGAACAGGGAGCGCGCTCCGCGCTCGCTCTCGGCCAGACCGTAGAGTTCGGCGAAGAGCGAGTCGGCCAGCTCGCAGGCCGCCGCCGAGTCTGCGCCGCTGCGCAGGATGGCCCCCGCCGCCGCGCGCAGAGGCCCGCGATAGGCGCCGACAAAATGCTCCCAGGCGGCTTCGCAGCCTTCCGCGCAGGCGCAGGCCAACGCCAAATCTTCGAGGTGCAGCTCGCGGAGATACTCTTCCACCTGCTGGGGCGCGGGTGCGCTCCCGGAAAATCGTTTGGCCGCGCTGCGCGCCAGGGCTTCGGCAAAGCGTTCCCGCGGCAGCCTCCAGCGCGTCCCCGCCGCGCGCGCAAACAGCCAGTCCAGCAGCGCCGCGCGCGCGGCCAGCAGCGTTTCCGCCGCGGCGTGGTTCATGCTGCCCACTGCTGTCCCCGGATTGTCAGGCTCGTTCATGACTGGGAGTGTCCCGCGATTCCGGATAGCCCCTTCCGGTTTGGCAGTCCTTCCCCTACACGTTTAACACAACGTTCATGAAAATTTGCGATATGATAGGCGCATTGTGCTTGCCTATTGCCCTTGCCCAGAGGGACAGGCAGACCCGGCCAGAGGTGCAAAATTTGGATGCTGAACGGGCATTGTTAATTTCGCGACGCTAGTACGAAAGTCCTATTAGGAATTTCCCAGCCCGCTAGTACCCTCGTACTGCTGTAAGCAAAACTCCCGTTGGACAGCGACCCGTGGACGCCGGGTAGGGCACAGGCATCTCTTGTGCACCGGACGGAATCTCTAGACTAAGGCAGCTAGCCGATGACGACCATGACTCTTGAACCACAACGCTCCACGCGCATTGGCGTGGGCCTGGATAGCCGTCGCGGAAACAGCGATCCGCAAGCCTGGAAAGAGGCCATCGGCACCAACAACCGTGCCACCGCGCGTTTCACCATCCTCACGGAGAGCAAGCCGCGCTGGAAAGTCCTAGGACTGAGCGCCTTTTTTCAGTTCGTGGTCGTGGCCATTCTTTTTCTCATTCCCCTGATCTATCCGGAGCAAGTGAAGATGGCTTTGAACTACGGGATCATGCCGCTGGCCACGCCCATCACGGAATTGCCCATGGCTCCGCCGCCGCCCCCGCCGGCCAAGATCAGGCCGAAGATCCAGCCCAAGGTCGAAGTGGAACCCCCGCCGCCGGCGCCTCTGAAAGCGCTGAAGATCCTCGCGCCTAAACCCGTGCAACCGGTGCCGCCGAGACCCAAAGAGGTGGAGATCAAGCAGCCGGAATTCAAACCCGTCCTCGAGGAAGCCCGCCTGGATACGACGAACAACATGCCCAAGCGCCCGCGCGAAGAGGTAAAGGTTGGCAACCTCAGTTCCGGCAGCGCGGCGCCCGCCACGGTCGCCGCTGCGGTCAACAAGGTGCAGACCGGCGGCTTCGGCGATCCCAACGGCGTGCCGGGACCCGGCAATCCGAACAAGCGCCAGAACATCATGGCCCAGGGCTCGCCCCTGCTGCCCGGCGGACCGGGCTACGGAAACGGCACGGGCGGAGCGAAGGGCGTGCGCGGAACGGTAGCCAGCACGGGGTTCGGGAACAGCACGGCTGTTCCGCCCCCTTCCGGCGGCAAGCGGGGCACAGTGCAGCAGACGTCAGGCTTTGGCGACGCCAGCGCGGCGCCCGTGGAAGCGCCGAAAAAGAAAGCGGTCAGCGAAGACGCCACCACGGCTGTCGGCATTCTGGAAAAGCCGCAGCCCGTGTATACCGCGGAAGGGCGCAGTTTGAAGGTCGAAGGGGATGTGGTGATCGATCTGGTTTTCCTGGCCTCGGGCCAGGTGCAGATAAACCGCGTGGTGCACGGCCTGGGTCATGGCTTGGACGAAGCCGCGGTGCAGGCGGCAAAGCAGATTAGATTCAAACCGGCCAAACGCGACGGCCAGCCGGTGGATTACCCGGCACGCGTGCGGATTGAGTTCCGCCTGGCTTACTAGCTTGGGGGGAAATATGCGAAGACTTATCGGACTTGTCCTGCTGTCACTTTGCGGCGCCCTGGGCGCCACGGCGGCCACCAACGACACGGCGCCGCAGGCCGCGGCCCAGCCACGCACCATGGATCAGGTGGTGGACCGCGTGGTCTCCTCGGAAAACCGGCTCTATCAGCGGATTCACCAGTTTCAGCCGCTGGTGGAGACCTACATTCAGACCCTGCGCCCGGACAAGGATCTCGGTTACACCCCCGCGGGCGACCGCTATTTTCTAGGCCGCGCCGATTTCGGCAAAGGCGTGCAGCTCGTTCCGCTCACGCAAGCCACGGGCAAGGGCCGGAAGATCTTCGGCGGCATCGGCAACTTTTTTTCCTTCGCCATGGAGTTTCTGCCGGACGGCTTCCTGCAGATGATCTTTATTGACACCAATGGATTCGACCGCCAGCACTACAAGTTCGATTACGTGCGGCGCGAATTCCTCGGCGAAGTGCGCTGCCTGGTCTTCGACGTCACACCGCTGCCCAAGTCCGGGAAGGGGCGCTTCCTGGGCCGCATCTGGGTGGAAGATCAGGACTACACCGTCGTGCGCTTCAACGGGGCGTACGGGGGCTCGAGCCATTCGAGCTATTATTTTCACTTTGACAGCTGGCGCAGCAACGTGCAGCCCGGCTTGTGGATGCCCTCCTTCGTCTACAGCGAGGAGCGCGACCTGCACTACGCCATTTCCAAGAAGCTGGACTTCAAGGCCCAGACCCGCCTGTGGGGCTACAACCTTTCCCAGAACACCCAGGAGCAGGAGCTGAGCAAGATCCTGGTGGAGTCCCCGGTGAACGACGATACCCAGACCTCCAACGACCTAGCCCCGGTGCAAGCGCAGCGTTCCTGGGATCGCCAGGCCGAAGATAACGTCGCGGACCGCCTGCAGCGCATCGGGCTCCTGGCGCCGCGCGGGGAAGTGGACAAAGTTCTCGATACGGTCATCAACAACCTGGAAGTCACCAACAACCTGGACCTGGAGCCGGAAGTGCGCTGCCGCGTGATGATGACGTCCACGCTGGAGTCCTACACCCTCGGGCATACCATCGTCCTCAGCCGCGGCCTCATCGACGTGCTCCCGGATGAGGCCAGCCTGGCCACCATGCTGGCGCACGAGCTCGGGCACATCGTCCTCGGCCACCGCTTGAATTCCACCTACGCCTTCTTCGACCAGTTGCTGGTGGACGACAAGGAGACCTTCAAGCATTTCGGCTTCGCGCGCACTCCGGACGAGGAAAATCAGGCGAGCAAAAAGGCGATGGAGCTGCTCAACAATTCGCCGTATAAGAACCAATTGGGCAATGCCGGGCTCTTTCTGCAGGCTCTCGACCGGCGCGCCAAGGACATTCCCAATCTGGCCAGCGCGCACCTCGGCAACCGCGTTCCGGCAATCGGCGATCTGAAAACCGCCGCGCCTGCGAACGGCCAGAAGAATCCGCAACAGATCGCAGCCTTGCCTCTCGGCGGCCGCGTCAAGCTCGATCCCTGGAACAACCGGCTCGAGCTGCTCAAGGCCAAACCCATCGGCAGCGTCACGGAACGCGAAAAGATGCCGTTCGAGGTGACGCCGTTTATGCCCTATCTCACGCGCTTCGGAAGCGATGCCGCCAAGCCGCCCGCGGCCGCCAGCGCCACCGCGGCCGCGCCCCCGGCGGCGACACCAGCTCCCGCGGACGCCGCTGCCGCGCCGAAGCCGGGAGAGGAAAAGCCCAAGGACACTCCCCCAGCCAATCAGCCGTGAGCGTGCGCTGCTTCTGAAAAAACGGCGGCCCGGGAAGCAATGCTTTCCGGGCCGTTTTCTTTGGCCGCACCGGCTTGCGTCTGTGCGCTTTCCCTGGGCCACGCGGTCCGGCAATGCCGACACGCACGGCGCGTTACTTCGCCGAAGCCAGCGCCCGGATCAGCCGGTAGTTGAACTCCACGCCATCGTAAAAATCCTGCACCCCCACGCGCTCATCCTGTCCATGCGCACGATGGTTGTCCAGGTCCAGAAACACCCCGGAGATGCCGTAGGTGGGAATCCCGCCTAGGCGCAGGAATTTTCCGTCGGAAGCTCCCGTATCCATCACCGGGAGAACCGGCAACGCGGGCCACATGGTGTGCACGCTGCTCTCCAAAGCGCCCATGACGTCGGCGCGCAGCGGCGAGGGCGGCACGCTAGCCGGCAAAATCACCTTGCCGTCCGCGCTCACCTGCTCCACGAAGGTCACCGCAATTTGCGGATCGGCGACGACGCGCACCAGCGTTTCGCGGATCTGCTGCGGGTCTTCGCCCGGCAGGATCCGGCAATTCACGTTGGCGCGGGCGCGCTGCGGCAGGGCGTTATTGGCGTGGCCGCCGTCGAGCCGCGTGGCTACGCAGGTGGTGCGCAGAATGGCGTTGTAGAAGGAATTCCCGGAGAGCCGCGCCACCGCGGCGGCATCCGGCGGCGTTTTGGCCGCGGCCCGCATGTCTTGGCCCTCCTGCCCGCCGTGAAACGCCGCGCTGCGCTCCAGCATGGCCCGGGTGATCTCATTCAGCTGCACCGGGAAGGAGTAGTTCGCGAGACGCGCCAGCCCCCCGGCCAGGTGGTAGATGGCGTTGTCTGGAACCGGCCGCGAGCTGTGTCCCCCCGGATTGCGCGATTCCAGCTGAAAATCCACGTACACCTTCTCGCTGGCCTGCACCGCCGCGTACAGCTTCTTCCCGTGCTCGCTCATGAAATCGCCGCCGTCCAGGTTCACGCAGTACTCCGCGTCAATCCACTCGCGGTGGTGCGCCAGCAGCCATTCCACGCCGTTGAAATTCCCGCCCTCTTCATCCGCGGTGAGCGCCAGGATCAGGTCGCGGTCCGGCACGAAGCCTTCCTTCTTCAGGCGCAGAAAATTTGCCACCAGGATGGCCGCGCCGTCCTTGATGTCCTGCGTGCCGCGCCCATAGAAGTAGCCGTCCTTCTCGACGAATTGGAAGGGGTCCGTGGACCAGTCCTCGCGGCGCGCCTCCACCACGTCCAGGTGCGCGAGCAGCAGCAGCGGCTTGCGCTGGCCCGTGCCGTGAATCCGCGCGACGACATTTTTCTTGCGTTCGTTCGGCCCGGCTACCTGCAGATCCTTTTCCGCGAAGCCCGCCGCGCGCAGCCTGCGGGCCACGGCTTCGGCGGCCGTCGTCACGTTGCCCACGGAGTCCGTGGTGTTGATCTCGATCAGCTCCTTGAAAATCTCCCGCGCCAGCGGCTTTGCGTCCTGCTTCTCCTGCGCCCGCCCCGCCGGGGCCATCCCCGCCAGCCCGGCCAGCAAGACCACCCACAGTTTTCGCTTGTGCATTTGCTTCTCCCTTTTTCCGATTATTCCGCGGCGGGCGGCAGTTCCTGTACGGGAAGCGGCGGCGCCGCAAAGGCAATCCGCAGGCATCGCGAAATGTACGACGCCGCGATGAACAGCAGGATCAGCCCCATGCCCACATCCAAGAGCACGCGCACCACCAGCGCCCCGAACACCGCCGCGCCCACCAACTGCGGCTTCATCAGCGGCTTTTGCGTGCGCCAGTTCACGAACCGCGCGATCTCCGCGGGCCACACGAACACCCAGTAAAAATTGTACAGGGGAATGAAATGAAAGCCCACGGCGCGCGCCGGCGAAATAGGGTGCTTCCACCCCGGAATCTGCGCCATCACCACGTGAAACTGATGCACGCACACCAGCCAGTAGACCCAGCCCACAAAAATGGCCAGAAACAGGTACAGCGGCGGAATGGGATTCTCCCCCTTGGCAAAATCGGGATGCAGCGCCACGGCCACCACTTCCGCAGCCAGCGTCGCCGCTCCCAGCAGGTAGCCGATCCAAATGCGCGGAATGGGCGCCGGGCCGGGTAGGCCGCTCCCCGGCCCGTCTTGGTTTGTCAGGTGATCCATGCGTTGTCCGGAAAAACTCCCGAATGCGCGGGAGCATTGAGCGTAACGGGCTTCCCCAGCCGGCGTCAAACCGGCCCTACCGCCGGAATTGCCTGGCGGCCCGGCATTGCTTACACTTTCCAGTGCCGCGATCCGGCCAACGTTCCGGATCGCGCGGACGAAATCGCAACTGGGAGAAAATCAAATGAACACAGTGCAGAAGCGCATCGTCGGCATCCTGCTGGGCGCCGTGCTGTTGCTCGCGGGGATCGCTGCAGGCGGCTGGCGCGAGCCGAGCGTCTCCGCGCAGACGAAATCCGCGGCCCACACCTTCGGCCAGCCCAAGACGGTCATCCACGTGGTCGTCTACAAATGGAAAGAAGGCCTCTCCGAGGCCGACAAGCAGAAAACCCTGGAGAGCATCAAGGAGATGGCCGCGCAGATCCCCGGCATCAAGAACATCTGGCTGAAGACCCAGCGCAACCAGCTCAAGGACAACGACGGAGTTTTCGTCATCGAGTTCACCAGCGCCGAGGCCGCCGCCGACTACGCGGAAAATCCCCTGCACGACGCGTGGTCCAAGCGCTGGCACGAGGTGCGCCAGTCCAGCCTCTCGTTCCAGATCACCAACCCGTAGCCGGCTGCCTCACTCCATTCTGTCCGGCACGCCGTATTTCCGCCGCAGAAAGGCATCCAACGCGCGGTCGGTTAGGAAGCGCTTGCCCAGGGCCACCAGCTTGGCCAGCGGCGTCACCCCGTAGCGCACCCGCGGACGCGGCGCCTCGATGGCCCGCAGCATCACCCGCGCGCAGTCTTCCGGCGTGGTCCTGGAAGCCGCACGGCCCTTCTTGGCTCCGGCCCAGGCCCCCGCGTAGATCCGGGCGTAGGGGCCGCTCTTGATCTTGTCCAAATAGGGCTGCGCAAGATCCGCGGCGGTGTGCTGAAAATTGGTGATGATGTAGCCCGGCTCGATGAGCACCACCGGGATGCCGAAGGGATGCACCTCCAGACGCAGGGCGTTGCTCAACCCCTCCAGCGCGTGCTTGCTGCTGCTATAGGTCCCGTAGGTCGGCGGGGTCACCAGCCCCGCCACCGAGCTGATCATCAAGATGCGCCCGCGCCGCCGCTCGCGCATGTGCGGCAGCACGGCCTGGGTCACGCGCACCACCCCGAAGAGATTCGTCTCGAACTGCTGCCGCAAATCCTCGAGGCGCACGTCCTCGACCGTGGCCATGTAGCCCACCCCGGCGTTATTGATCAGCACATCGATCGCGCCCGCCTTGGCCAGCACCGTCTGCACCGCGCGCGCGACCGACGCGTCGTCGCATACGTCCATCTCCAGCGACTCCAGCGGCATGCGCCGCTCGCGCGCTAGCACGTCCAGCTGCGCGCGCTTCTGCGCCGAGCGCCCCGCCGCAAACACCCGGTAGCCGCGCTCCGCCAGCAGCAGCGCCGCGGCCTTTCCCAGTCCGTCCGTCCCGCCGGTAATCAGAACGCATCGCGCCCCTTCGTTCGACGGCATCTTTCCTCCTGCGTACCGAGCGGCTATCCTACCGCGGTTTTTGCGCCATGGCGCGCGGCAATCGCGCTCCAGAACAACTCCTCTGGTCTTCCTCCGGCTTCTGCAGTAGTTTCTTGGAGAACCAGAAAGCGCGGCTCATAGCCAGCCGGGCAAGAAAAAGAAACGAGGGGTGGGGCAATGGAAAACAACGGGGCGAAGGCAAAGATAGTATTTCTCCGGAGCGGGCTGGCGCTCTTTGCATGGCTGCTCTGCTTCCTGAGTACGATCCCGGCGGCCGCACAGGCCCCGGCCGCCGTCAAGGAGCCGGCCAAAGAAGCCACCTTCGAGGTCGAGTACTACTACAAAATACAGTGGGGCCACGCTGACGAGTGGCTGCGCCTGTTCAAGAAGAATCACCTCCCGCTGCTGAAAGCGCTGAAGCAACAGGGCCGCATCGTGGAGATCGAGATGGACAAGCCGCGCTATCATGCCAGCGAGGACGCCCGCTGGGACTACCGCGTCACCATCACCTGGAAGAGCATCGCCGCGTCCATTGACCCAGGCACCGAGCAGGCCCTCATCCGCAAGCTTTTCCCCGACCAGGAAACCTTCCAGCGCGAAGAGCAGCGCCGCTTCGGAATTCTCCTGGCGCACACTGACGTCCCGGTCGTTCCCGTCAGCCTCGAGCCGTAGACGCGGCCTCGCCGCCGGAAGTTCTCATGTTCAGGGATGATTGCTGAAGAGCAGCTTGCCGCCGCTTTCGGCCACTAGGTGGAGCTGGCTGCGGTCCACAAGGCCCGCGAGGTGGGCCACCTCGTCGCCGTCCGTGAGCACGTAGAAGTGCTCCGCGCCCGACCACAGGGTCACGAATTGGGCGTCATTGATAAACACGTCCGGGCTGCCCGGCGCATACGAGCCGTACTCCAGGTTATTCACCCGGCCGTTCAGCAGCAGCGCGCTGCGATTGGTGTAGAAGAACACCGAGGAAAACGAGTAGTACTGGCCGTTCAGGATCAGCCGCCCCGCCGGCGCGCGCAGCAGCGCTTCCGCCAGCGGCCGCGACGCCAGATAGGGATCAAACGTCACCAGCGCCAGCCGCGCCGCATGCAGAAACAGCACCATCATCACGGCCATGGCCAGATAGGCCCGCGACCCGCGCAGCATCCAGGCCGCCAGCGCGCCCAGCAGGAAGGCCAGCCCGGCCAGCACCAGCGGTCCCCGCAGATAGGCAAACGATTGGAGCGTCAGATCCCCCATGTGTCCCAGCGACAGCGTGTACGCTTCCGGATGCTGCTGCAGCGCGTGGGAAATGTCCCCGGGCGTGGGCAGACCGCGCACCAGATACAGAATCACGGCGATGGCCAGCGCCGCCGCCGCCGCTATCCCTCCCAATACCCGCGTGCCCGCGCGCAGCCACGCGTTCTCCCCAGCCATGGCGCAACCCAGCAGCAAAGCCAGCGCCGGATAGATGGGCATGGAATAGTATTCCTGGGTGGTCGAGAAAGTGAAAAAGACCATCAGGAAGCCGGTCCAGCACAGCGCCAGCAAGCGCGTGCGCCCGGCGCGGTCTTCCGCCTGGTATCCCAGACGGGCCGCCGCCGGGAAGTAGACACTCCAGGGAAACAGCCAGACCAGGTGCAGCCACCAGAAGGCGAAGCGCGGCACGGTGTTGTAATCGCGCGGGTAACGCAAGTTCAGGAAGCGCAGCACGTGCTCGTTGATGAAATAAAACCAGAAGAAGCCGTGGTACTCCCCGGGCCCGCTGTGCATCGAGAAATGAAAATAGGGAGGCATGCGCAGCGTCGCCACAACATGCCACGGAGCGGCAATGGCCAGAAACACCAGCAGCCCGCTGACGACGTACAGCCTTTGCCAGAGGCTTCGCGAGAAGAGCTGTCGCGTCACCAGCAGGTAGACAAAGATCCCGCCCAGCGGGGCCACCACCGCGATCAGGGCCTTGAGCATCAGCCCGATGCCCAGGCTGGCCGCCAGCAGCGCCGCCCAGCGCCGTCCGTGCGGCTCTTCCGGATCGATGGCCCGCTGAAACGACCAGAACGCCAGACATACCGTTAGCGTGAGCAGGACGTCCGGAATCTGAATGCGCGTAAACAGGAACAACCCGGCGCAGGTGCCCACCGCCAGTCCGGCATACAAGCCGGCCCGCGCGCCAAAGGCCCAGCGAGCGTAACGCGAGGTCACCCAGGCCAGCAGCACCGCGCCCAGCGCCACGGGGATGCGCGCGGCCCAGTCATGCACCCCGAACAAGCGAAAGCTCAGCGCGATCAGCCAGTAGATCAGCGGTGATTTTTCCAGGTAGGGTACGCCGTCGAGATGCGCGATCACCCAGTCGCCCGACTGCAGCATGTTGCGGGCGATCTGCGCCTGCACCGCGTCGACATCGTCCATCAATACCGGAGGAGAAAGGATGCCGCCGAGGAAAATGGCCGCCGTAAAAAAAACGACGATCAGGCCGGCCTTCGAGAGGATCAGGCCGGAATCGAAATCTTTTCCCGGATTTCCCCGGCCTTCTCCGGTTGCGACGCCACCTGTATATTCCACTGTTTGATCCATAGAAACAGGATGAGCAAGCCCCAGAGGTGATACCCGAAGCTGGCACGCCTTTCGAGGTGCTTGTTGATGATGGCTTGGATGCCTTCCCAGCGGAAAATTGGCGCTTCCTTCACGACGCGCTCGGTCAGGGTATCCAGTAACAAGGGCTTCAGCACGCCGCGGAACCAATCGTGCGCCGGAATGTCGAACCCGGTTTTCTTGCGATGCAGAATGGAGGCGGACAGTTTCCCGCGCATCAGCTCACGGAGCACAAACTTCAGCTTGGAACCACACACTTTATACTCTTCCGGCAGCGCGGCGGCAAACTCGACGATGCGGTGGTCCAGAAACGGGGGCCGCACCTCCAGCGAATGCGCCATGCTCATGCGATCCGCCTTGTAGAGAATATCGTCCGGCAGGTAGTACTGCTGATCGAAAAGAAGATAGCGGCTGAGCCCGGCCACGGTCGGCATATTCCTTACGAGTCTCCGCATGGGCTCCGGGTCGGTTGCCAGGAAGAAATCCTCTTTTTCCGGCTCCGAAAACGTTCCGTTCCAGAAGACGTGCGCTTCGTCCGCGGGCAACAGCGATCCCTGAATGAATCGTTTCAGCTTGTATTCGAAGCTGATCTTTTCGTCCGAGACCGGCCAGTGCCGCAATCCGGCCAGCGCCGCTTGCCGCAAGGCCGCGGGCACGAGTCGCGCCGCGCGCGCATAGCGGTCGGCCTGATAGGTCAGGTACCCGCCAAAAAGCTCATCGGCGCCCTCGCCGCTCAGCGCCACGGTCACGTCCTTCGAGCTCATCTTTGCCAGAAACCAGACGGGCAGGCAGCCGGCATCGGCGCTGGGCTCGTCCGAATAATAGGCGAATTGCTCGATGGCGCCGGGCATGTCGATATCGGTGCTCAAATCGAATTCCGTATGCTCCGTACCGTAGCGCGTCGCCACCTCGCGAATGTAAGCGCCCTCGTCGAAGCTGCGCCCCTTGAACGTAATCGAAAATGTCTTGAGCCGCGAGGAAGAGGCCTCTGCCGCGTAGTGCAAAATCGTCGAGGAGTCCAGGCCCCCGCTGGCCCATACCCCGATCGGGACGTCGGCGACCAGATGCTCCTGGACGGACTGCTTGAGCAGGAAATCGAGTTCTTCCTTGGCGGAACCAAGGCTTTGCTCCTTCGCCGGTCGGGACGCCGGAGCACATTGCCAGTAGGAGGCGATCTTCGTGACTCCACTTTCCCAGGTGAGAAAGTGGCCCGGCAGTAGTTTGTCAATGCCTTGCACGAGTGTGAATGGCGCCGGGACATAGTTCAGGCACAGATAGCAATTCAGCGCGTCCAGGTTCAGCACCCGATCGACTTCCGGGTGATGCAGGATGCCTTTCAGTTCCGAGCTGAAATAGATGTCCCCGCCCTTGCAGTAGAAATACAGCGGCTTGATCCCCACCCGATCGCGCGCCAGCACCAGACGTTTCCGAGACTCGCTCCAGATGGCCAGCGCGAACATCCCTCTCAGCCGCTGGAAACACTCGGTGTCCCACTCCAGGAAAGCGTGCAGCACTACTTCGGTATCGCTCCGGCTGGTGAAGCGATGGCCGCGACCCTCCAATTCCGCGCGCAGCTCGTTGTGGTTGTAGATCTCCCCGTTGTAGACGAGCACCGTATTGCCGTCTTCGCTGCGCATCGGCTGCTGGCCGGAGATGAGGTCGATGATCGTCAGCCGCACGGCGCCGAGGGCAATGTCAGCGGACTCAAAAACGCCCTGCTCGTCGGGTCCTCGATGGATCAAGCAGGAAGTGGCCTCGTGAATGAGGCTGCTTGGGACAGAGCGGTTTCTATGGGTGAATCCGACGATGCCACACACGCAGATGGGTCCTCTTGGTCTGACTCAGTCCTGCTCGCTCAGGCCTGTTCAGTCCTGCTCGAATGTTCTTAGTCTAATCTAGAACGTTTCTTTCCGAAAGGGTGGAAAGCGCCCGTGACTTGGCATTCCCGCTGCTGTCTTGGAGGACAATATTCCGGCTATCCTGTGCCGAATGTTGCATTTGACCGTTTTCGAGCAGCGCCGTTAGCCCCAGCATCCGTGCAGCTTGACCGCTTGCCGGCAGCAACGTATCCTTAGCGCTCGCTGACCGCACGTGGCAGTTCGAATTCCACACCCTTCTTCCGGGTACCTGCAAGAATTGCTATTCCTCTGGCGGACGACGGAGTGCGACAGGCGATTCCGGGCGGATCTGATTTTCGGGACAAGGGGGCCGCAGGATCACTGAATGAAACGACGCTTGCTCTTGTACCTCGCATGCCAAAAATGCCGTTGTCCCTTCGAGGCCGTCGCGAACCGGGAAGAGGGAGAAGAAATACTCGAGGGATGGCTCGCCTGTCCCGGCTGCCAGGAGCGATTCCCGGTGACTCGAGGAATTCCCCGCTTCCTGCCCCGCGAATTGTCCGCTGCGAAGCAAGCCACCGCCGCGGCTTTCGGCTACGAATGGACGCATTATGCGGAACTCACGGAAGCCGACCGGGCTGAATTTCTCGATTGGATCAAACCGCTCGATCCGGCGGCCTTCGCCGGCCGTGTGGTTCTGGACGCCGGATGCGGCAAAGGACGGCACCTCTTCCTGTCTGCGCAATTTGCCGCCCGCGATGTAATCGGAATCGATCTCTCCGACGCGGTGGAGGCGGCCTATCAGAATACGCGGCACCTGCCCAACGCACACGTCATCCAGGCGGACATCTACAATCTGCCCTTACTTGCTCCTTTTGACCTCGCCTATAGCATCGGCGTACTCCACCATCTCCCCGACCCCAAGGCCGGATTTCTCAGCGTGGCCCGGCACCTCAAACCGGGTGGCCGGATTTCCATCTGGGTGTACGGCAAGGAAGGAAATCGCTGGATCGAGCAGTTTGTCGATCCCATCCGGATCCACGGGACCTCGAGGCTGCCCAAGTTTGTCACGCGCGCGATTTCGTTGCTCCTCG
>JAIQEV010000015.1 GCA_020073585.1 Terriglobia bacterium
GTAAAAATCCACGCCAGCCAGGAGCGGCTCCCCGCCATGGAAGGTAAAGGTTACAGGATCATTCCGGGCGCGCCCAGGTACGGTCCTGGGCCGCGATCTCAGCAGAGTTGGGCATCGGTACAGGCACAGCGCAACGAGCGTGTGCTGGCTTGCCCAAAAACCTCTCCCACAGACGCCCCGCAAGTGCCTGATCCGCAAAGGCCGCACACACTCTAATCTAGCCGCCCAAAAACAGATGTTTGTGGGGAATTCCCACGAAACGTGAATGGGCTCATGGTTAGCTGTCTGGGCCTTGGCTTCTGGCATCTTGATCGACACCATAAATGGCAGTTAATAGAAGCAATCTGAATTGTTGGTGGCGGGCTGTTCTCGCCAGCAATCCCAGCCTACCCCTCCACTTTCCGAGAAGCCGACTTTTCATTCCCAATCCGATCGCGACGCATTCGATCACGTGAAAATCATTGGTGGGATGGGGACTTCGCAACAGTTGTCCGAGTGGAAGCACGTTTCGGCATGCGAGTTAGACAACTGAGTGGGGCCGCTGCTGGCCTGGCGCAAGACCTCGGCGGAGAGCTTGCGGCGCAATTTCGGCCTGCCGGCGATCCTCGCGCTGGTGGCCGGCGTGGTGGCCCTGGCGCTGGGGGTTCGAGAGTATTACGCGGTGATCTGCCTGATCCTCTGCGTGTTCGTGACCTGGACCATCGTGCTGGAGTTCTTCCGCGGGGCGCGGGTGCTCCGCGCGCGCAGCGGCGCTTCCTGGATCACCTCGCTGGCCGACCTGACGCTGCGCAATACGCGCCGCTACGGCGGCTACATCGTGCATTTCGGCATGGTGCTGATCTTCGTCGGGCTGGCGGGCGCGGCCTTCAATCGCGACACGCAGAAGGAGATGACCTTCGGCTCGACCATGCAGATCGGGCCGTACAACCTGCTGCTGCAGAGCATGGATTCCAAGCCGGAGAAGAACTACACCGCGGAACGCATGATCGTGGAAGTAATGAAGAACAACCGCCCGCTCATGATGCTCTACCCGGAACGGCGTTTGTTCACGACCAACGAGCAGTCGGGCACCATGGTGGCCATCTATTCCACGATTCGCGAGGACCTCTACGTCGTTTATGCCGGGCGCAGCCCGGAGACCAACCTCCCGGTGATCCACGCCTACCTGAACCCGCTGGTGAAGTGGATCTGGTTCGGCGGCGTTATCGTGGTAATTGGAACGATTGTCGCGCTCTTCCCGAACTACCGGCCGGTGCTGGCGCTTTCCGCGGCTGGCGAGCGCGCGGCGGCCCCCGCTCTTTCCAGCGCTGTGCCGAATTCTGTGAACTTGACCCAGGGCCATGACTAAACTCCGCCTGCCACTCCTGATCGCGGTGTTGTGCGCGGTGGCCGCCGTGCCGCTCCTGATTCTCCCCGCGGGGGCGCAGCAGAGCGACCACGCGAAGCAGATAGGCGGCAAGTTTTTGTGCATGTGCGGTTGCAGCCAGATCCTGACGCAGTGCAACCACGTGGGCTGCACGGTTTCCGCCTCGATGCTGAAAAAGCTGGACCAGGCCATCGCCCGCGGCGATTCCGACGACCTGATCATCCAATCGTTCGTGCAGGAGTACGGCCCGGCCGTATTCGCGGAGCCGCCGAAGAAGGGCTTCAGCCGCGTGGCCTGGTTTATTCCCGGGGTCACGCTGGGGCTGGGCCTGGCGCTGGTGCTCGTGGTGATCCGCCGCTGGCGGATGCGGCCGGTTGCGGCTTCTGCCGATGCGCCGGGCGGGAAGGCTATTTCGCCCGAATTGCTCGAGCGCGCGCGGCAGCGCGCCGACCGGGAAACGGAGGATTGACGCATGGCGCCCCTGGGTTTCCTGCAAGTTTCCCCGGCATCGCTGGCCGGCGCGGACACCGCCGTGCTCCTGGCGTGCGTGGCGCTGGCCACGGCCACGCTGCTGTTTATCTTCTGGCTGGGCTATGAGCCCTCCGATTTCACGCCGCTGCGCTCGCGGCTGGACCAGTTGCTGGAGCGGCGCGACGCCATCTACGACAATCTGCGCGACCTGAAATTCGAATACCGCGCCGGAAAATACGCGGAGGGGGACTTCGAGGAGATGAAAAAGGCGCTCGAGAGCGAGGCCGCGCTGGTGCTCGCGGAAATTGACGAAGAGACGGCGCGGGATCTGACGCGCAGCCCCGGAGCCCGGCCGCGCCGCGCGCCGGCCGGGCGGGGTGCGCAGTGAGGCGCCGCGGCTTTCTGCTGTGCGGCGCAGCCATTCTCTGTTTTCTAGGCGCTGGCGCGGCGCAGGCCGCCACGCTGCGTGGTACGGTGAAGAACGTCACCACCGGCGCTCCGGCCGCGGGCGTGGAAGTTCTGCTGTTGCAGTTGCAGGGCGGCATGGAAGAGGTAGCGCACACCAAGAGCGACGCGCAGGGCGCATTCACCTTCGACCATCCGTCGGTCGGCGTGCAGCCCATGCTGGTCCGCGCCGTCTATCGCGGCGTGCACTTCCACCAGGCCGTGCCCCCGGGCCGCAATGCCGTCGAGGTCGAAGTCTTCGAGCCCACCCGCGACCCCAAGACGCTTAGCTATCCCACGCGCGTGGTGATCTTCCAGCCCAACGGGGCCTCGCTGCTGGTCGGCGAAGAGTACACCGTGCAGAACAACTCCAAGCCGCCGCAAGCCTACTTCCGCGCCGACGGCAGCTTCGAGGTGCAGCTCCCGGAGAAGGCCGAGCTGCAGCAGATCGCCGCGTGGGGCCCTTCGGCCATGCCCGTGGTGCAAGCCACCATCGACCGCGGTAAGAACAAGTACGCTATCGCCTTCGCCTTCCGGCCCGGCGAGAACGGCGTGCGCCTCTCGTATCAGTTGCCGTATGCGGACAGTCGCGCCACCGTACGCCTGCCCGCCGTGTACCCGGGGGGCCGCCTGCTGGTGGTCGCGCCGCCGGGCGTGGAGGTGCGCGCCGCTAGCCTGCAGGCCGCGGGCAACGAGCAGGGAATGAACGTGTACACGAGCGAGACCTTGGCGGCGGGTAAGACGATGGAAATCGCGCTCTCCGGCGTGGGTTCCGCCCCGCCAGCCGCCGCGGGAGGCGGGCAGGAGTCCGCCATGCCGCCCGCGGCGCCGGAAGGCAACGTGCCCGTGCAGCCGATCCCTGGGCGGCTGGACGTGCTGAAATGGCCGCTGGTCGCCGGCTTCGCGGGACTCTTCGGGCTAGGTGCGATCTTTCTGGTGCGCAAGCCGGTGCCCGCGGGAATGCCCGCGGAGTTCGCCGAGGAAGAGCCCGCGCGCGGCAAGAAACGCGCGAAGGAAGCACGCCCCGCGCAGGCGGCTCCTGCCGAAAGCGCGCCAGCAAGCGTGGCCGATGTGCACTCCGGCGTGGCGAACAATCTCGAAGCGCTGAAGGACAGCCTGTTCCGCCTGGAATTGCGCCGGCAGGCCGGCACCATCACCGAGGAAGAGTACGCTCGGGAACGCGCGCGCACCGAAAAAATCCTGCGCGACATTGTCCGCGGGTGAGACGTGGGGAAGAGCCGCTTCTGCCCAATTCGCAAGCTGCACATCGAGGAAGCCGCGTGACTCCCGCCGTCTCCTCTCTCGGGCTACGTTGCCGCAATCTGGAAAAACGCTTTGGGAATTTCGTCGCCCTGCGCCGGCTGAACCTGGAGGTCCATCCCGGCGAAGCCGTGGCCCTCGCCGGACACAACGGTTCGGGCAAAACCACGTTGCTGCGCCTGGCCGCCGGCCTCACGCGTCCCACCGCCGGCGCACTGCACATCGGCCCGGGAGAAAGCACCGCCGCGGAGAGCCGCGCGCACATCGGTTTCGTCGCCCACCAGACGATGCTGTATGACGAGCTCTCGGCCGAGGAGAATCTTTTTCTCTTCGCGAACCTGCAGAGCATCACCGGAGCCGCTGAACGCGTCAGCGCGCTGCTCGCCGAAGTCGGCTTGGCCGAGCGCCGCACCTCGCTGGTGCGCACCTTTTCCCGCGGCATGCGCCAGCGCCTGACCATTGCGCGCGCCCTGTTGCACGGGCCCGCTCTGCTGCTTTTCGACGAGCCCGGCACGGGCCTCGACGCTCCTGGCATCATCTGGCTCGCGGCCACCCTGGCCCGCCTGCGCGACACCGGCTGCACCATCCTGATGAGCCTGCACGGCCAGGCCGAGCTGGCCGCCGTGGCCACCCGGGCCATCCGCCTGCAGGCCGGTGCGGTGGCCGCGGATTCATTCACAGGCGAGCCGATCGAGTCGGTGCTGCGCGTGACGGAGACCTGAGGGCCATGGCGCTGCTGCATAGCACGGGGATTCTGCTGGGCAAGGAGCTGCGCACCGAACTGCGCTCGCGCGAGCTCATCACCACCACCCTCGTCTTCATCCTGCTGGTAGTGGTCCTGTTCAGTTTTACCTTCGACCCGACCTCCTCCGAATCGCGGCGCTTCGGCCCGGGACTGCTGTGGGTGGCGTTTCTTTTCGCGGCTTCGCTGATGCTCCAGCCATGCTTCCTGCGCGAGCAGATGAACGACACGCTGAGCGCTCTGCGCATGTCCTCCCCCGACCCGTTCGCCATCTTTCTCGCCAAGCTGACGGCGAATACCATGTTCCTGCTGCTGACCGAACTGCTCATGCTCCCGATCTTCTCGGTGCTCTATAACGTGCCCATCCTCAAAGTCTTTCCCGCGTTGCTGCTGGTGCTCTTCGCGGGCAGCGCAGGCATCTGCGTGACCGGCACGGCGGTTGCCGCCATTTCCGCCCAGGCGCGCATGCGCGAGCTGCTGCTCCCGCTGCTGCTGTTGCCGCTGCTCACCCCCGTGCTCATCGCCAGCACGGAAGCCACCGCGGCGCTGCTGGCCGAAGAGCCGGCGCTGCGCCTGGACTGGGTGGGATTTCTCGCGGCGTTTGATATCGTCTTTTTGACGGCGCTGTGGCTTTTCGGGGAATATCTGCTGGAGGAGTGATCCCATGCCGGAA
This sequence comes from Terriglobia bacterium, assembly GCA_020073585.1. Taxonomy (GTDB): domain Bacteria; phylum Acidobacteriota; class Terriglobia; order Acidiferrales; family UBA7541; genus Acidiferrum. The sequence continues at coordinate 4,957 of JAIQEV010000015.1, forward strand.
AATACGCAAGGCGAAGGGAGCGACAGACCATGAAGAAGGCACTCGCGGCGTTCCTGGTCGTAGGACTGCTCGGCATTGCGGCCTACGCTTCGCTGTTCGTCGCGCCCACCGAGCGCACCATGGGCGATATCCAGCGCATTTTCTATCTGCATATGCCCAGCGCGGTCGTGGCCTTCTGCGCCTTTCTGGTCACCTTTGTGGCCAATCTGCTCTATGTCTTCCGGCGGCAGGAGCGCTGGGACTGGCTGGGCGTTTCCGCGGCGGAAGTGGGCCTGGCGTTCATTTCCGTGGTGCTGATTACCGGACCGATCTGGGCGCACCCGGTGTGGGGCATCTGGTGGACCTGGGACGCGCGGCTCACCTCGACCTTCGTCCTCTGGCTGCTGTACGTCTCTTATCTGTTGCTGCGCACGCTGGTCGAGGACCCGCACCGCCGCGCGCTGTTGAGCGCCGTTTACGGCATCTTCGCCTTCCTCGACGTGCCCCTGGTGCACATGTCCATCCGCTGGTGGCGCACGCAGCATCCGCAGCCGGTGTTGATGGGCGGGCCGGGGACGGGCCTGGCGCCGGAGATGAAGCGGGTGCTGTTGATCAATTTCATCGCCCTAGTCAGCCTGATGATCTTTCTGGTGCGGGAGCGGTACGAACTGGAAGCCCTGCGCGCGCAAGTGGACGTGCTGCGGCGGGAAGGGGAGGCAGCGTGAAAAATCTCGACAGTGTGTTCGCGGCGTACCTGATCGGCTGGGCCATCTTCTTCGGCTATTACCTGACGGTGGGGCGGCGGGTGTCGGCGCTGCGCGAGGACGTGGAGCGGTTGAAGAGCGCGCTGAAAAGTGGGAGATAGGGTGGCAGGGAAGAAGCGCGTTGGGATCGTCCTGTTTCAGCTCGGCGGGCCGGATTCGCTGGACTCCGTTCAGCCGTTTCTGCTGAATCTGTTCCTCGATCCGGACATCATCCCCCTCGGCCCGCTGAATTTCCTGCGCCGGCCGCTGGCCCGGCTCATCGCCTCGCGGCGCTCCAAGCCGGTAGCCGGACGCTACGCGCAGATCGGCGGGCGCTCGCCCATCCGCGCGCTCACCGAGCGCCAGCGCGATGCGCTCGTCGCGGCCCTCGCTCCGCACATGGATCCTGTCGCCGTGATCGCCATGCGCTACTGGCATCCCCTCACGGAAGAGGCGGTGCAGACGCTGCGCCAGGCCGGGCCACTCGATCAGATCGTGCTCCTCCCGCTCTATCCGCATTATTCCTACGCCACCACCCTGAGCAGCCTGAAGGAGTGGCACCGTGTGGCCGGTCTGCCGCAGGGCGGCCCGCCGCAGAAGATCGTCGCGCAGTTCTACAATCACCCCCTGTACATCAAGGCCTTGGTGGAACGCATCGGTTCCGTGCTGCGGCAGTTCCCGGAGAGCGGCCGTGTGCAACTGCTCTTCAGCGCGCATGGCCTGCCCCTGAGCCTGGTGGAGAAGGGCGACCCGTACCCAAACCAGGTGGAGGAGACGGTGCGCCTGGTGTGCGAGAGCGGAACGGCGCAATATCCCGGCTGGCCGAAAGCGCACCTGCTCTGCTATCAGAGCAAGGTAGGTCCGGCGAAATGGCTGCAGCCCTCGCTGCTGGAAACGATTGACCGGCTGGGGCACGAAGGCGTGCGCGAGATGCTCGTCGTTCCGATTTCCTTCGTGACCGAGCACATCGAGACGCTGCACGAGATCAACATCGAAGCGCGCGCCGAGGCGCAGAAAGCGGGCATCGAGACCTTCCGCATGATGCCCGCTGTCGGCGATTCCCCGCACTTCATCGCCGCGTTGGCCGATCTGATCCTGTCCGCCGCCGGCTTGCGCTGAGACCGAGGGCTCCGCTGGAAGCACCTGATTTTGCGGCTCTTGCGTGCGCGGGAACGGTGAGAAATTTGGATAAACTGCCGGGAGAAAAGTTAGAGGAAGAGAATGCATCGCAACATTGATCGTCTTGGCATCGCCTTGGCCTGCTGTGGCGGGCTATTTCTAGTGCTACCCGGCTGCGCGCAGAAGGCGGAAGTCACGGGTAACAGACCCACGCCGGCGGCGGCAGCCTCGCCCGCGGATCCGGTCGGGGCCGGAGCGATCCGCGGCAGCGTGCGGATTGATGGCCCGGTGCCAAAGCCCAGAGCTCTGAAGATGACCACCGATCCAGCCTGTACCGCTGCGCATCCGGAGGGTTTTGCCAGCCAGGAAGTGGTTGCCGACGCGAGCGGAAACCTGGCTAATGTAATCGTCTATGTGAAAGAAGGGCTGGGGAATCGCACCTTCGACGCGCCGAAAACGGCCTTGGAGCTTGACCAGCAGGGCTGCGTGTATGTCCCGCACGTCGTGGCACTCATGACGGGTCAGCCCCTGCGCGTAAAGAACTCCGACAGGACGCTGCATAACGTGCATTCGGCTTCGAAGAACAACCGGGAATGGAACCGCTCCCAGACGCCTGGGGCGCCCATCATCGAAGAGGTCTTTTCTCACGAAGAGCTGGCCATCGCCATGAAGTGCAATGTCCACCCGTGGATGAAGAGCTACGTCGCCGTCTTCCAGCATCCCTACTTCGCGGTGAGCGGCGCCAACGGGAGTTTCGAGATCAAAAACCTTCCGCCGGGCACCTATACGATCGAGGCCTGGCACGAAAAGTACGGCACCCTGCGCCAGACGGTGACCCTGGGCGCGAAAGAGGCCAAGAGCCTCTCCTTTGCCTTCCGGCCCGCCACGGGAGGGAACTGAGCTCCCGACCGGGAACCCTTGCCAGGGGCTGGCATTTCGCGTCCCTTGGGCTATAATTACCCGCCGTGACAAATTCCATGTCGCCCCGATACCATGCCGGCCTGCATCGCTACGCGATCTTCGTGGCCGTGTGCACCTTTCTGCTGCTGATCGCCGGGGCCCTGGTGACCTCCAACGACGCCGCGCTTTCCGTGCCCGACTGGCCGCTCTCCTACGGCACGCTCACGCCGCCCATGGTCGGAGGCATCGTCTACGAGCACAGCCACCGCGTGATCGCCGCCACGGTGGGTCTGTTCACCATCATTCTCGCGGTCTGGACGTGGACGGCCGAGGAGCGCCGCTGGCTGCGGTGGCTGAGCCTGGCTGCGCTCGGCGCGGTCATCGCCCAGGGCATTCTCGGCGGCCTCACGGTCATGCTCAACCTGCACTACGGCATGCCCGTGGCGCATGCCTGCCTGGCGCAGATCTTTTTCGGCACGGTCGTGGGCATCGCGCTGTTCACCAGCCGCTGGTGGATTACCACCCAGCCGCAACTGACGGACATCGGCTCACCCTCGGTGCACCGGCTGGCGCTGTTCAATGCCGGCGTCATCTTTGTGCAAGTGATTTTCGGCGCGGGCTTCCGCCACCGGGATATCCCCATCTGGCCGCACGTCGTGGGCGCCTTCGCGGTGACCGCGACGGTAACTTGGACCGCGATTGTGCTGCGCCGGCGCTTCAGCGCCTCCCGGCAGATTTCTCGCGTGCGCCTGCTGCTGCACTCGATTTTCGGCGTGCAATTTGTCCTGGGTCTGGCGGCGTGGTGGTCGCGGCTGACCACCGCGGATGCCCCGCAGCCCATGCTGCGCATGATCGTTCTCACGGTTACGCATACCGTCGCCGGAGCGCTGACCTTCGCCTGCGCCGTGGCGGTCGTCCTGCTCTGCTACCGGCTCGTGCCGCGGGGCGGGGAAGCGGTCGAGGCACGCCGGGCCGAGGCCGCCCTTTCATGAGCACTGTTAACAACGCCGAACTGACGCTGGGCTCGCGCGCCAGCGCCTACCTGGCCTTGACCAAGCCCGACGTCTCTTTCCTCGTGGTGCTGACCACCGCGGCGGGCTATTACATGGGTGTGCGCGGCCCGGTGGACTGGCTGCACCTGGTGCACGCCGTCTTCGGCACCACGCTGATCGCCGCCGGCACCGCCGCGCTCAATCACTACATCGAGCGCGACTCCGACGCGCAAATGCGCCGCACCGCCTCGCGCCCGCTGCCCAGCGGCGTGCTGGAGCCCGCAGAGGCGCTGGTCTTCGGCGTCTCGCTGGCCGTGGTTGGCGCCGTGGACCTGTGGATCACCGCCGGACTCCTCGGCTGCGCCCTGGGCGTCATCACCTGCCTCAGCTACCTGCTGGCCTACACCCCGCTCAAGAAGCGCACCGTGTGGGCCACCTTCATCGGCGCCTTTCCCGGCGCCATCCCGCCGATGATCGGCTGGGCTGCGGCCACCGGACATCTCGAGCGCGGCGCTTGGCTGCTCTTTGCCATTCTCTTTCTCTGGCAGTTCCCGCATTTTCATGCCATCGCCTGGATCTACCGCGAGGACTACGCGCGCGCCGGCATCCTCATGCTGCCGGTGGTGGATCGCGACGGCACGCGCACCTTCCGCCAGATTCTCCTGGCGGCCTCGGCGCTGGTTGCGGTCAGCCTGCTGCCGGCGGTGATCGGACTGGCCGGGCTGCGCTATTTCTCCGGCGCGCTGGTGCTCAGCGCGGCCCTGGTGCAGATGTGCCTGTGGGCCTCCGCGGTGCGCTCCAACCAGCGCGCCAAGTGGCTCATGCACGCCACGGTGCTGCATATCCCCGTGCTGCTCGGGCTGATGCTGTACGACAAGCTGCCCCGGTAAAACGGTTCCGCCTGAAAAACGGAGAGCGCCTCACCCCGACGAAACGGAGACCACCACCCAACCCATGTTCTCGCAGGCGGCCTTCAATGCCACGCTCAATGGCGCCAGCGCAGTGCTTCTGGCTGCCGGCTACGGTTTCATCCGCCGGCGCCTGGTGCTGGCGCACAAGCTGTGCATGGGCTCGGCGTTCGCCGTTTCCTTGGCCTTCCTGATTTCGTATTTGATCTACCACGCGCGCGTCGGCATCGTGCACTTCCAGGGGCAGGGGGCGATCCGGACGTTTTACTTCGTGTTGCTGATCTCCCACACGGTGCTGGCTGCGCTGGTGCCGCCGATGGCCATTCTGACCATACAGCGCGCCTGGAAGGGGCAGTTCGAGCGCCACCGCGACATCGCCCGCTGGACGCTGCCCATCTGGCTCTACGTCTCCGTCAGCGGCGTCCTCGTCTACCTCCTCCTCTATCACCTCCACGCGCCGCACCGCGCCTGAATCGCCGCCCGCGCCAGTTCCGCACGCTCATTTGCGCAGGAGCGGAACAGGGTATGGACGGCAAGCAGCGATACCAGGAGTCAAGATAGAGCCGGGCAGGAACACTCCAGGGAACAGGGAATCAAGAAGCGGGCAACGCGGCAATCACCGCGTCGGTGAACTCATTCGTGCCGGCGGTTCCGCCTACGTCCCGGGTGGTGTGCTGGGCCTCCCGGTAGACCTTTTCGAGCGCCTTTTCGATGCGTCTTGCCGCGGGCGATTCACCCAGGTGGTCGAGCATCAGGATGCTGCTCAGCAGCAGCGCCGTGGGATTGGCCAGGCCCTTGCCGGCGATGTCCGGCGCGGTGCCGTGCACCGCTTCGAACATGGCCGCCTTGTCGCCCCAATTGGCGCTGGGCACCACGCCCAGTCCGCCGACCAGTCCCGCCCCCAGGTCGCTCACCACATCGCCGTAGAGGTTGGGCAGGAGCAACATGTCGAACTGCTGCGGATTGAGCACCAGTTGCATGCAGGTGTTGTCCACGATCATCTCGTGGTATTCGATTTCCGGATAGCCTTGGGCGATGTTGCGGATCGAGCGCAGGAACAGCCCGTCGGAGAGCTTCATGATGTTGGCTTTGTGAATGGCGTGGATCTTTTTGCGGCCGTGCTTGCGCGCGTAGTCGAAGGCGAATTTCGCGATGCGCGTGGAGGCGCGCTCGGTGATGATCTTCAGGCTCTCGACCACGCCGGGCACGACTTCATGCTCCAGCCCGGAATAGAGATCCTCGGTGTTCTCGCGGACGATGACCAGATCCACGTTTTCGAAGCGTGATTTCACCCCCGGCAAGTTGCGCACCGGGCGCAGGTTGGCAAAGAGGTCCAGGGTCTTGCGCAGCGCCACGTTGATGCTGGGCGCGCCGCCGGCGATGGCCGTGGTCATGGGCCCTTTTAAGGCCACTCCGTTCTTGCGCACCGACTCCACCGCCGCTTCCTGCAGCAGGGGGCCTTTTTCGCCATACTGCGCGCCGCGCGCTTCGAACTCTTCCCACTGGATCTGCACGCCCGCAGCTTCCAGGATGCGCCGTGTCGCCGCGGCCACTTCGGGGCCGATGCCTTCACCAGGAATCAATGTCACCTTATGTGTCATCGTTTCTATTTTAGGCGAATGCCCGCAAGATGTCGAAGCCGGCGGTGCGGCGTGTTTCCATTGAGCGCACGAATTGTTGGCAGAGGGTGCGCAGCAGCGGGCCGTTTTGCTATACTAAACGAGGAAGATGTCTCGCGGGCTCGCCTGCGAATACAGGAGCGTGGATTTTATGATCAATCTGACACCAGTCGCGGCCGGCAAGGTCAAGGAAATCATGAGCATGCAGAGCCCTGCGCCAACGGCCTTGCGCGTCGCCGTCGTGGGCGGCGGCTGCTCGGGCTTCCAGTATCACATGGCTTTTGAAACCCAGACCAATGAGACCGACCACGTCCTGGAATTTGACGGGCTCAAGGTCCTGGTCGACCAGATGAGCTCGATGTACCTCGATGGCGTCGAAATCGACTACATCGAAACGCTAGAAGGCGCGGGGTTCAAGTTCAACAACCCCAACGTGAAGAGCACCTGCGGCTGCGGCAGTTCCTTTAGCGCCTGAAGCGGCGGCCTCGCGGCTTGACCGCTGCGTGCGCCTGTATTTTCGGACCCGCGGATTTTCTTCCGCGGGTCTTTTTTTGCGCTGGCACTCCCGTAACATCCGTCCTGGCCAGGGTTTGCAATCCGGGGTGGGCATCCGTATCCTAAAGGGCGAAACATGAAAATCGCCCTCGCTCAATTCAATCCCACGGTCGGGGACTTCGCAGGCAATTCCGCGCGCATCCTGAGCCTGGCGGCGCAGGCCAAGCAGCGCGGCGCCGATCTGGCCGTCTTTTCCGAACTGTGCGTCTGCGGGTATCTCCCCCAGGATCTCTTGGAGCGCCCGGCCTTCATCGAACGCAACCAGCGCGCCCTGGACGCCCTGGCCCCCCAGATGCCTCTCCCGGCAATCGTCGGCTTCGTCGGCCGTGTCAACCACTCCACGGGAAAATCCATCGCCAACAAGGCGGCGCTCCTCAGCGGCGGCCGCATCGTCTTCGAGCAGAGCAAGATGCTGCTGCCCACCTACGACGTCTTTGACGAGTCGCGCTACTTCCGGCCTGCCGAGCGGCAATCCGTCTTTTCCTTCGCCGGCGCCAATCTCGGCATCACCATCTGCGAGGACGCCTGGAACGACAAGAATTTCTGGTCCAAGCCGCTCTACGAGCGCGACCCCATCGCCGAACTCGTCCGGCAGGGAACCACCGTCCTCATCAACATCTCCGCCTCTCCCTACACCATCGACAAGCGCGCGCTGCGCCGCGACATGCTCTGCGCGCTGGCTCAGACCCACGGCCGGGCCCTGATTTACGTCAACCAGGTCGGCGGAAACGACACGTTGATCTTCGACGGCGGCAGCATGGCCATTACCCCCGACGGCAAGATTGCCGCGCAAGCCAGCGCCTTCGAGGAAGACCTGGTGCTCTTCGATACCGCTAGCGGGCAGGGCGAGATCCACGCACAGCCCGCCGGCGAGCTGGAATATGCCTATCGCGCCCTGATCACCGGAACCCGCGACTACGTCCGCAAGTGCGGTTTCCGCAAGGTCCTGATCGGCCTCAGCGGGGGCATTGACTCCGCCGTCGTCGCGGCCCTCGCCGTCGAGGCCGTGGGCCGCGAAAACGTTCTCGGCGTCTCCATGCCCAGCCCGTTTTCCTCCGAAGGCAGCCGCACCGACGCCAAAAAGCTCGCCGAGAATCTCGGCATCGAGTTGCTCACCCTGCCCATTACCGAGGTCTTCGAAACGTACTGCAAGGCCCTGCGTCCGGCCTTCGGCGACCGCCCCATGGACGTTACCGAGGAAAATATTCAGGCGCGCATCCGCGGCAATTTCCTCATGGCCCTCTCCAACAAGTTCGGCTCGCTGGTCCTGAGCACCGGCAACAAGTCCGAACTGGCCGTAGGCTATTGCACGCTGTACGGCGACATGGCCGGCGGCCTGGCCATCATCTCCGACGTGCCGAAGCTGATGGTTTACGAGCTGGCCAATTTCATCAACCGCGAAAGGGAACTGATCCCCCGGTCGACCATCGAGAAACCGCCTTCCGCCGAGTTGCGCCCCAATCAGACCGACCTGGAGAGCCTCCCGCCCTACGACGTCCTCGACCGCATCCTGAAGGCGTATATCGAGGAAGTCCGCAGCCCGGACGAGATTGCCGCGCACTTCGGTTTCGACCTGGCGCTGGTCCGCGACATCGCCGTGCGCGTGGACCGCGCCGAATACAAGCGCAAACAGGCCGCCCCAGGTCTGAAGATCACTTCGCGGGCCTTTGGCTTCGGACGGCCGTTCCCGATTGCCCAGAAATTTATTCCTTAGAGACTGGAGAACTCCACCGTGATTCGTTTCCGTTCGGCATTCCTGGCACTTTCCCTGCTGGCCGCAGGAATTTCCACACCGGCGCAGCAAGCCGCTCCGGGAAGCGCCCCCGCGCCGGCCGGCGCGGCGGACGCTGCTGTCCGCCAGAAAATCGGCGACTATCTGCGCCACCTGTACGCCTGGGGCCCCGAGGTCAAGCTCGCTGTGGCGCCCCTCAAGGAAACCGGCGTGCCGGGAATCCTGGAGACCACCGCGGATCTCGAGATGGCCGGCCAGAAAGAGTCCGCAAAGCTCTTCGTCAGCCGCGATGGAAAATATCTCTTCCGCGGCGAGCTCACGGACATGAGCCAGGACCCCCTCGCGGAGATCCGGGCCAAGCTCAAGCTCGACAACGCACCCGCCACCGGCGACCCCAAGGCTCCCGTCACCCTGGTCGAATTTGCCGACTTCCAATGCCCGGTCTGCAAGCAGCTCCACGACGTCATGCGTACCGTCCTGCCCAGCTACCCCCAGGCCCGGCTGGTCTTCAAGGACTTCCCGCTCTCCAGCCTCCATCCCTGGGCCCGCTCCGCGGCGATCGCCGCCCGCTGCGCTTTCCAGCAGGACCCCAAAGCCTTCTGGACCTTCTATGACCGGATCTACAACGACCAGGAGGTCATCTCCGCGGAGAACGCCTGGACCAAGATGACCGACTACGCCGGGGACGCCGGGCTGAACACCGATACCTTCAAGTCCTGCATGGCCAGCCCCGAAGCCGCTCAGGCCGTGGATGCCAGCTTCGAAAACGGACGGGAGGTGGAGGTGGCTAGCACGCCCACTGTTTTCGTCAATGGGCGCCGCCTGGTGGGAGCTGACGCCGCGCAGCTCGAACAATACATCCGGTATGAACTGGAGCACCCTGCAGGGAAGGCAGAGGGCAAGAAGCCCTAAGCAGGGAGTTACATGGAACTTCGGGGTGGCCCGAGGCAGAAGTTGGGCCGATTTATTAGTTAACATAATATACCTTATAGGACATGCTGTCAAGCGGAATCTTTAGCTTTCTTGTGGATTTCTGCGGCTTCTCCCTTTCTGGGGCTACTTCCCCTGCTGGGCTTTCCTTAGCTGTTGCCGCTTGCCTTTCTCTGATAAGGCTTCCACGCGGTTTGCCTGAGGGCTGGAGGCGATCAGTGCGGCTGGCGTGGGGGGAGACGCCAGCCGCGCGCGCTGTTCATTTTTTTGTCTGCATGTTGGGAAGCGTGGCGAGGGAATTCGCGCGTGAAGAATTGTCACGTGTATCGCATATAAGGATGTGTCGGCCGGTTTCTCCGGGGCAGGCCTCTTCCCCGGTCCCGGGGGCCTCCTGGGGTGGCTTGGCTGGCCTACCGAGCGGCCTGGGCCGCTATGGCTCCGGCGGCGGCCCCCAGGGCAAACCACTTGGCGGCGCGGGCCGCGCGGCGCCAGAAGCCGCCTCCGCGGGCCAGGCGCAGGGCGTCATCGCGTTCCCGGATCAGGGCTGCGGTCTTGGCCCGCTCATCGGCGAGATTGCCGCGGGCGCCAGCCAGTTCGGCCTGGCACGCCTTGCAGTCCTGGACAAAGTCGAAGAGCGGTTTGAGGTCCTCCACCGGGAGTTGCGCGGGGCGGTTGCTTCCGTCCGAGGCGGTGCGCGGTGCGCTGGAATCTCTCGCGGCGTTAGCCGGTTCCGCCGCCTGTTTTGACGGCTGCTCAGCGGCGGCAAATGGAACGGACGCCGTTCCTGTAGCCGCCAAGGTGATCGGCGCCGGCAGCGGCAGATCGCGCGGCAGTTCGCGGACGATCTCCTGCGGCGTCTGCACGGCGCGCTTGCGCTGCGCAATCTGCCCCAGCGCCTCCTGCAGCGCGACGTCGCGCTGGCGCTGCCGGACGTCCGCCTCCTGCACCAGCTTGTGCGCCGCGGCGATCTCTTCCGTGAGCCGTGCCCGCTCCTGCCGCCAGGCGATCTCCTCGTGCACAAAAAAAGCGCCCAGCACGCAGACCGCAAGAACCGCGAGCGCGCGCATCCACCAAGCAGCCATATTCACGATCCCCGCCAGGGAAGCCGCCTCCGTTTTTCACGGTTCAACGCTACGACTCCGCAGCCTTCAGACGATCTGATTTCTCTCTACACGTAGCGGCTCTTCCGCGCCAGGACCGCCGCCGGATACCCGGCATTGCCCCCGCCATTCCAGGCCAGCAGACCGCGCTCAACGTCGCCTCCCGCCGCAGCCAGCTTCTTCCGCAGCACCCGGCAACCCACGGCAATTCCCTGCTCGGGCGCGCACAGCTCGGCGAGCCAGGCTTCCGCAAACCCGTTCTCCCGCGCCACCTGCCCCATCACCTGCATCAGGCCCCAGGAAAATCCGCGCGCGTAGGCTTCCGTAGCGGAGATCTTGTTGCTGGTATAGAGCGGCGCCACATATTTGGCGAAGAACGCGGGTTCGTAGCGCATGGCCCAGGGGTTCCACGCGGACTCCTGCTCGATCACCGCGCAGACCAGCGCCGGATCGAGCGCGTGCGCGGCGGCGATCTCCCGCGTCAGGGCCAGCAGGTTGTTCGGAGGAGGAATCATCATTCACTTTGCCCGCAGAGCGGTCAACTGCATGCGTGACCGCAAAGCGGTCAACGCGTTGCGCTGTGACGCCAGCGCCGCGGCCGGCCGTTCACTTCCAGGAATTGCACCAGTGGCGGCTCTTCCAGGTGAATTCCCTGCTGCTCGGCGATTTGCCGCAGCGCGGAGTAGATGTGCGGGAGGTGGTTGGTGGCGACGTCGCGCACGAAGGTGCGCGCGATCTCGTCGTCGCGCATGCGCCGGTGCAGCCAGCGCAGAAAGATCGCGCTTTGCACCAGGAACGAAGCGGCGGCCAGAAACAATCCTATGGGAATGTGCGGCATGGGCCCCCTGCGCCGTGGAACGCGCGAAGCCGGACGGTCACGCGGCCCCCGCGGCTCCGGAACTCTTGAACTCTTCGGCGTTCTTTTTTAGAAGAACATTCCCGGAACCGCGCCCAGGGTGTTGCCCAGCGAGGAGCCCAGCGCGGAGAAGAATCCGGCGCCGCTGCGCGAGGCATTGGCCCGCACGTTCAGCAGGTCGGCGGGAATGCCCAGCGAGCGCCCGAGCAGGCTGGTGTCCACGCCGAAGAGGCCGGAAAGTCCCTGCAGGGCGTTCATGCGCCGGCGGTAGGCTTCGTTCGAGAAGGTCAGCTCGTTCTGCTGCGCCAGATTGGCCTCGTCCCGGCCGCGCTGCCGCGCCAGCTCATCCGCCAATTCCCCGAAGCCCGCGGAATTGCGCGTGCGCGCCAGGCGGTTCTGCGCCGCCTGCTGCAGCGCGTCGAAGGCGCTGGCCAGCGCCCCCTGCGACTGCCCGGTGACCGCGGCCTTGGCCGCCGCGCTCAGCCCGGGATTCTGCAGAATGTCCTGATACTGCGGCAGGAGCAGGTTGCCGATCTGCGAGCGCTCGCCGAGAAACTGCTGGTTCAGCGCGTTGATGCGCGCGCGCTCCTGATCACTGGCCTGCTGCGTCGCTGCTTGTGCCCCACGTCCCATGGAAGCCTCCTGGAAATTGAGAGTGCCGGGTTGAAAGCGAGTGGCCTGTAAGATGCGAAAAGACGGTATCCGCACCGGCGCCACGCGGTCGAAGTCGTACGGATTTTCTTTTGCGGTTGGTTTCCTTGCGGAGGACGGACAGGACTGCCCGTCCTGTTAAATTGTCCGCAATTTACGAAGCGGCTGAGACATCACTGCGCGCTGCAACTTCATTCCTTGCCGACGTTCTGGTAGCTATGCCGATTCCGCGTGCCGCCGTGATAACCGGAATAAGCCTGCTGGGCGCAGCTCTCTTCCGTGCCACCGGCGCCCTGCTCGATTTCCGCCAGCCGGTACTGCCGGGCCAGTAGCGCGATTCCGGCTCGGGCATTGGCTTTCCAGTCCGTGATGATATCGGGGCCTACGGTAAACGGATTTCCCTGTGCATCCTTTACGGTCGTCTTATTGATGTTGATGCTGTTGATCTGCATGAGCCCGTAATTTACGGTGTCCGCCACGGGCTTTCCATAGACATCCAGCAGCACCTTGCCGCGCTCTCTCTTCGGTATGACGTGAATTGCGCTGGCTTGGACCCCGCTTTCGGCGTCGGCAACAGCACCCGCGAGCTTTTCCGGCAACCCAGGCTCCACCGCCGCGTGGTCCCTGGATGTTTCCTCCGGGCCGGGTTGATTGGGAGTGCCGCAGGCCGCGATTTGCGTTACGCCGGGCGGGCCCTGGGATTCCCCGCCGGCTGCGGCTCTTTCCGCCTGCTCGCGATCTGGTCCGCGGTTGGCCGCGTCCGCATGGCTCACGATGTAGCTGCGGACAGTCCGAAAATTGCTGCTGGCGGCCGGCTCGTCGGAATAGAGCAGCAGTAGAGTAGGCGTTTCGCCATCGGCTAGCTTCGTGGAAAGAGTCCGGGTCCCGCAGAAGAATCCGTCCGCCCCGGCATCGAGAATTCCCGCATTTCGCCAGCCTTGCCCGCCCCGAACCAGGAGCGCCACTTGCAGCGAGTACTCATCCAGGGAGTGGCGTGGGTAAGTTTCCTTCGGGGTTTCCGCGTAGACGACCGTGGCGTAATCCGGGAACGCGGCGATGCTCTTGATCCGTATGGAATGCGGCAGGGCCTTCCTGATTTCATCGTTGGCCAGATCCGTCTGATTGAGTGGGTCGCAGGGGCCGAAATCCACCCACGACTCCGGACCTTCTGAAAACTCCCGCACGCTCTTGACCCACTTCCCTGCCGTCAGGGCGTAGAGTTCGTGGTAGTACGGCTCGCCCTTCCACTGCGCTTTCAGCGCATCATGGCGGGGCGTGGCTTTCCACGCGCCCGTCCGCTCATCCCAAAATTCGGGCACGACGCTGTAGACGTGGAGCCGCTGGCCTTCCTCAACGAAAATCCCGTGTTCGGCGGTGAATTCGCCGTTTTGACGGATGCTTAGTTCCGGCTCCGCCCGGCTGGTCCCCTTGGTCTGTTTCGGCGGCGCGTCTTTCTCTGGTATTCGGACAAACGTCCCCGGCCAAAGAAACACGAAGGCCGCAAAAAAGCCCAAAACTCCGGGAAAATGCCTGGGTACCGATGCGGAGACCATCCTCCACCTCTACTTGTGAATGAAAAACGGCTTGCACCTCATCTTTTCTCGGGCCGCTGCCGGTACCTCAAAAGAAAGTTCCGGTCCGCGTCGTTTTTCGGCAATCCGTCCGGTCGTTCCTTCAGGTACCTGTCGCGCGCTCTGGCGCTGCCGTTGTACTGCGAATAAGCTTGTTGCGCGTGATCCTCTTCGGTGGCTCCGGGCCCTTGTTCCAGCTTCGCCAAATGGTACGCGCTTGCTAAAATCGCAACTCCGGCCCTGGCATTGGCCTTCCAATCCGTTTTGACGTCATCCCCGATTTTGAACGGATGCCCGTGGGCGTCTTTCACCACGTCATGGCCGATACGACGGCTATTAATCTGCATGAGTCCGTAGTCCACGCTCTTGACGATCTTGTCACCATGTTTGCCGTGGACGATATTGCCATGCTTGTCTGTCAAGTAGTTCGGAATCTCTAAATCCGGAGTAAAACCGCTTTCTGCACTCGCGACGCCATTCACAAACTTCGGCGGCAAATGATACTCTTTAGCCAAAACACCTAAATAGTCAAGTACTTCGTTTGTACTTGGTTGGCTGGCTGCCGCTTGCTTCTGCCCTGAAGGTGACGGGGCAGGCTGGCCGTGCGCCGGGTGGTCCGGGGCGTGCTCCTTGTGCGGCGCGTGGTCAGGTGCGGGATGCTGCTGTGAGAATAGCCGTGCCAACGACCGCCCGAGTTGTCCCATGGGGGCCTCCGGAAGAGTGATTGAACTTTTTACGGTTCATCGGCTTTCGCCGCTCAGCCGTTTGCAATACGGCGTCCAGGCGTCGTCGCGCACCCAGCCCAGCCGCGCCAGCCGCCGCCCGAATTTTCCGGCGATCGGCGGCGGCAGCCATGCATGTACGTCCGCCAGCCCGCGCCGCCAGGCATCGTCCTCCGCGGCGGCATGCAGCGCCAGCAGGCGCGTCCAGCGTTCCCGCGGCGTCCCTGCGCGCGGATCCAGCAGCAGATAGGCTTCCGCCGTCAGCCGCAGCAGCGCCGCCCCCACGATCCGCCCGCCCGCACCGCTGTCATCCCGACCGGAGGGCCGCGTTTCTTGCGGTCCGGAGCGGAGGGATTTCTCTTCCTTCGGCGCGTCACCTGTGTCCTGCTCCGCCAGCACCAGCCGGGTCACAAACAGCGGATCACTCAGGTCCGGGAACGGATAGCCGAAACCCTGGGCCGCATGCAGGGCGCGCAGCGCCTCCAGGTCTTCCGGTTGGTATTCGCGGACGATCACGTGTGCCTGAAAACCGTGCTCACAGCAGCGACGGCCCGCGCAGCCGCCCGCTGCCGGGAATCCCAAAGCCATTTCCGCCGCGCACCACGCCTGGGGGCAGCATGCCGCTCCCGCTCGAGGGCAAGGGCGCGGGCCCCGCCGCCCCACCGCCGCTTACCGCGACCGGCGGACTCCCGTAAGTTACCGGTGTGGAAGGGTATGACCCGATATATTGGGAATAGCCGCGCCAGTACAGCGTCTGATTGCCCAACTGCACATAGAGATTTCGCGAGGCGCCCAGAAAGTACACGCGGGGCGCGGCAAAGGCCGGCGTGGTATCCGATTCCGCGAAGTAGAACAGTCCCGGCCGCGCACTCGCGGGGTCGCTGATGGCCAGATCGAACCAGCCGTTGGCGGCCTGCACGGTCAGCGCGGCGATCGCAGGCGGCGCAGGTAACGGCTGCCCGGGATCCAGCCCGGCGCGCTGCCCGGTGGCGTTGACCGCGGCCACCAGCTTCGTGAGCGTCTCGTAAAGATACGGATCGCGCTCCTTGAGCGGCGCCAGTTGGGCAATTGTCAGCATGAATAGTGGACGTTCCTGCCAAGAAACTCCCCGCCGTGCGGTTCATTGACAAAGACGGCGGTTTTTACGAGACTGCGCAGACGGTTGCCAGCGCTTTCCTGAGGCAATCGGTATCTGACGGTAAATGCGGGTGGGCCATGGCGTCCAAAAAAGACGTTTCGTCAGGGCCCCGCGCGGCGCGCCGTAGCCCCGCTGAGGCCACCCAGACCGCTGCGCCCACCGCGGCCAGGAAAGAGGCGGCCGTCGACCTGGCCGCTGGCCTCAGTGCCCCGCCCCGGCAGGCCTTGGCTGTCTGCTATATCTCCCAGCCCGGCAACCTCAGCCATTGGCAGAGCGTCAGCCCGCAGATCGAAGCCTTGACCGGAGTCCCCGCCAAAGAGTGGCTCGCCACGCCCGATGCCTGGATCCAGCACGTCCATCCCGACGACCGGGCTTCCGCGTTGCAAGCCCGCCAGCAGATCCAGGAGTGCGGCGGCCGTTATGAAATCGAATACCGCCTCGTAGCGCGGGACGGCAGCTCCCGCTGGATTCGCGAAATCGCCAGCGTCACCTGCGGCCTCGACGGCAAGCCGCAATATGTCCAGGGACTGCTGAGCGACATCACCGAGCACAGGAAATCGGAACAAGCCTTGCACGCTTCCCAGGAGCGCCTGAAGATCGCGCTGGATGCCGCGGACATGGGCACCTGGGAGTTGGATGCCGCCACCGGCATTGCCCGCTGGGACGAGAATTTAGACCGGCTCTTCCGTACTTCCCCGGACGCCACCACCCTGAGCCTCGAAGATTTCCACCGTCTGGTCCACGCGGAAGACCGCCCGCGCGTTCGCAGGCTCTTCACCCGCGCGCTGCAAACGGGCGAGCCGCTGGCCGTGGAATTCCGCGTGCTCTTTCCCGACGGCGCTGTGGAATGGCGCTCCAGCCACGGCCATGCCATCCGCGATGCTTCCGGAAAGATCCTGCGCATCGTCGGCGTCACCCAGAACATCACCGCGCAAAAGAGCGCCGATGAGGCCTTGCGCACGAGCGAAGAGCGCTACCGCTCGCTCGTCGAGCGCCTCCCGGGCATCGCCTATATTGCCGAGATCGGCGCCTCCGGCCGCTGGTATTACGTCAGCCCGCAGATCCGCGACTACCTCGGCTATTCCCCCGAGGAATGGCTCGCCAGCAGCGACCTTTGGTTTCAGCACATCCACCCGGATGACCGCATCCGGGTGCTGGCCGAAGAGGAGCGCGCCCAGAAATCCAGGAAAACGCTGCTCCTGGAGTACCGCATCACGGCGCGCGACGGCCGCACGGTGTGGTTCCGCGATGAAGCCATGGTGCTGCCCGGCGCCGACGTCGGCGCGCAAGCGCCCATCTTCTACGGCATCCTGTACGACGTTACCGACCGCAAACTGGCCGAGGAGGCCTTGCGCGAATCCGAAGCGCGCTTGCGCCTGGCCCTGGAAGCCGCGCACCTCGGCATGTGGGAATGGCGCCCGGAAACCAACGGCCTTTTTTGGAATGAGCAGCAAAGCGCTTTCTACGGCCTGCAACCCAAGGACGCCCCGCGCACTCTCGAGGAGTTCTTTCCGCGCGTCCACCCCGACGACCGGGAGCGCATCCGGCAGGCCCTACACGCCTCCTCGGCCGGGGCCAACATGCCTTATGCCGTAGAGTTCCGCATCCGCCGGCCCGACGGCAGCGTGCGCTGGCTGGCCAGTAGCGGCATGGTCCTGCGCGATGCCAGCGGCAAAATGCTGGCCATGCGCGGCATCAGCCAGGATATTACCGAGCGCCGCCACCTCGAGGAGCAGCTCCGCAGCGCCCAGAAGATGGAAGCCATCGGTCAACTCGCCGGCGGCATCGCCCACGACTTCAACAATCTCCTGATGGTCATTCAGGGCCATGTCGAGCTGCTGCTCGGCCGCATCGGCAAGGACCCCGGCGTGAACCGCGACGCCGAAGCCATCCAGCGCGCCGCGGACCGCGCCTCGGCTATCACCCAGCAGCTCCTGGCCTTCAGCCGCAAACAGGTGCTGCAGCCGCGCGTCCTCGAACTCTGCTCCGTCGTCGCCGACATCTCCAGCCTGCTGCGCCGGCTCATCGGCGCCGAGGTGGACCTGCAACTGGCCCTTTCCCGCGAGCCCCTGTGGGTCAAGGCCGACGAAGGCCAGATGGAGCGCGTGGTCCTCAACCTGGTCGTCAACGCCCGCGATGCCATGCCCGGCGGCGGCACGATTACCGTCGAGACCACACGCGTCTCCGCCGGCTCCGCGCCCCTCCTCCGCTATCCCGAAATTCCTCCCGGCGACTACGTCCGCCTCACCGTCCGCGACACCGGCATGGGCATGGACGCCGCGACCCAGGCGCGCATCTTCGAGCCCTTTTTCACCACCAAGCAGTTGGGCAAGGGCACCGGCCTGGGTCTGGCCACCGTTTACGGCATCGTGCAGCAGAGCGGCGGCTGGATTTCCGTGAACTCCGTCCTCGAGCAGGGCACCACTTTTGAAATCCTCCTGCCCGCCGTGGCCGCGCCTGCTACCGAGAAGCGCGAAGCGCGTTCCGGCTCCGGCAGCCTGCGCGGCACGGAAACCCTTCTCGTCGTGGACGATGAGGAAGGCGTGCGTGAGGTCGCCGTCGAATTCCTCACCGCGCAGGGCTACACCGTACTCGCCGCCGAATCCGGCAAGCAGGCTCTCGAACTGGCCCGCAAGCATCCCGGGCCGATCCACCTCGTGGTCACCGACGCCGTTATGCCCGGCATGAACGGTCCGGCCATGGTGAAATGGCTCGGCGAAATCCGCTCCGGTTTCAAAGTCCTCTACATCTCCGGCTACGCCGATGAAGGCTCCATCCTCGAAGAGGCTCTGGCCCGCGGCGAACACTTCCTCCAGAAGCCCTTCTTCCTCGACGTCCTCGGCCGCACCGTCCGCTCGCTCCTCGACTGATTCTGCCGCGCCTGCGCTAATTCCCTCCCCGCACCGGCGCCCACGGATCTATGCGCACCGACGGGATGAACTTCTGCAGCCGGAACCACGCCCCCGCCGCGCTCGTGCCCACCCGGAACGCCACCCGCTCCCCGGAGACGTTGATCGGCAGCTCCAGATCCTTCAGCGCCGGCGAGCTCAGCGCCAGCGGCTGCTGCGCCTGCGCCGCCCCCGCGGCGCCCACATACGCGGTCAGCGCCAGCGAACCCGCGCCCTCCGCATACAGCGTCAGATACGTGAATAGCTTGCGGTGCGCGCCGAGATCGAGCTGCTGTTCCACCGCGCGCTCCGGAAAATAGTGCGTCATGTAGTAGCTGGCGATGGCCGTGCCGTCATCCGAAAGCTGCGTGTCGCTCAGCTGGTAGACCTTGCCCGTGGCTCCGCCGCCGCCCACTCCCGGCGCGCCCCCGCCAAACGCCACGGCGGCCGTGCCGTCCGCCCGCTCCAGCACCGCGCAGCAATTCGCCGCGACCGACCACGGCGACCACTTGCGCGTCCTGTCCGCCGCCATCTTGCGTCCCGCGAAAGTGATGTTCACCGGCGGGCGCGCGGCGATCTGCTCCGAGCTGTCCAGGTCGCGGTAGTCCAGCAGCAGCACCTTGTTCGGCGAGGTCGCGCCGCCGAATGGCGCGCCGATCAGGATGCGCCGCTCCTTGGTGTCCACCGTCACCCACAGCGTCTGCGCGTACTGCCAGTTGATGGTGTTCCACAGCGGCTGCACTTCCTGCGAAATCTTCACCGGCTCGCCGCCCGCGAACAGATACAGCCCCGAGCGGTGCGCGATTACCACCCAGTCCTCGCCCACGCCCACCCCGCGCACCGACGGCGTGCCCACCTTGCGCGACACCTCCGCGATGTCCCACAGCGCCGGCTCGTTCGTCCCGTCGTCCTGCGTCACGTACAGCGAATGCTCCTTCACGAAGTACAGCCGCTCGCGCAGCTTGAACGCCGCGCGCACCGCCTGCCCGTTGTTCTCCGCCACGCTCAGGAAGCCGTTCACCCCGTCGTAGCTCTCGGGGTCCTCGGCGCGGCTCGCGCGCACCAGCGTCGCGTTCACCGGCTGCAGCGTCGGATAGATCTCCATGCTGTCCACGTAGAACTGCCCGAACTGGCTCGGCGTGCCGTCGGCGTAGATGCGCAGCGTCAGATCGCCCGGAATCGTCCCCAGCGGCGCGGTCAACTGCGCCGTGTATTCCACGTAGCTGGTCGTGAGCTGCCCGGCGGTCAGTTGCAGTCCCGCGGTATTGATCGCCGCGCCCGCGCTGTAAAGGTGCACGTGCAGCGTGCCCTGCGCCAGCGTGGCATTGCGCGCGCACCGCGCCCGCACCGTGTAGTCCGTGTTCGCCTGGATCAGCGGCGCCCCCAGCGCGTCCTTCGCCGCGCCCTGCGTGAGCAGCCCGCGTATCGCCGTCTGCCCGTTGCCCATGATCGAATACGCCGCACCCCACACCACGAAGCTCTGCTCGTCCGTGCCCCCCGGCGCGTAAATTCCGTCCGGCGTCCACCCCAGCGGGTAGTGCGGGAAAGCCGGGCCGGTGAAGCCGCCGTCGAATCCCAGGTTCACCCAATTGTTCATCTTGGCGCGCTCGCCCCACCAGAACAGCCGCTGCGCGTAGTCCAGCACCCCGGCGCAGGCCCCCAACTCCACCAGCTTGAAGAGGCCGTCCACGTTGGTCCCGGCCAGCAGGATGGCGTCGGAAAAATCCACGGTCGCCGAGGTCGTGGTGTTGTCGTTGATCACCAGATTGCCGCTGAAGAGCGTCGCGCCGCTCCCCACGTAGAAGAAACTCGCTCCGCCGGCTCCGGTGAAGCACAAAATGCGCGCCGCCACGTTCGCCGGCCCCAGCGGGATGTTCGTCACCACCGCGCGCTTCCCGCCGCTCGCCGTCCAGCTCGTGGCCGGGCTGGGATGCGTCAGGTAGCCCTGCCGGGTCTTGAAAATCACGCTCACCTGATGCACGCCCGCGGCGATGTTGCCCGCCGCCGCCGCGCTGCCTCCACCGGAAGCCGCCAGGCCGCCGCTCGCCGCGGTATACGTGAAGTGCGTAGCGTCCGGCACGCCGGTGATCGCAAATGTTCCGTTGTAGCCGGCCACGCCGATCCCCGCCGTGGTCACCAGTTGCCCCGTGGAAAATCCGTGCGCGCTCGTCGTCTGGATCGTCGCCGTCGCCGACGCCGCCGTGCCGCCGCCGGACGCCGCCAGTCCCGACACCCCCGCGACGTAGGTGAACTGCGTGCTGCTCGGCGCGGCAAGCACCGCGAACGTCCCGTTGTAGCCCGCCACCAGCACGCCCGCGATGGTCGCCGACTGTCCCGCCGCGAGTCCGTGCGCCGCCGCCGTCGTGATCGTCACCAGAAAGCCGTTCTGCGTCGCCCCGTTGGGGCTGGCCGCGATGGCCACCGCCGCCGGCTGCGTCGCGCCGTTGGGGCTCGCGGCGACGGCCACCACCACGTTTTCGTCCACCACCGCCGGGCCCGCCCCCGGTCCGCTCTGACTCACGCGGTCCAGGTTCGTGTCGTCGTACTGCCGCGGCAAGTCGTTGCCCGTGCGCCCGTCACTGATGGCCAGATATTCCCGGCCGAAAAGCGTTGCCGAATTCGCGTAGGAATTCGCGGCCAGGCCGCTGGCAACGCTCGCGAGCGTGCCCGGCGCCGTCTCCTTGTAGAGCACGCCGTTGGCGTCGAAGGCCAGCGCGCGCAGCGTGGCGTTCAGCGTCGTGTAGCTTTTCAGATAGTTGACCGTCGGATTTCCCGCCAGCGGCCCGAACAGCGTCTGCAGCCCCGGCCGCGTCGCCACCCCGCCGCTGTTGAACACCACGTCCTGGCAATCGGGCGAGACCCCGTGCGGCAGATCCGCCGGCGCCATATCCGTCACCAGCCCGCCGAATATCTCGATCGGTGCGTCGAATGATCCCGCTGTGGTCATAGGAATCCGTCAATACTCATCGCTGCAGGAAAACGAGATGCGGTCAAGAATACGGCCAGGTGCCAGCAAGACTCCCGGCAACTCTTTTCTTACTTCCCTCTCGGCGCCCTCTGCGGCTCCGGGGCTTTCTTTTCTTCCTCGGCGGCGACCAGCCCGAACTGCGCCGCCCGCGCCCGGTCCAGAATCGCTCCGCACCCGCGGCACACCGCCACACCCGGCTTGATCTTCTCCGCGCACACCGGGCAATCGGCCAGGGGCTTGGGGTCGTACAGCCACGGCTTTTCCAGGCCCAGTTGCCGCGCCGCCCGCCGCTCCAGGTCGGTGATGAACATCGGATTATGCGTGCGCTCCCATTCCAGGTCCGCCGCGGCCACCAGCCGCTCCTGGAACTCCTGCAGCCGCCGCCGCGCTCCGTCCAGTTCCGCCGCCGTGGGCGCCTCCCCGGCCGCGACGAACACGCCGTGGAAGCTTCCCTCGCCGGAGTCGCCGTTCAGCTCCCGCGCGAGGTCTTCCGCGATTTCCCGGGCGGAGATCGTGTACTCCATCGTGCGCTTGTCGCCGAGATCGATCACCCCGCGCCCGCCGCGCACCGGCGTGACCGCGTACGGCTCCCCCGGCGCCGGCGACTGGATCTCCAGCGAGCCGAAGTACGTCCGGTGCCGCGGCGGCCACTTTTCCGGACAGATATTCACCAGGCACACCACATCCTGCGTTGCTGACATCACGATGGTTTCCTTTCCGCTCCAACGGTGAGGTAATCCGAAGCGCCGAACCGCGCGCTCTATTGCATCTTGTATTGCACCGTCACGTTCACGTCCGCCGGGCTGGTCGTGCACCCCGATGCCGCCGTGCTTGCGCCGATGGTCAGCGCCGCTCCGGCCGCGTAGTTCTGGCTGATCGCGCCGCTGCTGTTGGTGGCGGCGCTGAGGGTCACGTTCACCGGCGTCGTGCCGTCTGTCACGCGCACCACGGCATTCGTCGTGCATCCCGCGGGGGCCGTCTTGGCCTGCGCCTCGACGCGCGTCACGGTGATGGCTTTGTCGATGGTCCAGGTCGCGCCCGTCCAGGTCGCGGTGAGCGCGCCCGGCAGGAAGGCGTTCTCCTCGCCGCGCGGCGCTGCCGAAACCGTTTCTCCCGCGATGATAACTTGCGGCGTGATGACATGCGCCTGGTTGAGGCTGGTCGGCCCACCTCCAGCCACGGTGGGGGCCGTAGTGCCGCAGGTGAAGCTGAACGTGTCGGAAAAAGACGTAGTGGTGAACTGCGGCCCAGTGCAGGGTCCTTGGTTCACGCGGGCGCTGCCGCTTCCGGGGTTCCCCCGGTAAAGGTTATATCCAGTAGCTCCGGTGAGCGCCGTCCAGCTTACGTTGATGGTCTGGTTGCCGCTGCTTGTGGTGCAACTGCTGGACGCGGGAGAGAGTATCCCCTCGCCTCCGTCCTGCCAGATCGGGCTGACAAAGTATTGCCACGTTCCCACGGTAACGGAGCCTCCGGCGGCGACGGCGCATGTCGGAGCGGCCATCTGCGCCCCGTCCCAGAACAGAGTGTTCCCGGTTGGGAAGTGCATCTGCTGGCGCATCTCAAAGTTTCCGACGACTGCGGGATTTCCACTGCTGAACGGTCCTCCGTTCATCTGCGCCGATTCGGTATTTATCAACACTTCCCGGTTCTGCCCGGCATTCGTTGCAGTGACCGCGCTATTGAAGAACGACAGAGCGGGGATGAGGTTCCCGGTGACGAAGCCCACGTTCCCGGCAGGACCGGTAGAGTTGACCACCTGCACGCCCTGCTGGTTGCTCCAGTTGGCGACAACCGGCGCGGCAAAGTCCGCCGGGGTGACGCCTTCGAGATAGGTCTGTCCCGTGAAATTCTGGCCAGAATACATGAGCAGCGGCGTGCGCAGGCTCTGCGCCTGGACGTACTTCAATTGCACGAAATTGCCGCCACTCGTCGCGCCCGTGTAGTCCTGAGCGATGCCCCGGGCGGTCACCCAGCAATTCTCAAACAGAAAGTTCCCGCCGCTGGTCCCGTCGCCGATGCGCTTGCGGAACAGCGCCCCCGGCGTGAGCGTAGAGCCGACTGCGAAGGGACTGCCCCCGGAGATGACCGAGTTGCGAAAGACGAAGGAGAAATCGCCGCGCACGATGAACCCGATGCCCATGTAGTCGTTGTTGGAATTTCCGCTGACGAACGCGCAGTAGTTGCAACTGAAATTGGTGGCGATGTCCAGCAGCATCAGGTTCTGCTGGTTGCCCATCACTCCCGCGAAGTAAACGCTGTCGAAATGTATCCCGCTGCCGTTGGTATTGTAGATCAGCGGATTGCCATATCCGTTGATCTGCTGCGTGGCGGCGAACGCGAAAGTTGGCAGCGTCAAAGTCCCTCCGCGCGCGCCTGTCCAGTTCAAGCCTCCGGAAATCTGAATCGTCTCGTTGACGGCCAGTGCCCCGTTCTGCTCGACGGAGGTCACGGCGGCTGGCAGCGTCAGGTAGGAGTTGACGTAGTAGTAGGTGCTCGGAGTGGCGGGCGCGGGGATGCGCAGAGTCCCGTTTGCATACGATGCGCCAGCCACGGCTGCGTTGGCCGCCGCCAGAATCGCCGGTGCGTCGTCAAACAGGAAAGTAGCTCCGGCAACGGAGTTGGTCGCGGCATTGGCAAGCGTGACGCTGGTCGTGCCCGCGCCGCTCACGATGGTCGTGGAGAGCCATTCATTCGTCGCGGAAACGGGAGGCGTGGCTGGCACCCAGGAGGGAAACGTCGTGCCGCCCTCCATCGTCGCGCCGTAATCGTCCCACACCGGGTCCAGCACCTTCGTCACGCCGATGAGGGCCAGCGCCCCGCCCGTGCGCCCGTAGATGTAGTACTTCCAGGCGTTGGTCACCGCTGTCCAAGTGACGTGGTTGCAGACGTACCAGTGCAGGGTGCCTCCGGTGGCGGAAGTAGAGGCCCCGGCGCGGGTGTCGTACCCCTGGGTGAAAGTAAACTGCGTCCCGCTGATGACGCTGGCCACCACGAAGAATCCGGTGAACGTAGTGTCGGTCGTTCCCGAGACGTAGACGATTGCCCCGACTGCCACTGAACAGGTGGCCGCGCAGGTGACCGTGCTGGTGTTGTTCGACCGCGCGATACTGGTGATGGAAACCGAGTTGTCGCCCAGCGCGGTGGCTCCAGTTGCAGTCGTCCCCACGGCGCTCGCGGCGGTCACCGCCCCGTTCTTGGTGACGGCGACGACCTGATAGTTGTATGTGGTAGCGGCGGCGGCGGAACTGACCACCACGCCGATTCCCGTGGGTCCGGCGTCCTGCGAAGGCGTCACCGTGGGCGCGCCGGGAGTCGCCAGCGTATTCGTCGCCCCTGCTCCGTAGACCACTACCCCATCGCCATTTTGAAACGTGCTAGTCCCCGCGAGCGTCGCGGCGGCGGACCCCGCACTCATCGTCGCGGTGGTCGTCGGTGCGGGATTCACCGCCCGCGCCCCATAGCGCGTAATGTCGTACCACGGATTCGGCCCCTTGTTGGCCACGTTGGCGTCAAAGTTCTGCGCCGCCGTCCAGGTATTCGGCGCGCCGGTGGAGGCTCCTCCACCCGACACCGGCCCTACCTCCGTTCCGCTGTCGTCCTTGTAGTACAGCCGCTTATCCGCGCTCTTGGTGTAGAGATTGACCGTGCCCGCGCTAGGGGCGCCCGGCGCCGCGCCCTGATTTGCCAGATTCATCGTTCCGCCGGCCAGCGCACCCACCACCGTGGCGTTCCCGTTCACCGTCAGGTTGCCGCCCAGGTTCAGCGAGAATGCGCTGATCCCGCCCGTGCTCGACAGGCTGCTGAAGGACGGCGCCGTCGGATCGCTGGGCAGAATCACGTTGGGCATCTGCCGCGTAGTGATACCCGAACCGGAGATCTCGATCATGTATTTCCCCGGCGCGGCATAGAAATAGTAGTTCCCCAGGCCGTCCGTGGCCGTCGGGTTGGCCAGGGCCTGCGTCAGCGCCGCGTCGGAATAGATCAGCGCCAGCGGCGTGCACGGCTGCCCCGCCGCGGGCATCGCGCACACCCGCACCGTCGCCCCCGCCAGCGGCAGCCCCCGCGCATTCAGCACCAGGTCGTCCTTGCGCGAGCCCTGTGCGTGCACTCCTGGCGCCAGCGGCCACAACAGCAGCGTTATCGTCAGCCAAATCCAGCGAAGCCTCATTGCGTTTGTCCCTCGCATCCTGCGGATATCCGCCGGTAGCACAGGCTTCGGCCTGTGCTCTTTTCTGTCTTCCCGCCTGCGTCACAA
This sequence comes from Terriglobia bacterium, assembly GCA_020073585.1. Taxonomy (GTDB): domain Bacteria; phylum Acidobacteriota; class Terriglobia; order Acidiferrales; family UBA7541; genus Acidiferrum. The sequence goes on from JAIQEV010000015.1 coordinate 30,583, forward strand.
ACTATAGTCTGTGCTACAGCAACTTGCGCGCGGTGATGGCCAATTGCACCACGTCCGTCGTGACGCTGGCAGGATACGCTCCCGCCGTAACCTCCGTCCCGCCGCCGTTGAACGCCTTCAGCTTCCAGTTGTTCAGCGCGCTTCCGGCCACGGCCACGTAGTAGCCCGCGTTGCCGTTCTGCGATTCCGCGAACGCCTGGATGATCTGCGTGCTCGGAATTTTGTCCGCCACCTGCGTAAAGTCCAGGGTGTCCCCGCCCGTCGGGTAATTTCCGGAAAACGTCAGCGTCGCGATGGCATATACGAAATTGTTTGCGCTGCTGTCCACATTGAGTGGCGTGAGTGAAATCGTAATCGGCATTGTCCGCTCCAGAAGATGATTTTTGGCCCAGAAAACAGAGAGCGCGCGGAAAGGAAGAAAACAGCAGTATAAGAATTAAGCGAGTAACCGCCCCACGAACAGGCTTCCGTGCTTCCTTGCGTCTCCGTGCGTTGCGTGTCTCCGTGGCATTCCTAAAAGGGTGTGTAACCCGACCGCGAGGAAAACGGCCTTCGCCGCCGCGCCGTCTGCTGCTCCCGCCGCACCGCCGCCGACACCAGGCTTTCGATCGCGTCGCGCGCCGCGTCGTCCCACTTCTCCGCCAGCGGCGATCCCCGCGCCCAGCCCGCCAGCGCCGCCGTGCCGTAGGCGATCGCTTCCTGCGCGTTGCGCACCAGCACCGGCGAGGTCGCATCCGCCAGGTCCGGGAACGATTTCACGTAGCGCAGGCGCACCTGCGTGTCCTGCGTCGCCCCCAGAAAATAGATGCCGTCGGCGCGCCATTCCCACACGCTCAGCGTCACGCCCTGGGCTCGCGACGGCAGCCCGCCGTGCCGCGTCAGATCCACCATCTCCACGAAATCGTCCGCGGAGCCGTTGGCCCGCTCCCACAGCTTGAGCGGCGCCAGCAGGTCCGTCGGCAACTGATTGGGCGGCGCCGTCGCATCGGTGATGGACACCTGCAGCGAGGGATCCGCCGCGCTCACCGCCGCCACCACCAGTTGCACGTTGTCCGTGAGAAACCCGCCGGCCCCGGCATTGGCCAGCTCGCGCTGCACCGCGCGGTACGCCGAATTGGCATACGGCAGCAGCACGGCATCCGTAAACAGATTGCCCTGCGCGTCGTTCAGCAGCGACCGCACCAGCGACGTAATCTGCCCAGCAGTGTTATAAGCCGACGATCCGACGACTGGCATAATCTGTCCTTTGCCTCTTGTTGTATCTGTTCAGCACGCGGCCCATTTGCGGTCACAACGTAAAGTGGTGTTCACGAGTCACCAGTCACGAGTCACTAGTCACGAACCACGAGTCACTCCTCGGGCAGCGGCGACTTCTGCAGATACGCCGCCACTCCGATCACCGCATTGATCAGCGCCGCCGCCGCGCCGATCCGCAGCGTCGCCCCCATCCCCGCCTGCAAATTGAAATGCTGCGGATCGATCCCCACCGCGGCAAACCCCGTCAGCGCCCCGCCCGCAGCTCCGCTGATCGCCGCCGCCACAATCCCCCGCAGCCAGATCTGTAGTCGTGTCATGGTGTTCAGGATCCAGCCTGATGTAGCGCGGGGCGCCAGCCCCGCGGCAGTTTCTTTCTTTTGCGTTACCCCGCAGGGCTTCGCCCTGCGCTACAGCACCGTCACGAACGGTTGCTTGTGAAACGCCGGCGCCGCATCGTCCAGCAGGTCGTACGCCCACTCCCCGTACTCCCGGTCCTCGCGCCTCTCCCGTTCATACAGCGCCGCGCGCCGCAGGATCCGCGCCTGCCCCCGCGACCACTCGATCGCCCGCGCAATCCGCTCCGCCGCCGTCGCCGTCAGTTGTACGAACTCGCCCCGCGGCCCTTGCAGCGTAAAACAGTGCTCGTACTCGCCCCGCGAAGGATACGGCCCCAGCGCCGCCACGCTGCGCCCGTCCGCAATCTCCGCCGTCTGCGCGTACCAGGCCCGCGGTGACCCGTACACCTCCGGCGCCACCCAGCGCTCGATGTGCCAGCGGTTCACTGCCGGGTACTTCGGCTCCCGCCGCAGCTCCACCACTTCCCGCAACAGCGTGCCCGTCTCCGGATCGCGCTCCTCGAACTTCCCGCCAATCCACGCCAGCCGGTTCCAGCCCCACACCGCCCGGTAATTCGCGGCGCCAAAGCGGTTCACGCCCCCGGTCAGCAACAGCCGCCGCGCCACCGCCTCCGGCGTGTCGTGCGTTTCCCGCAGAATGAGAATCCTCGTTGGCATCGACACTCGTACCTTGTGACCGGTGACTCGTGAAAACCTGCGCCGTTTCATGCGATTTCCACGAGTCACCAACCACGAGTCACAAGTCACGCCCTATTAGTACCCGCTCGGCCGCGCCAGCGTGTCGATGTACGCGCCGGAGCGCGGGCTGTCCGACCACACTTGCATCGCCAAATCGAAGTAGAAGATATACGACGCCGCGAGCCCGCCGCTGGCCCCGTAGATCGGAAACACCGTGTTGCCGTTGACCTCGAAGAAGTCAATGTCCTTCAGCACGGCGCGGCCCCAGTGCGAGAGGTCCAGGAAGTCCACGCGCGTCTGATCGGCGTTCACGCTGGACTTGATCGGGATCCCACTCATCGTCTTGCGCCCGCTGAAGAGCAGATCCAGGTCGTTGCCGTCGCGCCCGCCGCCTTCCTTGATGATCTGGCTGACGGTGATCCCCAGGTTCTCCCAGGCGTGCTCCTGCTCCACCGCCATGTAGGCGATGAGCTTGCCCAGGTGGTTGATGCCCAGGGCCTTGCGTACCTTGTTGATGGCCAGGCGCACGTTGGCCGGTGTCAGCGCGGCGTTGCCCGCATTGACGCGCGGCGTGGCCAGCTGCACCGGATAGGTCGCGCGGTTCAGGTTCAGCCACGTTCCGGTCGTCGCGTTGTTCTGGTGATACTTGATGCCGAACAGCGACACCGGGCTCGCCCCGCTCAGCCCGTCGTGCACCAGCACGTCGCCCACCACCAGCCCGCCCGGGTTGGCGTCCAGAGTGATCGTCTGCGTCGCGCTGATGGGGTCTGCCGCGGTCACGTTGGCCGTGCCGCGGTTGGTCGTCAGCGTCGTGTCGTATGCCTGGACCGTTTGCCCGACGTAGACCAGCGCGGCGCCGCTGGGCACGCTCATCGTCAGCGTCGTGCCGTTGATCGCGCTGATCGTGCCCAGCACGCCGTTCCCGCCGGTCTGCATCAGCTTGTCGAGGAACGACCGGAACTGCTTCATCCCGTTGGCCACCTCGCGCTTGGCCGCGTTTTCCACCGCCCGCTCACGGCCCGCCGTCGCGTACTCCACCAGCTTCGTGATTTCAATCGCGAAGCGGAAGAAGATCGGCGAAATGGTGGCCACGTCGTACTGCGTTCCGGAGCCGCGGCCCAGGTCGCCGCCGTCCGCGTTGTAGCTGCCCGCCTTGCCGCCCGGGTTCACCTGCAGCGGCAGGCGCATCGCGCGGTTGGAAATCTTCTCCACATCGCCGCGCTGCTGGATCATCGTAAGCAGAATGTCGTCGCGCTCGTAGAGCAGAGGCACCTTGTCGCGCACCTTCTCGAGCTGCAGCGCGACGACGTTCGCGTTGTTCTGTGCTGGCATTCGTTTTTCTCCTTAGAATTGCTGCCTGATCGAAGGACATCCGGGGAACTGCTTCTGCATACAGCGGGGGAAACACTGCACTAACAAGATGCTGCAAAAGGGTACGCGGGAGAAAGCAAGAGAGCCGCAACGCCCCACGCCGGCTCCGCGCCAGCGATTCCGCGCCTCCGGCGCTTCCCTGCTTTTCGGCTCTTTTACTGCTGCATTTCTTCTCTTACATCTCCAGGATCTGTTCGTCGCTCATCTTGCGGTAATCCACGCCTCGCGCCCGGGTCGCGCCGGCGTCCCGCTGACGGTTGGGCCGCTCCGGGCTGCCGCGCAAACCCGTGGCCGCTTCCGCTCCGGCCCGGCTCCGGGAATTCGCCGGCGCCACATCCGTCCGCGCCGCAGCCGCATCCCCCCGCCCGCCCCGCGCGCGATGCGCCGCCAGCGCCGTCTGCGTCCACTCCTGCAGCACGCGCCGCGCCGCTCCCGGCACCAGTTGCCGCGCCCGCTCCCCGATCAGCCGCACCACCTGCCCGCGCGCCTCTTCATCCAGCCGCGGCCCCTGCGCCCCCGCGCCGCCCAGCACCCGCGCCACCTGCTCGCCCAGTTGCCGGTCGCTGCGCAGCCCCGCCTCCACCTCTTCCCGGATCGCCGCGCTCAGCCGCTCCTGCACCGATCCCCGCCCGGATGCTACAGCGCCGCGCGAAGCTTGTCCCGTCCTCCCCGCATCTCCGCCGGTTTCGGCGTAAGGCAAGGCCCGCTCAATCGTCCGCGCAATCTCCCCGCCCACCTCGCGGTTCAAATCCTCGTTCGCCGCCCGCTCAAACGCCGCATACCGCGCCACGCCTTCTTCGGTCATTCCCAGCGCGGGGCCGCCGCTCTTGCGGCCCGCAGTCAAGGAATCTCTCTGCCGTGACTCGTGACTAGTGACTGGTGACTCGTGGGGAACGCCGGTAACGGCAGCCGGCACGACATTCTTCTCTCCGTGACTCTGTGCCGGCGCCTGCCCCGACCCAGTCGGGGTGGCTTTTTGAAGAATTTTCACTCCCGCCGCCACCATCTCCCGGAACGCCGCCGGATCTTCCCGCAGCAGCGTCTGCGCCAGCTCCTCCCGCGCCGCCGCCGCTTCCTCCGGCCGCCCGCCGCTGGCCCCGAAATACAAGCGGTCGATCGTCTCCAACTGCCGCGCCCGTTCCGCCGCCGCCCGCCCCTCGTTCACCCCGCCCGGGTAGATCTCCTTGAGCTGCCGCGCTTCCTCAGGCGTCGCAAACGCCGCGCGGTACGCCGCCGCCTCCTGCCGCGCCTTCTGCGCCCCTTCCCAGAACTCCCGCGCCTCCGCCCCGCGCTCCGGATCGCTCATCGCCCGCGCCAGCCACTCCGGCGCGTGCCCCGTTTCTTGCCTCGCCGCCGGCCCTTGCTCGCCAGCCTGCGCTGCCCCATCGGCCGCATCTGTAGCGCGGGGCGCCAGCCCCGCGGCATTTTCCGCTCGCGGATTCTCCTCCCCGCGACCAGCACCACCCGCAGGGCTATCGCCCTGCGCTACACGCCCGCCGCGCCCCGCCCCCTCTTCCCCGCTCGCGTCTCCTTCCGGCTCCATCTCCAGGATCTGCTCGTCGCTCATCGCGTACAGCACATCCCCCACGGCCGCATGCCCGTTCGTCCCCGTGGTGTTTGTTGGTTCCAGAGAATTCATAGCCTCGCCTCAAAATGAAAAAACCCCGATTTCTCAGGGCTTTTCATGACAACTCAATTCGTCGCGACTGTTTTACCCCGGCTCAGGATTTGGAGGCGCTGGCTGTGCGGGCTGCTGTGGGGGCACGGGGCCCAGCTGCAGATTAACCACCTGTTGAATTTGGAATCGCCGCCGAAATGCCACTCCGTAGGCATTCTCAAAAAACTTAGCAGTGTCGGTATTGTCCACGAACCATTCGACCTCCGCCCACAGTTGCGAAAACATATCTCGCAGCTCAGCGGCTTCTCGGAGATCGACCACGTGAAGTTTCAGGTGGTTCTTCAAGGTGTCGATTGTTATGGGCCTTCCGTGGGAGAGGCGGTCTCGATGAGTTGAAAGGTACTTCGTAATCCTGGTGGCCTTCTCGCCAGCTCTCGCGTCTCCTTTGAACATGTAGGACTTCAACCAACTCCTGACTAATGTTTTCGACAGTTTGTCGGCATTCTCGCAGATCTCAAACAAGTGCAAATCTAGCTTGTTGAGCAGTGGAAGATACACGCCTAACGCATCAGGATTCTTTTTGATCTCGTCTTTGGCCTTCCGGAATCCATCTAGGACAGCTTGCGTGGGCACCGCAATCGATTGCCCCGTTTGCGGGTCACGATAAACGATTTGCGGATCGATAGGTCCAAGTGCTGACGTATCGTCAAGAACAAGTTGGTCCCCGGACATGGCAAGCATGGTAGCCGCACTGAATGCGCTATGAAGAACCACAAACCGCACACTGTCAAACCGTGCTCGCAGCAAAGAGACTATTCGCTCGGTTGCTTCCGCGAGGCCTCCAGGGCTATGCAGCAGAATGTCGAGTGCTTTTCCAGGAACTGTCCTAGTAAGCTCGGAAAAGGGAGTGACATCTGTATTGTCGATACTGTTGGGTATGTTGGGGTGATTAAAATTCGCAGCGTAAACGACTATCGGGCGACCTGTTGCTTGCTCAATTGCCCTTAACAGAGCAATGCGTCTCTCAAATCGTTCTTGACCTTGACCGGGATTAGCGATCAGTTCGTGATACCGCGCCATTCAGTTCAACCTCAGCGGTCGAGCCAACGGCCAGATCACGAACAATCCGTTGGGTGCCAGTCAGGCGCAGGAAATTACCAAATGTCTCCTGCGCCTTCTTCATGCGCGAGAAATACTCCACTACTTCGGGATGCGCATTCAGATAGGCTTGCAACTCTCTCTCCGTCACGATCTCGCGGGGCAATCGGTCCCTGAGGCTCATTTGAGAAACCTCCCTTGGAGAGAATACCCTCAAACGAAAGAAAACTGGCCGGGCTCAGGGCAATGTTCCTACCCTGCACCTGTCCCATAGTACAGATAGCATATGGATTGGTCAAATGCAGAGCTCGGTGGACGTCCCTCCTTAGGTAATCGGCTCATCCATGACTCAACAGCCTGAATTACAACGATTTCATGTTTTGCGTTACGGCCCATCACCGCCCGAAATTACTCGGTCCAGAGCTGGCTGCGGCCCGCAGATGCGCCTCGGCGTGCGCGCGCACGTTGGCGAAGCCCGCGGGGTTGGTCATCTTCGCTGCCTGCCCCGCATCCGAATTGGCCCAGCGCTTGCACTCCTCGAATTCCGCCGCATGGTCGTCCAGCAGCTCGTCCACCGGCACCGACGGCAGCAGCAGAAACGGTGACTGGTGACTCGTGACTGGTGACTCGTGGGGGACGCCTTGCTCGGCTCCGTCTGTAGGGGCGGGGCTCGCCCCGCCCGCCGCTGCGTCTTGGCTGGGCGCTTCGGTCACACCCGAATTTCGCGTTTCGTATTTCGCGTTTCGCGCTTCGCCCGGCGCCGCCACCACCACCGGCGCGTTCGAGAGCAACTGTTGAATCTCCCGCAACTGCTTGTTCCGCGCGTCCTCCCCCGGCACCACCAGCTCCGTCAACCCCAGGACATTCTTGATGTACCCGATGTTCGCCGGCTCGCTGAGCGCCCGCTGGATCACCGGGTCGTTGATCCCAAAAAGTTGCTGCAACACCCCGCGCTGCTGCGATTTCAGCCGCGGGAAAGTCTCATCCGCCTCCGGATGCACCGCGATATTGCCCTTCAGGTCCGCCAGGCGGATCACCCGCGAATCGAACACTCCGTCCGGCCCCAGCAGCGGAATCTCCGCGTCCTCCGGGCGGTTCTTGCGGAAGCAATCCACCGCCAGCAGCATCACGTCGGCGTAAAACTGTTTCGTGCGCCGCCACACCAGCCCCAGCCGCCCCATGGCCTGGTCGCGCGCCATGGCGTAGCCCGACGCCGTCTTCACGCCCTCCATGTTCCCGCCGAACACCGCGGGAAACAGCCCCGTCAGAAATTGCGACACCGGACCGATCAGGTCCTGCTGGTGCCGCAGCATGTCCGGAGGCACCTGCGCCGGCGCCGGCTGGAAAAATCCCGCCGCGAGCGGCTGTCCCGGCCGCGCGCGCGCCGGAAAGTGCGCCGCCGGCTCGGCCACCTGGTTGGCCAGCGCGTCGAAATCGAGCACCTGCGGATCGGCGTAGATCGGCGGGATGCCGTATTCATACGTCTCCGCCTGCATGTTGGAGAGCACGTTGTAGCGCTCCTGCACCTGCACCAGAGAATCGCCGACGCTCGGGCGGTTCTGCCCGTCGCCCGGCAGCGCATGAAGCACCCGCCAGTGGTCGTCCATCGTCTCGTTGCGCGCTTCGCAATAAGCCTCGCCCGCAAACGCCACGTAGCAGCCGTCGGGGAACAGCGCCAGCAGCTCCGCGCGCACCCCTTCGTCTTCGATCGCGTAGAACGCCCACGGCCGGATCCAGGTGCGGTCGAAGGTGATCAAATTCACCAGCGCGTCGCCCGGATGGATGGACGGCAGCCCCTGCGACACGCTCAGCCGCGACACCCGCGCGTATACGTCCTCCGAGCCCTGCGACGGTGAACTTTCGATCTTGTTCGCGGCGTGCGGATACGCGGCCTTCAGCTTCGCGCGATGCACCTCCGCCTGCCACTGCAGGTAGGGATACTCGTGCATCTCGTTGGCCCACACCGGCGTATTCAGCTCCAGCCCGCCGACAATCGAGATCACTTCCTGCCCATTCGCCACCCGCCGCCGCCCCGCCACCCGCGGCACGGTCACCCGCTCCGCCCGCCGGATGTCCCCCTCGCTCAGTTCCGCCCCGCACTGCTCGCAAACTCCGTGACTCGTGGTTGGAATTTCGTGACTGGTGACTCGTGACTCGTGACTCGTGGAAGATCCCCAGCCCTCACCACCCTCTGTAGGGGCGAGGCTTGCCCCGCCCGCCGCTGCGTCTTGGCCAAACCCATTCGCCTCACCCGCGCTGTAGCCGCCCTCTTCAGAGGGCGGGCCTTGCTCTTTTCCCTCTTCCCCCGTTCCTTCTCCGTGCCTCCGCGCCGGCGCCTGCCCCGACCCTGTCGGGGTGGCTAATCTTCCTTTCTTTCCGCACGCCGGGCACACATACACATCCTCGCCCAGCGGAATCTCCACCGCCTCCAGCAGCTCCTCCTCGTGAAACCCGAAGCGCTGCCCGTCCGCCACGTAGCGCACGTACCCGCCCAGCTTCCCGTCGGTCCACAGGTGATAGCCGACCAGCGTCAGCAGGTGCTCGATGTGATTGTTCTGCTCGATCAGTTCGGCCACGTCGCTCGCCGCGCGCGCCGCCGCAATGTCATCGAGCGACTGCGCCGACTGCGGATAGAAGCGCACCCCCGGCACGTCCTGTGAAAGCACGGCGATGAACGATAGCCCGAAGCCCTGGTAAAAATTGGTGACGAACTGATAGCGCGGCATCTCCTCCAGCGCCCGGTCGTCGCTGAAGCGCTGCTCGAACGGCAGATGCCAGTTCATGTCGTTGGGATTCCACCAGGCATACTGCAGCCCCTGCCAGAAAAGGCGCGCCTGGCGCATGCGCCGGATCTCGTGCCGCCGCGCCACCACGCCCTCTTCACGGTACTGCCGCACCAGGTCGCGCAGCGCATTCACCAGTTCCGGCCGCAACTCCTCCAGCCGCTCGAAATTCGCCCCCAGCTCTTCCCGTGTAGCGCCGGGCTTTAGCCCGGCATCTTCACCGGCCGCCGCAGCGCTCTCGCGCGCCGCATTTCCATCCGCAACTCGAAAATCGAAATTCGTCTCGGACTCCGGCGAATTCCGGTTTTCGTATTTCGCGTTTCGTCCCGCATTCCCATCTGCCGACGCGACCGTGCCTCTGCCCTCAACTGTGTGGAACGGGTCCATAGGTCCTCTCCTCCGCGCTCACCGCCGCGTCGCCCGCCGTCCCGAAGGGCTCGGACCGCGAACGGCGCGCTTCCGTCTCGCGCCACGCCTGAATCTGGTGCCACGAGCGCTTGCGCAGCCGCGGCAGCGCCTGCGGCTTCGGCGCCTCCGGAAACTCCACCGGCGGAAACCCTGCCGTCCCCAGCAGCGAATTCACCAGCGCCCGGTTCTCCGCCCGCAACCGCTCCACGTCCTCTTCCAGCAGCCGCACGTACCGCCCGCGGAACCTCCCAAGAATCGACTGCAAGCTCATGAGCAGATGTAACTCCCTACATATGAATTAGATGGCTGATTTTCTGTGATTCCATTATTTATAGGAGGACAACTGTCGGGCAAATATCTTACAAATGTCTTACAGTTATCTGGCAATTGTGCTATGCTTCTGTCGTGGAGGCCGGGAGGTACACGATGTCTGCTGCTTCGACTCGCCACAAGCTATCGACTACTGTCGCCACCGAGACGGACGCCTATCTCAAAGCATTGATCCGCAGAGGCAACGCTTCGACACTGGCCGAAGCGCTTGACCACGTGGTGGCCCTCGCACGCCGCGCAGAAGCCCGCGCTCATCTGGAAGAAGCTACGGCTTCCTATTTTGCTTCCCGCTCCCCCGAAACGGCTGAAGAAGAAGCCCGGCTCGAAGTAGCCCTCGGCGCTGCTGCCGACGAGGTTCATTTTGACGAGTGATGCGCCTGGCAGAATGACCACTCCCCGGCGCGGTGAAATCTGGACCGCGAATCTCGGGAATCCGCCGCAGCGTCATTGGGTGCTCGTCGTCTCGCTCGATGCGCGCAATCTGTCGGATCGCATTGATTCTGTACTGATCATTCCTTTCGGCTCGGCAGGCAGCCCAGGCCCCACGACCTTGCGGCTCGAGCCAGGAGAGTCCGGTCTGCCCGGCCCTTCCTGGCTCAAAGGCCATTTCATTGCCACGCTTCCGAAAGCCAGGCTTTTGGAGCGGCAACCGCGCGTTCTCTCCAATCGCAGGATGCACGAGGTGTGCGCGATGATTCGCCGTGCCTACGATCCGGACGCGCCGCTCAATAATTAGATTCCGCGTTACTCCCCTCGCTTTGACTACGGCCATCTGCGCCGCGGCAGCTTCTTCGGCCGGAAATGCTTTTGCGCCTCGCTCTCCAGCCGCTGAAAATGGATCGCCCGCGAAGTCGCATCCGTGGCCGACACCTGCCGCGCGATCTGCTCGCCCAGCGGCATGCCGGTCACAAAATGCGCCCCGGCATCGGCCTGTAGGGGCACGGCACGCCGTGCCCGTCCGTCACCATCGCCCATCGTCAATCCCGCCAGCCGCGCCCCGGACACCAGCCCGTAGCGCGCCGCATCGGCCGCATCATCCCCATCCATCTTGCGGATGTCCTCGATCTTCCGGTCGTCGCGCACCAGCAGCGGCAAGCATTCCACCAGCCGCGCGCAATTCTCCGTAATCACCCAGGCGTCGTTCTCCAGCAACTGGTACATCCACTGCCACCCGCCCACGCGGTCGTCGTCCGCCGGCGCCGGCCGCGGCAGCCCGTTGGCCGCCAGCACCTCGCCCAACTGCTCCGCGATGGACGCCTCCGCCGTGCGGTGCGCAAACGCATCCGGCGAGAGAAACACCTCGCCGATCCGCTCGCGCCCGCTGCGCTCGGCGATCGCCTGCCCCAGCATCCGCGGCGAAAGCCCGTTCTGCACAAATTCGCGATACGTCACAATCCGTGACGGGTGACTCGTGACGGATGACTCGTGACTGGCGCCCCGGTCGGACTCTCTTCCACGAGTCACGAACCACGAGTCACGAGTCACGCTTTCCGCCGGCACCGCGCAATGCCAATAGACCGCGCTGGGATGCTGAAATCCCCAGTCCACCGAAATCCACCGCGGCCACCACGGCTCCAGCCGCAGTTCCTCCGGCCGCGCCGTGTGCCGTCCCACGTCGAACACGTCGAAGTACTGCCCCGCGAAGACGTTCCAGTCGCCTTCCAGGAACGCCTGCCGCAGATGCTCCGGCAGCGCCTCCAGCGTCCGCCGGTAGGCCGCGTCGTTCGCGTAGATGGGGTTGTCGTCCAGCCGCGCGCGGATGAAGTCGTACTCTCTCGGGTCGTAGCGCTCCGCCCGCTCGAAGCCCGGCGGCGGCACGTGGTCCACCCACAGCGCCTTCACCCAGGCGTGCCCGATGTTCCCCGGATTCGTCGCCCCGGCCATGCACGGATAGCTCCGCCGCACGGGGCAGCGGTTGCGCGAAGTCAGAAACTGCCACTGCTTCAGCGTGAAATGCGTCAGCTCGTCGATGCCAATGAACAGAAACTCCGCGCCCTGGTACTGATAGACGTCGTTCTCGTTGCGGCAGTAGCCGAAGCGCGTGGTGGATCCGTTGTGCCAGGTCACCACATGCTTCGATTCGTTGTAACTGCGGTAAAGAGCGCGCGGCACGTCGCGCCGGAAATAGGCCAGCAGCGACGTCTCCAGCTCCGGGTAGGTCCGCCGCAGCAGCAGCGTGTCGCACCCCGGCGTCTCGTTGGCCTGCAGGATCGCTTCCCACAGCAGCGCCTTGGTCTTCCCCGGCCCCGCCGCGCCTCCGAAAAGCCGGTACTTCGCCCGCGAAACATGAAATTCGCGCTGCCGCGGAAACGGCTGGTAGTGCGCACTCACCCGCAGCGCTCCCGCCCATCCCCGGCTTCGTCGTGTGCCCATTCCCTGTAGCGCAGGGCGCAGCCCTGCGGCATTTCTCTTCCCACTGAACCGCCGTCAATCCCGCGCACACCGCCGGCAGTCACCAGTCACGAATTGCCGCGCAGCTTCTTCCCCACCACGTACGCCGTACCCCCGCCGAGCAGCGCCGCCGCCACCGGCCAGTGGTGCAGACTCATCACCAACCCCGCCACCACCGCCGCCACGCCCGCCAGTTGCGCAATCTCCCCGATGAACACTGTCTTCGGATTGGCCATGCGGCCTCCTTTCGCCACCACGAGTCAATCTCTCTGGGGCCGCGGCAGATCCAGCACCACCTGCGGCGGCTCGTCGTTCGCCGCGGCGCTCTTCCCGAACTTCATCTCCAGCAGCCGCTCCCAGGCCCGCTGCGCCACCTTCTCGTCCTCGCTGCGCAGCAGCCGCGCTCCCACGTCCAGCGGATTCACCCGCGCGAACATGGCGTTGACGAACGCCGCGCCGTCCTGCATCCACGCCACCCCGGCGCCCGCTTCCTGCGCCGGCTCTTCCGGAACGCGCGGCTCGGCCCCATTCCTCCAGGGCCAAGCCACCTCAGCGTACGCCTCGCGGTCCGTGCGGGCCGCGGCGGAGGTTGCGGCCGTAGCAACGGAGGTTCCGCTAGCGTCGTCAGACGCAGCCCTGCCCCGACTGCTCGGGGCCGCGCCCCGAGGCAGCGAGGCGGAGCCATGACCGTTGGTGGCGGTCCTGGCCTTGCCCCGACTGCTCGGAGCCTCGCCCCGGCTTGCCGGGGAGGAGCCGCGCGTCCGGGAGACGGGCGTCTTTCCGGGGCGCTTCGCACGCTCCGGCGACATCGTTGAACTCGGCGGCCCATTCACACCGGGCGCCGCATTGGGAACTTCGCTGCCGCTGTCAGCCGTGCCGCTCTTGCCGGCACGCGCTTCCTGCCGCGCTTTTCCGTGTGCTCCGCTCATCTGTTTTCTCGGTGTCGCTGCCTTGGGCAGCGCTGTTGGCATTGCGCGGTCCGCTCACGCAGATGCCCAGCATGGCGCCGGCGATGGCATCGCCATGCTTCCGGCAAAAAAGCGACTTCTCTTCCGCCCGGCACGCACACGGCGCCCACGCCTGCCGGGTCCATCCCACCGGAGAGTAGGCGGCGCACTTTTTCATGGAACTGTTTCAGCGGAAGGCGGCTCGCCCCGATCCGATCGGGGCCCGCCGCGGTGCAATCGGGGTCTGCACTTATTTACACCCGACTCCCCGCAGGGCAAGGAAACTCGCGCACGGCGGCGCACCCCCGCTCGGTTTGAAGGCAATGGACGTGCACGCCCAGCTCGTGCTGTTTCCGGTGGTGAAGTTTGGCGTATAGCTTCCTGTCGCCACGTTGAGCTGCTCCTCGTTGCCCTGGCGAGTTGTTGAGTCGCGCAGCGTGTAGCCCGCGCCCGCCGTCCAGGTGCCGGACGCGCCGCCCGTGGCGCACGCTCCGATGACCGCATCGTTCGCCACCGTGGTGGTGATTGCCGGGCCGCTGGGAGTGGTGCTGGGGCCGCCCGTCTGCTGCGCGCTCACGTCCACGGGCGAGGCCGTGGCCACGCCCGAATACTCCTCCGCGGCCAGGGAGAGGTGCGCCGCCGTGGGGCTGATGGTGAGCGTAATGGTGTCGGAAGCGCCGCTCGCCGAATTCGGCACATACCAAAACTGTACTTTGGCCGTGCTGCCGATGCTCTGCACCGTCAGGGAAACCCAATTCCCCGAGGGATTCAGGCTGTCCGTGACCGTGCCCGTATCGCCGGTGTTATCCCACCACGTTTCCACGACGATGAGGTCGCCCGCGCCCACCGCCGCGGCCAGCGAGCAGGTCAGCGTGGTCTGCGTAGCCGAGGTCTTGACGTTGTTGCAGCCCTGAACGCGGGCGATGGCCCCGAAACACGAAGCCGCCGGCAGCGCCAGAAGCGCCAGCCCCGCTCCGATCGCGGCCAGCAGCCGAATCACGCTATTGCTGAACATAGGTGATCGTCCCCGAAACCTGATTCGCCGCCGAGACCAGCAGGCACACGTTATCCGCCGCCGTGGCCGTCTTGAAGATCCAGTTCTGCCCGTTGCCGAAGGCGTAGCCGCCGTTCGCCGCCAGGTTCCAGCCCGTCGCCGCCGTCGCCCCGCCGGACATGCCTGCAATGCCCGTGCCGCAGGTCGTTCCCGTGCCCTCCACCAGCGCCACGTTCGTCGCTGCGCCCACGATGAGCAGCGCGGAGCAGATGTAGGTCTGCTTGGAGGCGACTCCCGCGATGATCTGCGTGTTGGCGGTGATGCTGACCGAGTAGGCGGAGCGCGCCTGCGCCTGACAGGGGTCTATCTGCAGCGTGCTGGTTCCGTCGGTGACGGCCTGAAAACCCTTGCGCGCGACGGCATCCATCGCCGGCAGCGTGTTCGTGCCGTCCGTCACTTTCACCGGCCACGCCCCGGCCAGCGCCGCGGCCGTGCCCTGGGTCCCCGTCACCGTGCCGCTGACCGCGAACGTTCCCGTGCCCGCGTTCGCCGTCACCGTGCCGGAGACCGGCTGCGTGGTCGTCCCTGTTGGGTCCGTGCGTATGGGGTTGGACGCCGTGCCGATCTCCGTCCCGGAAGCGTTGCGCAGGTTCACATGCATCGCGCGGCTGCTGGTGATGCGCGCCGCCGCCGCATTCCCGCTGGTCACCGCCGCCAGCGCGTCGTTGAACACCCCGCCGATGTTCGTTTCCGTGCTCGTTCCCGCGGTGAACCCCGTGTTATCCGTAAATCCCGCGCTCCCCGAGCAGCCGCCCGTGCAATTCACATTCAGGCTGCTGCCCGTCAGTCCCGGCACGCTTCCGGCGATCTTGCCGATGTTCACGTAGAGCATCCGGTCTGTTGTGGCGCGAATGGCGCCGGCATTGCCGCTGGTCAGGTTCGCCGCGGCGTCGTTGAACAGACCGGAAATGTTGGTGACGCCCGTGGCCCCCACGGTGAACGCCCCGTTATCGCTGAAGCCGCCCGCCGCCGAGCAGCCCACCACGCAATTCACTTTCAGCGCCGTGTTCGGGCTGTCGTACAGGCTCGCCGACACGCTCGCGCCGCCGATCTGGTTCAGATTGGTGTTGGCGCCGCTGCCCTGCTGCTGCAGTTGCGCCAGAAGAATGCCCGCCGGCACGCGCAGCGCCAGCACGCTGCCTTCCGCATCCCGCGCGTGCAGCGCCACCTCGCGCGCCTCGGGCCGCGGCGCGCGCTTCGCCGCGGGCGCAGCCTGCGCCGCTGGCGGCAAACACAGCCCAGCCATCACGCCCAGCGCGGCCACCAGCCAAGCCGTGTGCATTCCCCGCTTCATGGCAGCAACCGCTTGTACCAGGGCGCGCGCGGCGGCAGCGCTTTTTCCGCGGCCTTCTGCTGCCCGCTCAGCTCCAGCAATCCCCGCAGCACGCCAAATTCCACGGCCTGCTGCTGTTCCGCGCTGCCCGGCGCGAGCAGCACAATCTCCCGGTCGTTGTGCACCACCCCGCCCGGCCGGTCCACCACCACCGGCAGCTTCGAGAGCTGCGTGATGTGCTTCAGGATGGCCGCCTCGAGCGGACCATCCACCGAATCGAGGTGGATCCGCTCCGTCCCCGCGATCTCTTCGATGGTGATCGCGTAGCCGGCCAGCGGCCCCTGCAGGACCGCCTCGCCCGGCAGAAACTCCGTCACCGCAAAGCCCGCCTGCCGCAGCAGTCCCCGCGCCGCCTTCGCGCAATCGTTTTCGCCACTGATCTTTACGCGCATTTCCACCTCATCGCACAAATGTCGCCAGCGCCGGCCCGGTCCCGCTCGCCGCCTGCAGGTAGCAGAGCGTCTCGCCCGCGCGGAACCTCTGCGGCCCCGCATCGAACTGCACGCTGCCCTGCGACCTCCCCACCATCACGCCTTCCTGATTCCCCGCGGGTATCGTGTCCTGCGTCGCCGGATCGCCCGCATCGGTCCGGATCTTCAGGTCCACGGCCACGCTGTTCTTGATGCCCACGCCCTGGCAATCGATCGGCGCCACCACCGCCGTCCAGCTCACCGTGTCCACGGCCACCTGCTTCTTCACGTAGTTGGGATGACTCGCCATGTCATCCCCTACGCCAGCACCTTCGCCGTCAGCCCCGCCCCGCCCGTGTTCGACACCACCTTCGTGCGAATGAACTTCCCCTGCACGCCGGCCACGGTGCGCGCCTCGCCCGCCGTCGCCGTCGTCGTGTCAATGGTCTGGTACTCCGCGTCCACGTCGGCCATGGCCGTCTGCAGCACGATGTTCACCGCCGTCGGCGCCGTCCCGAAAATCGTCTGCCAGCGGATCGTCGTCCCGATGTCCGGCTGTCCCGCATAACTGGGCAGCGCGAACTGCGTCCCGGCGGTGTTCGCCCCGGGAAACGCCTCGTTGTTCCAACTGAAGCCCACGTCTCCCGGAAACAGGGAATACGGCGGCGTTACGTTCTGATAGTTCGGCATCGCAACTCCTCGTCCAGGCGCACCTGTGCGCCGGAATTCACTGCAAACACAAGATTTCGTTCCGATGGCCCTGCGGGAAGGAGTCCCCAAAAAGAAAAACGCCCCGGACCTGTCCGGGGCGTTTGACCGTATTTCTACAGGCGTAAGTTTACCACACTACCAAATCCTGTCAAGCCTATTTCTAAACTTTTTTTGCACAGCCCCCGGCACCGCTCTGCCCGCTCCCCGCTCTTGACATCGCTTTTCGCCAGGAGCATATTGCGCTTGTAGACGCCGGGCCCTCCCCGCGGGAAGGCCAGGCCAACGCTCTTCGGCTGATCACCGTGGCGGCGAACGCCGCCTCTTCCTGATCCGCCTGGGTGGTGAGTGAGGATTGCGGCCCGTACAGCGCCGCGATCCTCACCCCCAGGCGCCCTTCTCGATCTTCCCCCCGGAAACCCCCGCCGCACTCGCGCAGCACGCTGCTCCCGAAGCCGGCAAAATACCGCTTTCCGCTTCGCGCGACGCCCTAAATGCCCGCGCCGCTTTCCGAAGAAAGCGGCGCGGGGAAATGGTTTAG
This sequence comes from Terriglobia bacterium, assembly GCA_020073585.1. Classification (GTDB taxonomy): domain Bacteria; phylum Acidobacteriota; class Terriglobia; order Acidiferrales; family UBA7541; genus Acidiferrum. The sequence goes on from JAIQEV010000015.1 coordinate 47,866, forward strand.
AACGAATACGTTCCGGTTAGGGCAGCAGGTACCGCAAGCTCACGTACCCCTCGAAGAGGTGCGCATTCTTGGGCGCCCCCGCGGCCACGAACCACGGGCTGCGCGTCAGGTAGGAGAACTGCGTAACCAGTTGCAGCGCCCCATATTGCGGGTTCTTCCAGAACGTTTGCGTCAGGTCCAGCGTGCCTTCCTGAATAGCCCGGTTGGCGCTGTTGGGTGAGTTGGTCCCACCGAAGCCAATCATGGGTTTAATCAGCAGCGGCGAGGTGATGTCTATGAACGCGTTGCGCTGAAAGTAGACTCCGCCGTAGTAGCCCGCCAAGAGCGTCTTGGGGGTGACTTGGGCCTCGAACCCGACGAGCCCCGCCCCGGAATGCACCAGGGAGGGAATCGCCTCGTAACTCGTCCCATACACCACCGGAACCATGACCGTATCCGGCCCCAGTCCCAGCAGGTACCGCCCGCCGCCATCGCTGTAGAAGCCGTTGGCCACCACGCGGTAGTTCTTGACCAGCTCCACGTTGACCGCGGCGGAAACGCCTCCGCCCACCTTGGTGTGTGGTCTCCACACGCCATTGAGCCCTTGCGTGGAGACGATGTTCGTTTTCACCGTGGTCAGCAGGCCGGCGACCTCGGCGTGCAGGTGTCGCCCGGAAAAGTTCGTGTCATAGGTGACCTTGGGAATGAAATCCGGGGTCAGGTTTGGGGTTGCGGTGTTGTTGGCGGCGTCAAGCTGCGGCCCCAGTTGCGCGTTGAAGAGGAAGGGGTAGATGACTTCGCCGGCGGCCACGTACTGCTGCGGATTCTCGACGGCCACGCCCAAGGCCCATTTTTCGTTGGGGTGATAGATCAGCCGGAACTGCGCTGCGCGCGTCAGGCTCAAGCCCACATGGAAGAGGGGATCCACGTTCTGCGTGGTAAACACGTCGCTGGACATGGCCGACACGCCCACGCGGTTCGGCGTCAGCCAGCTCCAGGTCTGCCCACCCAGGATCTCCCACTTGCCGCGCTTGAGGTCCAGCCAGTAATGCCGTATCCGGTTGGTATGGCTGTTGGTCACGACGAAGGCGTTGGCCGCGTCGTTGCCCAGCCAATCCATTTCCATGAAGCCGGTCATGTCGTTCTCGCCGTACTTCCCCGTGACTTTCAGGGAAAGGCGGGAGGTCTGCGAGGTCAGCCGCACCTCCGACAGATGGCCCTGGATCTGGTTGTTGAACGGCAAAGCGCCGAAGCTCGTGCCGATGCCGCTTCCCAGGTTGGTGGTCCGGAAAAAGGCCGTGAAGTCCGCGAATCCTCCGGGAGTAAACTCCGCTCCGCCAATGCGCACGGAGAGCGGCGACTCCTTGGGTTTTTCCTGGGTCTGCGCGCGGCCGCCATAGGCGGCAGCCTCGCTCGCGCGGCCCGGATTCGACGATGTGTGCATCGCCGCGTCAATCACCCGCGGCTGCTGCTCTTCGCTCTGTGCGGAGGCATCCTGCTTCTCGGACATCTGTCGGCGCAGCGCTTCGATCTCCCGCTGCTGTTGCGCGATCTGTTTCTGCTGCTCGGCCAGCGCCTCGCGCAGTTTCGCTAGTTCATTCGCCACCGTGGACGCTTCGGAGGCGCTACTCTTGGCATCGGAATCGGCCGCCCATGCCGCGGTAGGACCGGTTACCAGGCTGGAAGCAAGCACAAACACGCCCAGCCCTTTTAATAGTTTCATGGAACCTCTTTTCCCCTTATCAAGCTCGGCTCTCCATTAAGTTTCCACCGGCCCGCGTTTCCTGAACGCCGGCCGGGAGCCTTCGCTATGTTCCACCCCCTCTCCCGGCACTGCAAGTCGTAATTCCCAACTATGTTTTAAAAGTATCCGCACAGCCCGCCTAGTGGCCGGAAGAGGGCTGACTGGCCGCTGCCACTCGGCAGGCTCTTCGTGTTCCTTTCAAAGCAGCGCTTTCGCGCTATTTTGCCTGTGTACTCGCTCCGATTCGTAAGTCTTTTATTCCGAGTACTAGGCGTGGAACGGGGATTTTGCTGATGCTAAACTGTTGCCGTGTTCGCGTCTCCGTATCAGGCGCAGCTCGGAAAGATCCGCCTGCACCCCATCAAGTCCCTGGATCCCGTCGAAGTCCGCGAAGCGCGCATCGGCCCGAATGGCGGCCTCGAGTTCGACCGCGCCTGGGCGCTGCACACCGCTGACGGCCGCTGGCTCAACGGCAAGCGCACCCCGCTCATCCACCACATCCGCGCGGAGTTCGCTCCGGATATTGCCGCCGTAACCCTCTCCTCGCACGCCCCACACCGCGCGCTGCCTCCCGTGACCCTCGCCTTCCCCGGCGATACCGAATCCGCGGCCGCCTGGTTCCGCGCCTACTTCGCCGAACCCGTCGCCGTTCGCTACGCCCCGGAAGGCTTTCCCGACGATGACCTCGCTCCCGGCCCCACCATCGTCTCCACCGCTTCCCTCGAAGCCGTCTGCCAATGGTTTCCCGGACTCACGCTCGAAAGCGCGCGCCAGCGCTTCCGCGCCACGCTCGAAATCACTGGCGACCGCTCGGGGCTCGTGCAGGAAAAGTTGCCCGCCTTCTGGGAAGACCGGCTCTTCGGCCCCGACAAGCTCACCGTCGTCCGCTTCCGCATCGGCGGCGTGCTTTTCGAGGGTAGCAACCCCTGCGCGCGCTGCGCCGTCCCGCCCCGCGATCCTCGCACCGCCGCGCCCATCGAGGGCTTCCAGAAGCGTTTCGCCGAGCTCCGCCAGGCGCAACTCCCCGCCTGGTCCCCCGCCTCGCGCTTCGACCACTTTTACCGCTTCGCCGTCAATACCCGCGTCCCCCCAAGCGAAGCCGGCAAGCTCCTCCGCACCGGCGATCCGCTCCAACTCTTGTAGCGCCGCGCTCCTGCCGCCAGCCGATCTGCGCTACAATGAAAGTGCGTCAATTCAGTCTGGCGATTATCTTATGTCTCGCTATCTCAATTTTGCCTTCGTTCTGCGCGCCCTCTACGTCGTGCTCGGCCTTTTCCTGATCGGCTATGCCATCACCCAATCCACCGCCCGCATGATCCTCTACGCCCCGGCCATCTTCGGCATCCTGCTCCTCATCCAGGGATTCGCTGGCACTTGAATCACCTGCCTCCTGCCCGGTCCGGGCAGCCGCGACTGAAGCCTCAAGGAAACTCTTGCAACGTGTCATCCTGAGTCCCGGTGCTCTTTACCGGGTCGAAGGATCTCAGCTGCGACTATCTGCAAGCGCCATCGTCGCGCACCTTCCGAACGACAATTCTCTGCTTCCCCGTTCATCTCGCTTCCTGAAAATACTTGCGCGGCGGAAACATCCCCCGCCGCAGCAGTTCCTGCCCACAGCGCCGCCGGATCTCCTCCGTCCAGTTCGTCCAGCCCATCTCGCTCAGCCCCAGGAACGGACGCGCCCGCTCGTACGGCGCCAGCCCCAGGTAGAACAACCGGAACAGCACCAGCCGCGACGCCCACTCCGCGCCGTGCAGCGCCGCCTGCCCCGCCAGCGCGAAGTCCGCCACGTACTCATTCAGCCGCGGCCGGATATCCGGCCGCCACAGAAACTTCGTCGGCTCCTGCCAGTTCAGCGCCGCGACCCCGCGCTTGGTCTCCAGCACCTCGCGCGCCCCCCGGTACACCTCCCAGCACACGTCGAACGCCAGCTCCGGCTTTGCGCTCATCGCTCCTCCTCCGCCGCCTCCGTCTCTTCCCCCGTGGCCACGGACAACTAGTCGAACCATCGCCACGCAAACTCCCCCTTGCCAAGCCGCCCCGCCAGGCTATCCCCGCGGCCGCAGCCGGTACTCCCACAGCGCCCCTGCCTGCTCCGGCCGCGCCCACGACTCGGCCTCCCGCCGCCGCTTCTCCACCACGTACCCGCCGTTCCCCGGCTTGCGCAGATGCCGCAGTTGCGCCGAAATGCTGGCCTCGCCGAACTGCGTCAGCCGCGCCAGCTCCTCCAGCGTCAGCCACGCTTGCTCGGAATTTCCCGCATGGCCCGCACACTCCCCCGCCGAGAGCATCACGTCGCGCAGGATCTCCCGTTGCGTCCGCTGCGCGGTACGCGGCCTCGCGCCTCGCCTCCTGCTCCGTTTACCCTCCCTCCGCCGAGTCCGCGCATCCCCCAGAACCATAGCCACCTCCGCCGTCACCGCTCCACCGGGAAACTTGCTCCAGTGCCCGCTCCCGCCCCACACCCGTCGTCCTCGTCTTCCTCCTCGTCCGGCGGCGCCGTGCGGTCCGGATCCTCGTAATCCCCGGCGCAGGCGCTGCAGGCGCGCAGGACCTGGATCCCGCCCGTCCGGAATTCTGGAAAATGATTTCCACTTTTTTCCACAGGTCTCGCTCGTCCTGGGCCTTGACTACTATTACTAGTCATATAAGGTACTCGCGCATTCCCTCTGGAGGTCTTTTTGAATACCCATAAAACCCAACCCCCATGGGAGTTCCTGTTCTCCGCTTCGTCCTTCTCGCTGCAGAGCTACGAGCTCTCTCGTCTCAATCACGCGGCCAATCTGCGCAAGGACATCGGCCGCTTGCTGGACCAATGGATGGAAGAGAGCGCCTGTGCCCTGCTGGCCCGCTGGCTCATCGAACAGCGCGAGCGCTCCGTGCACGCCCCGGCGTTCGCGCCAGAAAAGAGTGCCGCCGCGCAGACTCCCGGCCTGGCGCCGGATCCTGCGTCCGATAATTTCCTTGCCGATTGTGGGATGAGCCGGGGTCCGTCGTAGCCCTGGCCGCGCGCCCGGCGGCTTCCCAGCCGGTCGGCGGCCTTCAACGACAGGTTGTGTGCATGGTCCGATTTGTTCCGATGGTGTGCCCGCTGCGTCTCGCCCTGCACCGCCCCGCCACCACCGGGCAAGAAGGTGCGCCTTGTCACAGGTCCGAGCCCGCGTCTCGTGCGTCCGTTCCCCGCATCCCGCGCTGCCAGCATCGCCCGCCTCTCAACACTTACGTCTCGTTTCCCTTATATTTTTTAGAAGACACACGGAGAGGGAGCACACCCGTATCGCAGATGCGCACGGACGCGGTGCTACGTGTTGACCGCAAAGCGGTCACGGATAGAGTTGACCGCTTTGCGGTCATGCCTGGAATGGAGAAAGCGGGCTATCGGCAGGACTACGCCGTGGCTTTGGCGCCGGCGGCGCTGCTCGAGCGCACGGGAGCGGAAACGCTCTTCTCGAGCAGCTTTTCCTTGCGGTAAATCAGCGCGTTGATGTCGTAGGTGGCCAGTTCGAAACCGTGTCCGTGGGTGATGGCATCGGTGGGGCAGGCTTCCACGCAATAGCCGCAGAAGATGCACCGCGAATAATCGATGTTGTAGACCTCGGCGTAGCGTTCCCCCGCGGAAATGCGCTTCTCCCCGGTGTTTTCCGCGGCCTCGATGTAGATGCAGTTGGCGGGGCAGGCCGCGGCGCACAGAAAGCAGCCCACGCACTTCTCCAGGCCGTTCTGATCGCGGTGCAGCACGTGAATGCCGCGGTAGCGCGCCTGAAAATGCACCGGCTCGTGCGGATAATTTTCCGTCACCGGCTTGCGCAGCATGTTCCGGAAGGTCACGCTGAAGCCCTTCACCAGCGTGGCAAACGTCTCACCAACTTCACGAATGATAGAGGCCATGGCCCGTTCAGTTTAGCAAACGCCCGGAGTTGCGGCAATCCGCCGTTCGCACCGCACAACCGGCTTCACTGCAGCGATTTCACGATCTGCTTGCCGTGCAGCCGCCCGTTCTCGATGAAGATCTCGCTGGTCTGCCGCCCGCCGATGATCACCCCGGCCAGGTGCAGCCCGGGCACGTTGCTTTCCAGCGTCTCCGGGTTGCAGGCCGGCTTGCGCGTTTCCGGATCCAGCCGCACGCCCAGCCGCTCCAGAAATTCGAAATCCGGGTGATAGCCCGTCAAGGCAAACACCTGCCGCGCCGCCACGCTCTGCTCGCCGCCCGCGCCGCCGCGGACCACCACGTGGTCCACGGCGATGCGCGCCACCTGCTTTCCGAACAGCGCGCGAATTTCCCCGGCCTTGATGCGGTTCTCGATGTCCGGCCGCACCCAGTATTTGATCGTCGCACCCAGTTCCGCTCCGCGGTGCACCAGCGTCACCCGCGCGCCTCCGCGAAACAGGTCCAGCGCCGCTTCCGCCGCCGAATTCTTTCCCCCGATGACCACCACGTCGCGGTTCCAGAATTCGTGCGGCTGCGTATAGTAGTGCGAGACGTGCGGAAGATTCTCTCCCTCCACGCCCAGCGGATTCGGCAGATCGTAGTAGCCCGTGGCCACCACGATCTTGCGCCCCGCATAGCGCTGCTCCGTCCCGTTTTCCGCGCGCGTCACCACCGTAAACTTCCCGTCGCTGCCCTCCACCCGCTCCACCCGCTCAAACAGCCGCAACTCCAGCTGATAATGCTCGGCCGCCTTGCGGTAGTACTTCAGCGCCTCGCTCCGCGTCGGCTTCTCCGCCGCGCACACCAGCGGCAGGTCGCCGATCTCCAGCAGTTCCGGCGTGGTGAAAAACACCATGTTGACCGGGTAATGGAACAGCGAATTGCACAGGCAGCCTTTGTCAATCACCAGCGGGCGCATCCCGGCGCGCCGCGCTTCGATCGCCGAGGCCAGCCCCGTGGGTCCCGCGCCAATGCAGATCAGGTCGTAGGTCGTCATATAGCGATGAGTTTGCCGGGGCGCGAATTGGATTGCAACTCCGCGGCGGCGCCCCGGCAAGCTATTGTGGGAGTCCCTGCTCGAGCAGTTCGTTTAGTTCGGCCCGGAATCGTTCCAGCTCCGCCCGCCGCGCCACCGTGGCTTCCATCTCGCTCTTCTTCCACACGAAGAACTCTCGGCCCTCGCGCTGGATGCGCACGCTGAGGTTGCCCGCCACCAGATAGCTCGGCGGGGCCTGCAGCCGCAGCCCGCCGTTCTCCACCGGCGCAAGCACGGCCGCGCATTCGCCGCGGCGCACGCAGAGCGCATTTTCATAGGGAGGAATGGCGATGGGCCGGAAGCCCGCCGCGAAGAGCCGTTCGAGAATCTGCATCTGCTGGCGTGAAAGTTCGGGCATAAGGCAGGCGGGCCGGAAGCGTAAGCCGCCTCCGGCCCTTCCTTGCAAACAGCCGCTTAGGCGACTGCGGAGTTCGCCGTTTCCGACGACTCCTCGAGGGAAGCGAGAATCTCGCGCAGCGTGGAGATCAGCTCCTCCCGCGAAACGTTGCTCTTCCGGAACTGGATGCGCAGCTTGAACTTCTCCGTCTCCGGCTCGAAATGGAAGATGAACGGCTGCGGCCGCGGCCCGCCCTGCTGTTCGTCGCGCCGCTCGCGCCGCGCTTCGTCGCGCGTCAGTCCGCCCTGCAGGATGCGCTGCAGCATTTCCGCCATCTTTTTCTCGGTGGGCTGCCGCGCGATCTGCAGCAGCACCGACTTCGAGGTCAGCCCGTGCTCCACGCATTTCCGCCGGATGGCCTCGGGAATGTTGCGCAGCGACAGCGTCTCCGTCACCGAAGAGCGCGCCCGTCCGATTTTCCGCGCCATGTCCTCGTGCGTGTATTCGAACTGCGTCGCCAGCCGATGCAGCCCGTCGGCCTCTTCGAACGCCGTCAGGTCCTTGCGCTGGATATTCTCGATCAGTCCCAGCTCCAGCGTTTCCGCGTCGTCCGCGGTCTTCTCGATGCACGGCACCTCGCGCAGCCCCGCGGCGCGCGACGCGTGATAGCGCCGCTCGCCCGAGATGATGTGGTAGCACTCCTCGCGCGGCACGTAGCGCACCAACAGCGGCTCCAGCACGCCCTTCTCCCGGATGGAGTCCGTGAGGTCGCGCAGGTCTCCCAGGGCCTTGCGCGGCTGCTCCGGATTCGGCCGGATATTCTCCACCGGTATCATGCGCCCGATCGTCGCCCCGCTGAACGTCGTCAGCGATTCGATGTAGTGGGCGTCATGCCGCATCTTCAGCGCGACGGGCAGTCCGATTCTCTTCGACACGTTCGACACGTTGGATAACCTCCGCGGCTAGCTTTTTGTAATCGGCAGCGCCGGGTGACTTCGGGGCAAACGTTAAAATCGTTTCCTTGTACGCCGGGCTCTCTTCCAGGCGCACGTTCTTCCCGATGCGCGTCTTGAACAGCACCCCGCCGAAGACCGAGCGGATCTGCTCGTGGGTGTCGCGCGAGATGTTCGTGCGCCGGTCGAACAGCGTGATCACCACTCCCAGCACCTGCAGCGCGGGATTGGGCCGCGCGCGGATGCGCTCGTAGGTTTCCAGCAGGTCGTCGGTGCCCTCGATCGCGAAATACGCGGCCTGGATGGGCACCAGCAGGTGCGTGGAGGCCACCATGGCGTTCACCGTCAGAATGCCCAGCGACGGCGGCGTGTCCAGAATGACGTAGTCGAATTCCCGCAGCACCGGCGCCAGCGCGTCCTTCAGCTTGTACGGCGCGTCGAATTGCCCGGCCAGCACCTGCTCGAGCTTGGCCAGCGCCAGGCGTCCCGGCCCCACGAATAGATTCGGATCCTTCGTGGGCATGATGACCTTGGCCATCTCCGCCCGCGCATCACTGAGCACTTCGAACATGGACAGCGCCACGTCGCTGGCCTCGAAAAAAGCGATGGTGGAATTGGCCTGCGGGTCGAGATCGATAAGCAGGGTCCGCTTGCCGCGGTGCGCGAGGGACGCCGCGAGATTGATCGCCGTCGTGGTCTTGCCCACGCCGCCTTTTTGATTCGCGATCGTTATGATGGCCGTCATGCGCTTCTGCCTCCATCCGCCGGCGCATACCGGGGACGCCGCGGTCCGGCAACAGCCTTGCTATATGTTGTTGTCTCCCGCAAATACCCCCCAAGGGCTAGGCTAAATGTACGGAATCTGCCTGTGGATTCGCAAGCGAAATATGCGCTTTTTTGGCCCCCGCCGGGGTTCCTCCTCCCCGGACGCCCTTCCCCGCCCGGCCCGCTCCTCCCGGCGGCCCCCTCCCAGGCCAGGCCTCTTGCCTCGTCGCCTGGGTTCCCCCATAAAACAACGGGGCCGGACCTCGCGGCCCAGCCCCGTTTCTCAGCTACCCAACCTAAACTTGTGCCTTTCCCGCTTGCAACCGCAGGTGCCGCCCGCGGCCCCGCTCAGAACTCCAGGCTCCAGAAGTCCGCCGGGGGATTCTGCAGCTCCAGACCCAGCTCCCAGCCGTTGCGGCCTTCGTGGCCGCGCCAGACGACCGCGGCCGCACAGCCCTGGTTGGTCACCAGATTGACCACGCGCAGGTGCTGTCCTACGGTGAAACCCTGCGGCACGACCGCCAGGCAGCCCTTCGAGCTGACATCCAGCGTCACCCCTTCCACGCGCAGGTCGTTCCCGGCATCCGTCCACTCCACGGCAATCGGCACGCGCGAATTCACGCGCGAAGCGGTGCGGTAATGCTTATCCGTGCTTTCGTTCAGTCCGGAACCTAGCAGGGCCACGGTTCTCCTCCTCAGTGGCGCAGCGCGTGGCAAATTCCATCTGCCACGGACGTTTCTGCAAACAGCCCCTCGCCCGCGCACCCACACTATCCTGGTAGTTTTACGGTAAAGGCTACATCCGCTTCGGTCAATGGAACTCGCGCTCCAAGGAGTCCCATCGGTTACCTCCTGGCCCCCCAGTGCCTCCGGCTTTGTCTCCGGGGCCTCCCCCGCTTACACTTAGCCTCGCCATTCCCCATGTTTCGCTTGCGCACATTGCGGGCGGAGTTCCGCCCCACGCTTAAGCTGGCCCTGCCCCTGGTTCTCGCCGAGCTCGGCTGGATGAGCATGGCCGTCGTGGACACCATGATGGTGGGCCGCCTCCCGGACAGTGCCGCGGCCATCGGCGCCGTGAGCATCAGCTCCAGCCTCTTCCACGTCCTGGCCCTCTTCGGCAGCGGCCTGCTGATCGGCCTGGACACCCTGGTCTCCCAGTCCTTCGGCGCGGGCCAGCGCGAAGATTGCCATCGCTCGCTGCTCAACAGCATCTACCTGGCCCTGGCCATGACCCCCTGCCTGATGACCCCCATCTGGTTCTTCGCGCCGTTGCTCACCGCCCTCGGCGCCGAGCCGCGCGTCTCCGCCCTCGCCATCCCATACATGAAGGCGCTGGCCATGTGCGTGCTCCCTCTGCTGCTCTATTTCGCTGTGCGCCGCACCATGCAAGCCATGAACCTCGTCAAGCCCGTGGCTTTCGCGCTCCTCACCGCGAACCTCGTCAACCTCGCCGGCAATTGGCTGCTGGTTTACGGCAAGTGGGGCGCCCCGGCGATGGGCGTCGTGGGCTCCGGCTGGTCCACGGCCATCGCCCGCAGCTACATGGCCGCCGTGCTCATTGCCTACTTGCTGTGGTACGACCGCAAGCACCGCACCAAACTTCTCCACACCCCTGTGGAAGTGGATCTCCGCCGCATCCGCCGCCTGCTCGCTCTGGGCCTTCCCGCCGCCCTGCAGATCACCCTCGAGATGGCCGTCTTCGCCCTGGCCACCGCGCTCATCGCCCGCCTCGGCGCCGTGGCCCTGGCCAGCCACCAGATCGCCCTGAACACCGTTTCCCTCACCTACATGGTGCCCCTGGGCATCTCCTCCGCCGCGGCCGTGCGCGTCGGCCAAGCCATCGGCCGCAAGGACCCCGCGGCAGCCGCGGACGCCGGCGGCACGGCCATCGCTCTCAGCGCCGCCTTCATGTGCTGCGCCTCGCTGGCCTTGCTGGTCTTTCCCCGCTGGATCGCCCGCATGTACACGCCCAACGAAGCGGTCATCCGCGGCACGATCCTCCTGCTCACCGCCGGCGCCGCCTTTCAGCTCTTCGACGGCATCCAGTCCGTCGCCACCGGCGCGCTGCGCGGCACCGGCGACACCCGCACCCCCATGCTCTGTCACTTCTCGGCCTACTGGCTGATCGGTTTCCCGCTCGGCGCCTATCTCTGCTTCCGCCGCGGCTGGGGCGTCTTCGGCCTATGGACCGGCCTGAGCTTTGCTCTCATCCTGATCGGCTGTGTCTTGCTGTACGTCTGGCAGAGGACCGTGCGCCGCCTGCGCGCCGCCGCCCTCCGCTAACCCGGATTGCAGCGCGCCCGTAGGGGCACGGCACCGCCGTGCCCGTCTTTCTTCGCATTTGTCTTGGAAGATCTTGAGAGTTCAAGAAGTACCGCAGAGAGCGAGGATAAGGAAAAAAACAGCGCCTGCCCCGCGCGCAACCACATGTGACTGTCAGCAGTCCTACGCCTCTACATCTTGTAGCGGCCGAGGTCATCGTCGGAGAGGCCTTCGAGCCAGTTGCGCAACTGTTCGGTCGAACTCCGTTCGGAAACCGCGCTGGACACCTTCGAGCTCTTCAGAACCTCTTCTTCCACGAAAATCGGGCAGTCCACGCGCAGCGCCAGAGCCAGCGCATCGCTGGGCCGCGAATCGATGGCCATCACTTCGCCCCGCGACTCCACCCAGATCAGCGCGTAAAACGTGTCGTCCTTGAGGTCGTTCACGACCACCTTCTGCACGTGCACGTCCAGCCCCAGCAGCACGCTGCGCAGCAGGTCGTGGGTCATCGGCCGCGGCGTCTGCACCTTTTCGATTTCCAGGGCGATGGCGTTGGCTTCGTAGATCCCCACCCAGATGGGCAGCACGGCGTTGCCCTGCAGGTCCTTCAACACCACGATGGGCATGTTCGTCACGGGATCCATCATCAGGCTGCGAATCTTCATTTCGACTTCCATCGAGCCCTCCCGTAGCACAGACGGAACTTGTCCCGACTCGGTCGGGAGCCTGTGCTCTTCACTCTTGCACCGCTTCGCCCGCCAGACTGTTAGGCCCCGCGCTGCTTACCTGCACCTGCACATATTGTCCCAGAAGCCCGGCGACCGGCGAAGTGAAATTCACCATGCGGTTACTGGAGGTGCGCCCGGCCCACTGGTTCTGCCTCCGCGACTTCCCTTCCACCAGTACCTCGAAGCGCTGCCCCACCAGCGCCGCGTTGCGCGCCGTCTGAATCTCCCGCTGCTTCTCCAGCAGCATCGCCAGGCGCCGGCTCTTCTCTTCCTCGGGAATCGCGTCGGCCATCGTCTGCGCCGGCGTGTTGGGCCGCGGCGAATACTTGAAGGAGAACGCCCCGTCGAACTGCGCCGCTTCGAGCAGGCTGAGCGTCTCCTGAAAATCCTCTTCCGTTTCGCCCGGAAAGCCCACGATAAAATCCGTGGTCACGCTGATGGCCCGCCGCGCGCTCCGCAGCAGCGCAATTTTCTCCAGATACTCCTCGCGCGTGTACGTGCGCTGCATCGCGCGCAGCACCCGCGTCGAGCCGGACTGCACCGGCAGGTGCACATGCTCGCAGACCGCCGGCTGCGCCTCGATCGCCTGCACGATGTCCGGCGTGAAGTCCCGCGGGTGCGACGTCGTGAAGCGCACCCGGCGGATCCCCGGAACCTCCGCGGCCGCCAGCAGCAGCTCCGCAAAGCGCATCCCGCGCGGCGAGGGATCGCGGTAGGAATTCACCGTCTGCCCCAGCAGTTGAATCTCCGTGTAGCCCAGATCCGCGAGCTGCCGCGCCTCCGCCAGCACCGCCGCGCTCGACCGGCTACGCTCCGGCCCCCGCGTGTACGGCACCACGCAGTACGAGCAGGCCTTGTCGCAGCCCTCGATGATCGTCAGGTAGGCGCGCCAGGGATTGTCGCGCCGCGTCATTTCCGTCTCGAAAGTTTCCTCCGTATCCGTCTCGAGTCCCGTGACCCGCCGCTGCCCCGCTTCCCACTGCGCCAGTAGTTCCGGCAGCTTGCTGTAACTCGCCGAACCGCACACCAGCCCCACCCACGGCGCGCGCTCGAAAATATCCTCGCCTTCCTGCTGCGCCAGACAGCCCAGCACCCCGATCATCCGCCCTTCGTTCGGCTGCGCCCGGAATTCTCCCAGCCGCGAGAAGACCTTCTGCGCCGCCTTTTCGCGGATGCTGCAGGTGTTGTAGAGGATCACCGAGGCGGCCTCCGGCGATTGCACTTGGCGGTAGCCGCGCGCCAGCAGCACCCCGGCCACTTTCTCCGAGTCGTGATCGTTCATCTGGCAGCCGAAGGTCTCCAGAAAAAACGTGCCGCGCGCGCCCGAACCCGCATTCGCAGGCGTCTCCCGCGCCGTCGCGGAGCCTGCCGCCAGCGCTTCCAGCCCGATATCAAAGCCTTTTCCCATGGTTTCCCGGCTAGTTTAGCACGTTCCCCGGTGCGCCTCTTGGCGGCCTTTGCCTGACGAATTCATTGCCGCAACCCCAGCCTGGCGTTACACTCCAGTCCCTAACACAGGAGGTACATCTTGAGACATCTCCGCCGAATCCTTCTTCTTCTCGCCCTGTGCATCTCCCTGGCCGCCTCCAGGCTTCCCGCGCAAGAGATTCCCGCTGACTACCAGGAGGTGCTCCGCTATCTGAGCCGCAGTGGCGACTACAAGGCGGCCGTCCTGAAGATCAACCTTCCGCGCAACGATCTGCATGTGCGGATCGCCGGTCATGATACGCCAACGCCCTTCGGCTTCGGCGGCTGGATTGGCTTGACGAAGGGCGATGGGGGCATGGACGTGCTCATGGGCGATCTGGTCCTGACGCAGGAGGAGGTCAACCCCGTGCTTTCCGCCCTTCTCGATCACGGCCTGGAGGCCACTGCCCTCCACAACCACTTTTTCTGGGAAGAACCGCGGCTGTTCTTCCTTCACGTGCACGGCCGCGGCAAAGCGCTGGATCTTGCGCAGAAGATCAAGCCCGCACTCGACCTCGTCGGACACCCCGCTCCCGTGGCGGGGCAATCCGCGCCCATGGCCGCTGCTGCCCCGCCCGTTCTGGATGCTGCCGCGCTCACCAAAATCATCGGGCGTCCCGGCGAGGCGCTCGGCGCCGTCCAGAAATTCACCGTCGGCCGCGACGATCTGCACCTCACCGAAATGGGCGCGGTCATCAACGCCCGTATGGGATTGAACTCCTGGGCGGCCTTCGCCGGATCGGATGCCGATGCGCAGATCGCCGGCGACATCGCCATGCGCGACTCGGAAGTCAACGGCGTATTGAAGGCGCTCCGCGCGCACGGCCTGAACATTGTGGCCATCCATCAGCACATGCTGAAGACGCAGCCCGCGGTTTTCTTTCTCCATTACTGGGGCCGCGGGCCAGCCGCGAAGCTCGCCGAAGGGTTCCGCGCCGCCCTAGACCTTCTGGGATCGTCCGACGCTCAGTGAGCGCCGTATGGAAATAAACGTGAATCAACCGCTGGGCAACGCTCCGCAAACTGCGCCGGATTCCGGCACCCGCGGGACCCTCCGTGATTTCCTGGCTTACTTCCTTCATTTGGGAACCCTCGGATTCGGCGGCCCCATCGCTCTTGCCGGCCACATGCACCGCGACCTGGTGGAATCCCGGCAATGGATTTCGGAGCGCGATTACCTCGAGGGCCTGGCCTTCTCGCAGCTCTCCCCGGGCCCTCTCGCAGCCCAGTTGGCCATGTATCTCGGCTGGGTCCGCTTCCGCACCCTCGGCGCTACGCTGGTCGGCGCGGCCTTCATCCTCCCTTCCTTCATGATGGTCCTGGTTTTGGCTTTCTTCTACGTGCAGCACGGGACGCTCTCGTGGATTCGCGCCATCTTCTATGGCGTCGGCGCTGCGGTCATCGCCATTCTCCTGCGCAGCGCCTACAAACTCATCCGCTCCACGCTGAAAAAGGACCCGCTGCTGTGGCTGCTGTTTGCGGCTACGGCCCTGGTCACCGCCCGGACCGAGTCGGAGATTGTCTGGCTCTTTCTCGTTAGCGGGCTGATCGCGCTTTTTCTGAAGGCTCCGCCTGCTTTTCTCCGTCAAGGCATCGCACCCGCGCTGCTCAGCGGCTTCGGCTGGCTGACGCAGGGAATGCAAGGTTCTGCCTCCTTCGACAAAACCACCACCCTCTTTCTCTTTTTCCTGAAGGCCGGAGCTTTCGTGTTCGGCAGCGGGTTGGCCATTGTTCCCTTTCTCTACGGAGGCGTTGTCACCCAGACTCACTGGCTGACCGAGCGGCAATTCCTCGATGCCGTCGCCATTGCCATGATTACCCCGGGGCCTGTCGTGATCACCGCCGGCTTCATCGGCTACCTCGTCGCCGGTATGCTCGGGGCCGTGCTCGCCTCGCTCGCCGTCTTCGTACCGCCGTACCTGATCGTTCTGGCCGCCGCACCCCTCTACAAGCGCTTCACGCAAAATCCGCAGGTGAAGGCCTTCGTGCAGGGTGTGACAGCCGCGGCCGTGGGCGCAATCACCGGTGCCGTCTATATTCTTGGCCGGCGCGCCCTGATGGATCTCCCTTCCGTCCTGATCGCGGCGGCGGCGCTCCTTCTTCTTCTGGCCGCGAAGAAAATTCCCGAGCCGGTTTTGATTGCCCTTGCAGGCCTCGCAGGACTACTCTTTTTTAAGGGGCCTGCCTAACGATGGACTTGCGCTCCACAGTTCGCATGGCTTTGCGCACCCTCGGGCGCAACAAGATGCGCACCAGCCTGACCATGCTCGGCATCACCATCGGCATCGGCGCGGTCATCTGCACCGTGGCCGTGGGCCAGGGCGGCGCCGGCCAGATTCGCGAGCAGATGCTCATGCTCGGCGACAATTTTGTCTGGGTGGAGGCCGGCGGCCGCAGCGTCAGCGGCGTGCGCACCGGCACCGGCGCGACCATGTCGCTCCGCCTCACCGACCTGCAGGCCATCCTCCAGGAAGTTCCGCTCATCAAGACCTGCTCGCCGCAGGTGGACGGCCGCACCCAGGTCGTTTATCAGAACCAGAATTGGAACACCGTTTTTCGCGGCGTCTCCTCGGATTTCCTCTCCGTCCGCCGCTGGTCGGTCGTCTCCGGCGGCATCTTCTCCCCGGATGAGGTGGACGCTTCGGCCAACGTCGCCGTCCTCGGGCAGACCGTCGTCGGCTATCTCTTTCCCGAAGAGAACCCCTTGGGCAAGACCATTCGTGTCGGCAACATGCCCTTCCGCGTGGTGGGCGTGCTGCAGCCCAAGGGTTTTTCCGCCACCGGACAGGATCAGGACGATTTCCTCCTCATTCCCTACACCACCGCGCAGAAAAAGGTGAAAGGCATCGACTGGCTCGACGACATCCTGTGCTCGGCCATCTCCCCGCAAGCCATCCGCCCGGCGCAGGACAACATCACCCTGCTGCTGCGCGAGCGCCACCACATCCTTCCCGGCGCCATGGACGACTTCAACATCCGCAGCCCCCAGGAGATCCTGCAGGCTCAGGAACAGGCCAGCAACGCGCTGACGCTGATGCTCACCTGCGTGGCGCTGGTCTCTCTGCTGGTCGGGGGCATCGGGGTGATGAACATCATGCTCGTCTCGGTGACCGAGCGCACCCGCGAGATCGGCCTGCACCTGGCCGTCGGCGCCACCGAGCACGACGTCCAGTTGCGCTTTCTCAGCGAAGCCGTCGTCCTGTGCCTCTTCGGCGGGCTCTTCGGCGTGCTCGGCGGCGTCTTCGCCGCGCAAACCCTCGCCCGGCTCTTCGCCTGGCCGGTTACCATCTCCGTCGAGACCATCGCCGTCGCCGTTCTCTTCGCCGCCTTCACCGGCATCTCCTTCGGCTACTATCCCGCCCGCAAAGCCGCCGCTCTCGATCCCATCGAAGCCCTGCGCTACGAATAGTGCGCCCCCTGCGCGCAGAGCAATTTTTCTGCCGTGGCAACTCTTTTCAGCACGGCGCCGTCCAATTCTCTTTGACCGCTCCCGGAGCGTGTGCTACGGTGAACGTGCTCGAAAAAAATTCCTCGGCGGAGGGTTATCGTCATTCCCCTGTACACGTCGATCCTGCTCCTCGACAATATCCTGACCAACATCCTCAGCCAGACGGGCTGGATCGCCCGCATCGTTCTTCTCCTTCTCCTCGTTTTTTCCGTCGTTTCCTGGGCCATGATTTTCCAGAAGCTGGGCCTCTTCAAGCGCATCAACCGCGAAAGCGACCAGTTCCTGCGCATCTTCCGCGCCACCCGCGGCGTCGCCAATCCCAAAGCCCTGGCCAGCGCCGGTTCCCCTTTCGCCTCGCTCTATGCCGCGGGTTTCCGGGAGCTGCAAAGCCAGCTCGCCGCCACCGCCGGGCAGCCCGGTAAACTGAAAAGCATTTCCGCGATCACCGTCCGCATGCAACTCGCCGCCGCCGAAGAGATCCGCCGCGTTGAAAAGGGCATGTCCTGGATGGCCACCACCGGCTCCGTTACCCCGTTCATTGGCCTCTTCGGCACGGTCTGGGGCGTCATGGACGCCTTCTCCGGCCTGGGCAGCGCCGGCGCCGCCAGCCTGCGCGTCGTGGCCCCCGGCATCGCCGAGGCCCTGGTGACCACCGCCGCCGGCCTCTTCACCGCCATCCCGGCCGTCATTTTCTACAACCAATTTTTGCAAAACATCCGCGACCTGGCGCAGCGCCTGGACAGCTTCGCCCTGGAAGTCGCCGCGGAGATCGAAAAGACGTACAGCTGAATTTCGCCGCGCCCGCCTGCCGGGCGCCTTCTGCCCACGATGCCGCAACTTTCCAAATCGACGCAGACCTCGCTCTCGGAAATCAACATGGTTCCGTTTGTCGACGTCGTGCTCGTCCTGCTGATCATCTTCATGATCACCGCGCCCATCCTGCAGTCCGGCATCGAAGTGGACCTGCCCAAGACGCACACCGTCAAGGAGATCACCGAGCAGCGCCTGGTCATCACCCTGGACAAGTCCCAGCGCATCTATCTCGGCAACGAGCCGGTCAACATCCACGACCTCGGCGCAAAAGTCCGCTCTCAGCTCCGCCGCCCCCAGGACGCCGTCTTTCTCCGCTGCGATGAGACCGTGCCCTTCGGCAGCTTCGCCATGGTCGTGGACACCCTGCGCCAATCCGGCGTCACCAACATCAGCATCGTCACCGAGCCGCTCTCCGACCGGCCGCGGACACGTTAAGCGATGCGCACCGCCGCCAGCTACGACGACCTCACCCTCAAGAAGGCCGTGGTCTATTCCCTGCTGTTCCACGCCCTGATCACTCTTGCCGGCTTGGCTTCCGCTTTTTTCCAGCAGCAAGGCAGCCCCTGGGGCGGCATCGGCGGCGTCTCCGACGGCGTCAAAGTCACCTTGGTCGGCCCGCTCGCCGGCATTCCCATGCCCACGCCGCCCGTGGTTTCCCCCAGCCAGGTTGTGGACCCCACCAAGGGCCTCTACAAGGAAGAACCGCAGAAGAAACTCCCCGAGCCGCCTACTGACGCCCAGAAAATTCCGCAGTTCGAAAAGAACAAGCCGCCCAAGCCCCCCTCCCACCCCTCGCGCGTTTTCGAGGACAAGCTGCCGCCTCCCGAAAATGCCGTCCCCTACGGCCGCGGCGGTACGCCCAATCTCCCCACCGGCTACTCCTCCGTGCCCGGCGGCCCTGGGGGCCAGGTCGGCGTACAGGGCCAGGGCGGCGGCGATTTTGCCGCCCGCTACAGTTGGTATGTCGAATCCGTGAAGCGCCGCATCGCCGGCAACTGGCTGCAGAACACCATTGACCAGCGCATCCTCGCGGCCCGCACCGCGCACTGCGTCGTCATCTTCTCCATCTACCGCGATGGCGCCGTCAAGGACGTGCACATCGCGCAGTCCAGCGGCAACTCCTCCATGGACAATTCCGGCCTGCGCGCCGTGCTCAGCTCCAACCCCATGCCCGCCCTGCCCGGCGACTATTCCGGCTCGTATGTAACCGTCACGTTCGATTTCGATCTGGGAATGAACCGATGAATCGCAGGCCTCCGCTTGGCAAGCTCCGCGGACGGAATCTGGAGGAAAACGTGCTCCCCCATCGCAAACTGGCTGGTTCGCTGCTGCTGCTCACCGCGCTGCTCCTCGGCGCGTGGCCCGCGGCGGCGCAGGACTGGTTCCGCACCGGCACCGGTCTCGGCGTGGAAAAGCCGCGCGTGGCTGTCGCCGATTTCGCCCCGCGCAGCGGCGCCGCGCAGCCGCACAGCAAGCTCTTCACCGACGTCGTCCGCGAAGACCTGCAGTTCAGCGGCATCCTCGACCTGGTCAGCCCCAGCTTCTACCCCAAGCAGGTTCCCAGCGTCCCCGCGGAATTGAAGCCCCTGGACTGGAACGAGCCCCCCGCTTCCGCGCATCTCGCCGCCTTCGGTAATCTCTCCGAATCTCCGGCCGAAGTCGCCATCGAGGCCTGGCTCTACGACGTGCGCAACACCTCCGCCCCGGCGGTCGTCGGCAAGGTTTATCGTGGCGCCCCCACCGACGCCCAGGTCCGCAAATTCGCCCACCAGTTCGCCGACGAAATCGTCAGCAAACTCTCCGGCGGCCTCCCCGGCGTGGCGGCCACGCAGATCGCCTTCGTCAGCACCCGCACCGGCGCCAAGGAACTCTGGGTCATGGATTACGACGGCGCCAACCAGCGCCCCCTCACTTCCCTGCGCTCCATCTCCCTCACTCCGCGCTGGTCCCCGGACGCCTCGCGCATCGCCTTCACCTGTTACGCCGCGGCCTATGGCGTCGTCAGCCCGCAAATCTGCATGTTCTCCATGGACACCGGCCATCCCGTCGCCATGCCCCGCTTCCGCGGCACCAACAGCGCTCCCGCCTGGTCCCCCGACGGCTCGCAGATCATCTTCTCCTCCTCCATGCAGGGCACGCCCGAACTCTTCGTCATGGACGCCAACGGCAACCGCCCCAAGCGCCTCACCTTCGCCTCCGGCGCCAGCACCTCCCCGGCCTGGAATCCCAAGACCGGGCAGACCGTGGCCTTCGTCAGCGATCGCGGCGGCATTCCCCAGCTCTACATGATGAACGCCGACGGCACCAACGCCCAGAAGATGGACCTCCCGGACATGGGCTACGTCATCGACCCGGCCTGGTCCCCCAACGGCCAGTTGTTGGCCTTCAGTTGGCGCCGCCCCAACGGCAATTACGACCTCTACGTCATGGAAGCCGCCACCCGTCAGATCGTCGAGCTCACCCGCGACGCCGGGCGCAACGAGCGCCCCTCCTGGGCCCCCGACGGCCGGCACCTGGTCTTCGAGTCCACCCGCGGCGGCTCCCGCCAGATCTGGGAGATGCTCGCCGACGGCACCCAGGCCCGGCAGTTGACGCAAACCGGAGCCAATGAATCGCCCAACTGGTCGCAAAAGTGAAGCAACGTTTGCGCCGTTAAATGTGTCCAAAATGTATCGTAGTACGACACCATTTTCTTCTCGCGTTGTTGGCCCGGTGGTAGGATATTGTTTCTCGCGGGGTGCGAGATCGTGGAGATTCACACAATGGTGACCGCTTCGCGGTCACAGAAAACGAGGATAGGAATGATTCGAGCGTCCAAGCTATACCGCACGTCCCTGCTGATTGCCTTCGCGGCCGCCGCGCTCACGGTGGGCTGCGCCAAAAAGCCCGTTGCGGCTCCGGCCCCGCCGCCGCCGCCTCCTCCGCCTCCGGCGAAACCCACGGTCACCCTGCAGGCCGCTCCTGCCACCATCAACAAGGGTGATTCCACCACGTTGAGCTGGTCCTCGACCAATGCCACGCAGCTCGTCATCCAGCCGGGCGTCGGCGCCGTCTCCCCCGAGGGCTCGACCAAGGTCGCTCCCGAAGCCTCCACCACCTACACCATCACCGCGACCGGCCCGGGCGGTTCCGTGGACGCCTCCGCGGCGGTCACCGTCACCGTGCCTCCTCCTCCGCCGCCTCCGCCGCCGCAACCCAGCATCGAAGAGCTGTTCCTGCGCGACGTTCGCGACTCCTACTTTGATTACAACAAGGCCGACATCCGCCCCGACGCTCGCGAAGCCCTGGCCAAGACCGCGGACTTCCTCAAGAACTATCCGCAGGTCAAGGTCACCATCGAGGGCCACTGCGACGAGCGCGGCTCCACCGAATACAACCTGGC